>NZ_OZ026469.1:747187-1120781 GCF_964019755.1 Spiroplasma endosymbiont of Polydrusus cervinus
GCTTCATTTCGTTCAACACCAAAAACTGCTAAACCACCAATTTCTTGGACACCCTCACCTAATTTAATATCGGTTCCCCGTCCAGCCATATTTGTTGCTAAAGTAATAGCTCCCTGTTCACCAGCCTTCACAATAATATCCGCTTCACGTTCATGGTTTTTGGCATTTAACATTTCAAATTTTAAATTAGCCTTTTGTAAATAATGCGAAACAATTTCTGATGAATCAACTGAAGTTGTCCCAATTAAGATTGGTTGACCTTTTTCATGCAAAGTAATAATTTCCTTCATCATTGCCTGCATTTTTGCATCACGATTGGCAAACATATAGTCTACTTCGTCTCGGCGAATTAACGGACGATTAGTTGGAACTTGAATTACCCGCATATTATAAATTTTAATAAATTCCTCTTCTTCTGTTTTTGCCGTTCCGGTCATCCCACTTAATTTATTATATAATCTAAAAAAATTTTGGTAAGTAATTGTCGCCATTGTCACTGTTTCTTGTTCAATATCAGCATGTTCTTTAGCTTGTAATGATTGTTGCAAACCATCACTATAAGCACGCCCTGGCATTAAACGACCCGTAAACTGGTCAACTAAAACAATTTCATGGTTTTGAACAACATATTCAACACCATTTTTAAAAACAAAATTAGCTTTTAAAGCATTCAAGATTAAATGATATAATTCTGTATTTTTAATATCAAATAAAGAATTAATTGAAAAAATATTTTCTGCCTTGGCAATTCCTTCTGGTGTTAAATAAACTTGTTTTGTCTCTAAATCAATTTTTAAGTCAGTATCACATGATAATGATTTTGCAAAATGATCAGTTGCTTGATATTGCGGTGTCCGATTTTGTTGTCCTCCCGAAATAATTAAGGGGGTTCTTGATTCATCAATTAAAATTGAGTCGGCCTCATCAATAATTGCATAGTTTAATCCTCGTTGGACTTTCTCACTATAAATTTTTACCATATTATCACGTAAATAATCAAATCCTAATTCAGCATTAGTGGTATAAATAATATCACAACTATAAGCTGCTCTTTTGGCATCTTTTGTAATATCACGGGCATTTAAACCAACAGTTAAACCTAAAAAATTAAAAACTTGCCCATTAATTTCTGAGTCCCGTCTTGATAAATATTCGTTAACTGTAACAATATGAACCCCATTGCCAGTTAAAGCATTCAAATATGTTGGCATTAAAGCAGTTAAAGTTTTTCCTTCTCCGGTTTTCATTTCCGCAACATCACCTTGATGAAGCACAATTCCCCCAATTAGTTGGACACGATAAGCATGTAAACCAAGAATCCGGCGCGCTGCTTCACGAACCACTGCAAATGCTTCAATTAAAATATCATCCAATGTTGCCCCATCGGCTAATTTAGCTTTAAATTCGTCCGTCTTTGCTTGTAATACATCATCTGACAATGCTTGCATTGTTACATCTAAGACCATGATTTTATCTGCTATTTTTCCATGTTTTTTTACAATTTTACGATCACTAACTGCCATTAAACTTTCTCCTCTATTCTACATAATAATTATTATCAGCATTCACACTTATTTTATCATAAAAAGGAATAGTTAGTATAGTTATTATAATATGGGAACACATATTATTTGAAGAATTAATTGGTCGCATAAAAAAGATTGGTGTATACTGTAATACTAAATCATAAAAAGTTAACTAAATTAATAGTTAACTTTTTATGATTTAGTATTACAGTATACAGGTTTTAAAATCCGCTTAAGTTAGAACTTCCGAGCCAGTTGGGGTAATTAAAATCGTGTGTTCAAAATGCGCACTACATAATCCAATCGCTGAAACTGGGGTTCAATTATCAGCTAACATTTTAATATCTTTTCTCCCAATTTGGACCATTGGTTCAATACAAATTGTCATTCCCACTTGTAAACGCATACCCGTTCCCTCTGTTCCCACATTGGGAATCATTGGTTCTTCATGTAAGGCCAGACCAATCCCATGACCGGTAAATTCGGTTGGTAAGAAAAAATCCTCTCCTTCAACATAGGTTTGAATTGTCGCCCCAATATCCCCGATCCGAACCCCTGGTTTTAAAATTGCAATCGCTTTTGTCAAGGCTGTTTCAGTTACGGTTAATAACTTCTGATGTTCAGCACTACGCGGTTCACCAACAATGACGGTAAAAGCACCATCGCAATGATACCCTTGATACGAACAACCTGCATCAACGGAAACAAGATCCCCTGCCACAAATGGCTTATTATTCGGAATGCCATGCACTAACACTTCGTTTAAAGACACACAAATCGCCGCCGGAAAACCATACAGCCCCTTAAAATTAGGTTGACAATCATTTGCTAAAATAATTTCTTCCGCGCGTTGGGTTAGCATTGCCCCCGTCATCCCCGGTTTAATTATCGCTCTTAATTCCTGATGAATTTTTTTCAATGTTGCAGATGCTTTACGCATATAACTTATTTCCTGGTCAGTTTTAATTGTAATCATCGTTAACTTCCTTTCAATTTTTATTTTATTGTATACTGTAAAACTAAATCATAAAAAGTTAATAAAATTATAACAAATTAAAAATAAAAAAACAATAATCACAAAAAATATTAAATTAAAAATATTGTTTTTAATATTTATTTTTAAAATTGTATCATGTACGATGAAGCGGAAAAAAACAACTCTTGTTAAATAAAAGGGTTGTTTTTTTATTTATAAAACAATAATTGCTAATTAATTTATTGATTCAGAGAAAGGACAGCATCTTAAATTCTTAAAATAGAAATTTTTTTACAACTTTTTGATACCCTCTTTAAGTTGTATTACACATTTATTAAATATCTTATAAATCTTTACAAAGTGTACCTTTTTTTCTCCAATTTTAAGATGCTGTCCTTTCTCTGCTTTAGTTAATTAATTTGCTAATAAATAAAAAACTTAATATTAAAGGAAGGAGTAAGTAATGGAAAATAATACGCAACAAACAATATGTGATGTTGATAATTGCTATAAATCAATATCATTCATTACCGAAGAATTTGTATCAAATAGAGTTTTATGAACTTGTGAAAAACATAAAGATTTATTAAATCGAACAAAAGATAAAAAACAAAAGCGATTTTATCAAAAACTAGAAAATTCAAAAATTATCTTTGATGATAAAACTGGTTCTTTTAAACTTTGATTTTATAAAACAACTTAATACATAGTGGGACGGTTATTTTAAATAACTAAGTGCTTCCATAAGAACATGAGTTTAAGCTCATTCCCACAGCCAGCCGAAGCAAGTACTGAAATAGTGTATGAGGAAACATGTAAATCGGCGCTGGTTATATTTAAACTACGCGATAGTCGTGATAAGTGCAAGGTCAACATCAAACGACAATAAATATAGAGATGGTCACTTTATAAATAAATTTGCGATAGATATTGTGTCCCATCGAGGATGACAGCGGTTTAAAAACCACAAAGTCAGCACTAGGCTCTTCAAGGTGCTAGTGAATTTATTTTAAAAACTGAACGTTTTGACCTGAAATGGTGCGGATGAAGAGAGAATTCTCTGGCGTAAACAATAAAAAACAACTGTCTATTATCTAATAATAAATAAATATTAAATATATTATCGCCACCGCTCAACCGCTCACCCTCAGTGAAGCGGATGGCGTAGTAAATAAATAGATAAATACTTATATAACTAATTCTCGCTTTGGTACTTTCACTTGGGAGTGGGTGCCAGCGAATTAAAAATAGGAGGAAAAACAATGGAATATAAAAGTTTGTATATTAATAAAACTTGAAATGAAATAACAATATTATTTGATTGAGTGAATTGTCAACCTGTTAATTGTCGTATTTCTCATCATAAAAATCATTATGATTTACAGTGTTTAGAATGAGCAAAAATGTACTTAAATTTATTTGAAGATAAATGAGATGTTATTGCTTCTTATATGCAACATTACAAAATTAACGATATTTTAGATTTAGCATCAGATGGTTGAAAAATATTACAAATTGAGAAAAAAATAAAACAAATAAATTAATGGAGGTAATTATAAAAAAGTTAAATAAAAAAATAACAACAAAATTAAATGAATTAATTTTAAGATTATATCCAGTTTCAACGGATGATATTACTGATGAATATTGAGCATTAAACAATAAAAAGAATTAGGAGGAATAAGAAAATGTCATATTGTATTAGTGATTACTTAAATGAAAAATGAATTAATAATAAAGCATTAAAAATTAGTAATAAAGATATTATTTATGCACAAATTGATAGTGATTATGATATGAGTTGAGAATTAAATTTATATCTTAAATTTGGTAATGAAGAAAGGCATGTAGGTAATGTTTTATTGTCAACGGATTTTGACTTAAATTTAAAATGATATGAAATTGATGAAGTTAAAGGTTTAATAACTGATTATTTAGAAGATGAAGAAGCAGATTACGAGGTGATAAATTATGAATAATATGTGAAAATATAAAGATGGCAAAGCTTATACCGAAGAAGATTTATTTAATATAGCATTAGAAGAATGTTATTCAGAAGAAAGTGCTTATGAATATATTGATAATTTAATTATGGATATGAATTTGGAGGAAATTTAATAATGGCAGATTTAACATTAAATAATCAAATTAAAAATATTACTTATCCATTTTATTTAAAAGGAAATGATTTTAAAGAATTAAGTTTAAAAGCATTACCAATTAAAGAATGATTTGATAATAACGGTCAAGATTTAGCAGAATTTATTCTTCGCCATCGAAATCATTGAGTAGCCACGAATTATGAAGATGTACGCTTAAAAGATATACCAAGTGTTATTAGTAAAATTGATTTTGTTTTTAGAGAACCATTGGAATTAATAAAAGCTTTCAAAGATGATTTAAATCGAATTCGTACTAATATTATTAATTTTGAAAAATCAATTGAAAATCATAAAATTGAAATTAAAAATAACATTAATCAAGTGCGAATACAAAAACAAAATGAATTATTTAAAGAACAAGAACTAAAAAAACAAGAACTAATAGAACAAGCAAATAATTTAAGTGAAGATATGGGTCTGGATATTGATCAAATTGAAGATGAGCAAGTTCGTGTAATGAAAGAAATTGAACAAATTGATAAATCACTTGACCCAAAACAATTAAAAAAAGTTGGAATTAATTTTATTAAAGAAAAATTATTAATTAAAGATATTGAAATATTAGGTATTAATGATGATTTTTTACAAAATTCCGATAAATTAGAACTTATTAATCTTATTAAAAAATATTTAATTGTTGATGAACAAGTTGTTAAAAATGAAATCAAAGAACAATGAGATAGCAATAAAGATATTAATACTATTGGTGTTAATGGAATTAAATTCAAAATAAATAAAGGAGAGAAATAATTATGAATAATCAAATGGGAATAAAAGAATTAGTAGCGACAGCAATTAAAGCATATGAATTAAATATTAATGCTAAATATTTACAAGATAATTTAATTGCTTTACAAGAACTAAAATTAAAAAATAATCAAAGTTATATTAATTTGATTGGTACTGCTGATAATGGAAAAATTACAGCCTTAGGAATTATTAATTTAAGTAATAAAGGTTTAATTTTTGGAAAAGATTTTAATATTATTCCATTCAAAAATAAATTAACAACCATTATTGATAGTAGTGTGTTTCAAAAAAGAATGGAACAAGAAAATTGAATGTTAAAAAGAGGAATTATTTATAAAAGTGAAAAATTTGTATGAGATACCGATTTACAAAAACCAAAATTACACGAAATAGATTTTATGACAAATACAAGTCAATATGAAAATATTATTGGCGCTTATGCTTTTGGAATTAATCGTTTAACTGGCGAAACAAAAGGTATTTTATTAAGAAAAGCAGACATTGACCGTTTAAAAAATAGTAGTCCAAGTGGAAATAGTGAATATTCGCCTTGAAATAAATGACCAAAAGAAATGGTTGAAGCAAAATTATATCGTAAATTAGCACAAGAATTAGGTATAGATATTACTGACATTGATTTAGATGAAAAAGAAATTAAAGAAGATGGTAATTTTGATTATATACCCTTTAATGATATTACTGTCGCCAAAAATCAGGGTCAGATAAGTGACGAACCCTTATCAAATAATATAAATACCCCATTTTATAGAGAAATAGCAGACACAAACAATAATATAGTTAAAGAAGATGATATTTCTAATGTAGTACCAGTAGTTAACAATGATGAGCAATGAACCACTTGATAAAAATAGGTATTGACCCATCAGGAACCGGTACCAGTGCTATTATTGTTTATGAAGACAATAAATTAATAGATAAAATGGAATATATACATTATGATTGAATTAAACAAACTGATAATATTTTATATAAATTAATACAAGATGCAATTATTAATATTGAGGATTGTTTATATACATCTGCTAATCCAAGTAAAGATAGGGATGATTTATTAAAAGTAATTGGAACAGTTAAATACAATACAGAAAAAGTACGCAACATTATTAATTGAGCATCACCAAAACATACTAAATCAATTGTTAAAAATATGGAAAATTTAAGTAAATATAATGACAGTTGTATATGAAAATTTGATAAAGATAATAATTTAACTTATCAATATGGTAAAGGTTGATTTTATAATAATGAGAAAATATCTCATCATTTAAGAGATGCAATTATTATTGCTAATTATAAAGGTTAATATTATGAAAGAATCATATAATCAAAAAACAGGAAAATATTATTCTTGTAAAATTCGAAATGTTAATATTTACTTAAATAAAAATGAAGAAAAAGTTTGAAATCAATTATCTAACTTTGATACCTATTCTCAACGAATAGAATATCTTATTAATTTTTATATAAGTCACAACAAAGAAAAATAAAAAATAACCTTAATTGGTTATTTTTTTTAAATACTATCTGTTAATTTTCTAATAGAATCTTTTTGTGCTTGTTTTTTGTCGTTTACTTTAACTTGTTTTTTAACGTTTTTAATTTGACCTGTTTTAAGGGCTAATTCTGTTGCATAATCGGGCCCTCGTAAATGTTTTTCGTGGGCAATAACAGCAGTTCTTAATTCTCTAATTTCTGCTTTATATTTTTTAACTTTTTTAGCAGATAAGCCTAGAATCCCAAGACTACCCATTCCACCAGCACCAGCTAATACAAGTAAAGTAATTACTAATTCATTACTAATTTCCATTTTTATATTTCCTTTCTTATTCTTACTCAAACAGTGGCCATCTATTCTTTCGGAACAAAATAATTTATAAATTAAGCTATATATAACCACCCAAAAATATCTACCACCCCTATATATAGTCTATTTTAATAAAATTTAATTATTGGTTTCATAATTATTATTTATATTTAATTTTTTATTATTTTCTTGCTTTTGTTTTTTAATATTTTCATCTTGTATATTTTTAAATATTTCTTCTGTTATACCATCTAAATTATTTCACTGTTTTGCTATTCGTGGTTGAATAACACGCGGATTAATCCGACAATCTAAACAATATCTTAAATGGTCTTTTTTTCATTTTGATTTATCAATTCAAATAATAATTAAAGAAATTATTAAAGTAATTAAAGGTAAAATTGTAAATACTAATCCCATTTTAGATATTTTTAATCGTGGAATATCAATTTTCATATCTACTTTTGGTTTACTACTAGCAACAAATATTCCTTGAATTCCATGGGTAAATAAAGGTGTTAATAAAATAGCGATTCCATTACCTCAATATTGACCATAATTATATCAATAAATTTTACCTTTAATTGCATCAATCATTCCATATTCTAATCAACAATTTAATGCTAAAAATATTAAAGTATAAAAACTAACTACTCAGCTACGAATTTTATATTTTCTTTCTCATTCTCTAATATCTTTATGAGTTCAATTATAAGTTGGAATAGGGTCTTTTTTAAATCAATTTCAAGGTAATGCACCCTTTAATCAAGTTGTTTTATCTTGTTTCATTAATTAAAATCCTTTCTAATTTATTTTTTTTCTTTTAATTGTTAAATCTTTAATAACAATATTATTTGTGTCATTTGAAATTGAACCATTTTGGTTAATTGTTATTCTTTTATAAGAATTATCTGCTAAAAATGTAAATATTGATTTTTGTGATATTGTTTCAAAATAATATGTTACAAATTTATTAGCAGATGCATAATCTGTTATTGAAATTGATATTTTATAATAATATTTTGTTAAATAATAATCTGGAATTTTAAATGTTAATTTTTCGTTTGCTTTTGTATAATTAATTAATTCTCAATCATTACCATTAATAGAAATATCACCACTATCTAGTAGTGAATTACCATTAATAGTTTTAATATTTGCTCCGCTTATTAATTTATCTTGTTTAAAATCTGAAACTACAATTTCATCATTATCATTTTTAATGATAGTTTTATTATCAATCTTAATATCAGAACTTTTTTGGGATTTTCAAACCCCGTTATCATAATAAATAGTATCTTTATCAAACGGAACAATAAGATTAATATATTCGTTATAATCAATTTTGCTATAATCAATAATTTCTGGATGAGTAATATTAATAGTATTATCGGTTTGTACTCGTTCTTTTAAATAAAATAATAAAGTTTCATAAAATGTTTTTTTCGTAATATATTTATATTCTTCTTCTCAAGGATGAGCATAATTCCCTAAATGATAATTATATGGTCTATCAACCGTTTTACTAGATATAATATCAATTATTTCACCAGCTAATTTTAAAGCATTTTTAACATCTCTAGTAATATTTTCATTTGCTTCGGGGTCATTATTTTGTGAATAAGCAACTCCACCTTGCGAAAATGAAGCACTACCCGTTAAATCATTAACTCCTTTTGGTAAATATCAATTCATAACTGCTAATAAACAAGCAGATTGAATATAGCTTAATCATTTATCATATTCAATTAAACCAGTATTATCTTTTTTCACTCAGGGAAATAAATCTTTTTTATTAATCTTATCTGAAATTGTGCCACCTGATAATCTATCCATTCATAAACTAGTTTTTAAAATAGCATTATAAATTAAATTATCATTATAAGCAGATTGCTTACGATCATTAATAGGTTGTCAAAGTTTACTTGCTTTAACACCTTCAACTGTTATAAATAACAAATTACTTAAATTATTTTCCATATAAAACACCCCTTAATTGATTTCGATATTTATTTCTTAAATTAGATAGTTTATAACTATTAACTTTTCTTTGTACTTTTTTAATTTTTTTAATAGTTTGATTAGTTTTATAAAACATACTTTTAACTGGTGTTTTATATAAATTCTTAATATTTTTAACATCGCTTTTTCGCTCTCGATACCATTTTTTATTATTAATTTCACCAGCAAAATTGAAATTAAAGTGTCCAATCTTTAAATTATTAATAAACCTTTTAATTTGTTGTAATTTTTGAATATGTGGTAATGTTAATTTGATATTTTCTTTTGGATATTTTTCTTTTAATTCTTGTGGTAATCGTTTTTTAATATAATCTCTTAAATGACTAGGTAATCATTTTCTTAATCAATAACGCCAAAATAAAGTTCCAGCATTAGATGCTGCATTACTTAATAATTTTCAAATTTCAACTGGAACACTAGGATAAACATATGGACCATAAAAATTCGGGTATTTTGCTGTTTTTGTATATATTAAAATAGTTAAATTGCCTGTTAAAGTTAACTTATTTGTTATATTAAACATACCACTATTAAGCCAACTACTATTTAAAGGTTGTCAATTAGTGTTTAGATAATTTTCTTTTTTAAATTGTTCTCTATTTTTAATATTGTTATCTTTTTCTAATTTACTTAATATTTGTTGAATTTCTTTTTTATGACCTTTTTTAATTAAATTTAAATAAGTAAACGGATTTAATCATTGATAAATATCTTCAACTTTATTTGTAATCTTTTGAAAAGAATTAGCATAATATGAAGCAAACTTATTAACCTTATTAATTAAATTAACAAACTTATTTATTAAATATTTATTTCCTAAATTTTCTGCTAATAAAGTTAAAACTCGTAATATTAATAAATTCATAATTACATATTACTTATTTTGAATAAGTTAAATTAACGGTTTCACTATATTTATTAGGGTTAGCGGTTGCTAATGCACCAGTAGCTGTTATATTAGTAAATGTTGCATCACCATTTTGATAATTAGTGTTTTTTGCTTTAATTGCTGTTTCTAATTCAGAAACATTAGGAGTTTCTCCTGACATTATAATTTTTCCTAAATTAGGTTGTGTAATTATTGTTCTAATATAATCAATAGGAACACGATAAGTTTTATTTAAGTTATTAATTGCTTGATTAATTTCTTCTTGTGTAGGTGTTTTTTCTAAAATAATTTTACATGTTTTTGGATATAAAATAGTTGGTGTTGCATATTGTACTTTACCAATTCATTTAGGGTTAGCAGTATCATTATCTAAAACTTGTTGAATAGTATCCATATTAATTGGATATGCTCATACTTGTTTATTAATAAGTAAACCATTTATATTAGTAAAATTATAACCTTTATCTCGGTTAACTTGTCCTTTTGTATATTTTTTTTCTAAATGAAAATTTTTTGATACCGGAATACCCATTGCGGTATTTTCATATAATTCACCATTAACCATTGCTTTTAATTGAGCTTGTGAACCAATTACTTTTAAATAAGCCGGTGTTAATCCTAAATAGGCTCTTCGTCCTAAAACCATAAACATTTTATCGGTTGGCAAACCAAAATATAGATTACTAATTTGATTAGTTAATTCAATTAAAGTTTCATTTAATGTAAAGAATGCTTTATTTGCGTCATCTGCTTTTTCTGCTGTATAACTACGAAA
This sequence comes from Spiroplasma endosymbiont of Polydrusus cervinus, assembly GCF_964019755.1. Lineage (NCBI taxonomy): Bacteria > Bacillati > Mycoplasmatota > Mollicutes > Entomoplasmatales > Spiroplasmataceae > Spiroplasma > Spiroplasma endosymbiont of Polydrusus cervinus. Next base: position 758,113 of record NZ_OZ026469.1, read on the forward strand.
TGGAATTACTTCATATTGATCATCTGCTAAACAATAATCATAAATAGCCTGAATTAATTCATATTCTAAATTAACAAATTTATTCTGGACAACACTAGAAATAGCGTTAGCAATAACACCATTTTTAATATTTTGTTCTATTAATGCTAAATCAAAAGCCTCATTCATTAATTTTAAATTAAATCTTTTATCAATCGGAACTGGAATTCTTGTTAATCCCATAGTTTGAGTTGCTCCACCATTTGGTAATGCATAATCATCTTGTCATACCACACGATGAGTTAAATTATATAATGCTTGTCCTGCATTAGGCAGTCAAGCAACTTGTTCGGCTGTTGCTGTTGCATATTGCATAATGCTTGCATATTCATTATATAAAGGTCCGCGCAATAAAGCATTAACCATATCAACATACGCTTTTTGGCCTGTTGTATTACCTTGTAATGTAAAAGGTACTTGTGGCAAATTAATTGTTGCCATAATATTCACTCCTTATTATCTAAGGTTTTTAAGTGTATAATCAGTTAATTTTTTAATTTCTTCCGGAGTATATGCTCCTTTTTCTTTAATAGTTTCAATTTCATCATTCTTATTTTCAACCGAATTTTCAATCATTTCTTTAATAAAATTAGTTGGTGAAACTGATGGTTGTTCTTGCACAAACAAATCAGGTTTTAATTCTTTTAAAGTTTGCATTTTTTCAGATAAAGAATTACCACTAACTTTATCTAAATTAGTTTTAATATCTTCAATTTTAGTAGATGGAACATCTTTAAAAGCCTTTAATTCATCTAATTCATTAGATAATTTAATAAAGTCTTCTTTTGAAATAACATCTTCGCGTTTTTGCACACTTTCTCTAATTTGCTTTGCTTCATTATTAAACTGATTTAAGATATTTTCTGCAATCTCTTCACTTAAACCTTGTTCGATTAATTGTTCTTTTGTAAGTGCCATTTTTATAAACTCCTCTTTTTTTATCCTTGTCAGATTAACAATTCAGCGTAACTCTTTTTTACGGAAAAAGATTAAACCTATAAATTAATTATATATCAATAGTTTATAAATACAATACTTTTTATAAACTAATACTAAACTTAATATATTTTATTATTAATTTAGCGGTTAAAAAACGTAATAGGAATTATTTGGAAAGATAAATTTATTAAAATAAGTGATAATTTTGCTTGTATATATATATATATATATAATGAAATTAAATCTTGATAAAAAGTTTAGAGATTAAGAAACGGAGAAAAACAAGTATGAAAAAATTACTTAGTTTATTAAGTGTATTAACTATTAGTGGACCTGCTGTACCAACAATAATTGCTGCTAGTCCTTATCAAAAAGAAGAAAAAATTAATCTAGAAAATAGTAAAATTAATTCTTTACAAAAAAATAATTTAGGAAATTTAAAAAGAAGCAAAAAAAGTATTGACGATGATTTTTATATTGAAAAAATAGAAAAATTATTGGGTTATAATATTTATTTTGTATGTTTTAATGAAAAAAATTATGATGAACTTTATTTAGGAACTGTAAATGCCGGGGCATTTGTTTATAATTTAAAAGAAAATAATATAACAAAAATTGATGGAATACCAAATACAAATGTTTGGTCAATTACTTTTAATAAAATTAATAATGATATGTATTTTGCTACAGATAAAGGATTTTATTTATTAAAATCAAATGAACAAAATGCAACAAAAATTGATGGAACAGAAGGAAGTGTTCGTTGAATTGTTACAGATATCAACAACGTTTGTTATTTTTCTATTTATTCAAGAGGGTTATTTAAATGGGAAAATAATGTATTAACAAGATATAATAATGTTAATATTGATATTGTTGCCCTAGCAATTGATAGAGATGATAATTTGTATTTAGGTTTTTTAAGTGCTAATAAAGTGTTTATTATTAAAAAGGGTGAAACAATTGCTCTGTCGCTTGATATTCCTGCGCAAGGTGTATGATTTATATGATTTAATAATAAAGATAATTCTGTTTATATCGGTGGAACCAATAATATTTATATATTAAAAGATTTAAAAATTATTAAACATATTAGTTGTAATGGAAGTGTTATTTCAATTTCAGTTAATTCAAATAATAAAATTTATTTTTCAGTTTGAGGAGAAAATAACGATAATAAAGCAGGTGGTTTTATATTTAATCAAGAAAAAAATAATATAACAAAAATAACTAAAATACCTGTGTCAAGATCAATAACTGTAGATGATAATGATAATGTGTATTTTGGAACAAGTCTTGTAAGTTCAGGAGTTTATATATATAAAGATTTAAGATCTATAATAAATAAAAATAAAATTCAAATTAATAAACTTAAGACAGCACTAGAGATTTGTAGAAAGGAATTTAAAAAAATTCCTGTTAAATATGTTTCATTAGACCAAGATCAATTTTTAAAAAGTATAAATAAAACAATAGAAAATACTGAAAAAAAACAAAATTCATATGAAACACAAATTAATATTGATATTAGAAATAATTAATTTAATAGTAATAAGTAAATTAAAACAATTATTAAACATAAATAAATGAAAATAAGCAAATTTTATTTTCATTTTTAATTAAATTATCAAACACAACTATATAAAAAAGAAAGGATAAATATGAAAAAAATATTAAGTATTTTAGCAGCAATCACTTTAATTGGAACAAGCACAACAAGTTTAGTTTCTTGTGATAAAGTTACTAACGGAGAAAATAAAAAAGATAGCAAAAAAGAACCTAATTTTAAACCAGAACTACCACCAGAGAATGGTAATTGAAAATTAATTGATAAAAATAATTCAATTAATAATGATAAATTTGATAATGAATTTAGTGAAGAAAATGATAAATGATATCTATTTAATAATAAAAATGATTTATATCTTAATTATTTAGTAAAAAATAACGGTAATATAAAAAGGTTCAAAAATAATATTTGAACTCTTAATACATATAATAATGATTATGCATATTTTAACACAGCAAATATAAAATCAATTTATCGATGAGATAGTAACGGTAAGCCTGAAAAACCAACAATAAACAAAGATACTGGTGAAGTTATTGATTGAAAATAAACAAAAAAAATAATTTTCTTATTACTAAAATTTATAATATAATTCAATAAAATCAATTAATAATTTTTTTATATTCTATTTTTGTATTATACAAGAATATTTTTAATTTTTAAATTATTAATTAATAATTATACTATTTTAAATTAGAAAATTAATTTATATAAGATTATTTTAATTTTGTATAAAATATTTGCTGACATTAAAAATCTAATAAAATCAATTTTTTTATAAAAATTATAAATAAAAATAAATAAATAAATTAAAAAAAATTATTAAAAAACCTAATTAATTAGATTTTTTTTGCGTTATTAAGTAAAGTAAAAGAAACCAAATTGGTTTCTTTTGTTTATTTTCAATCAATAACTTCACCAGCATCTTTGTTTATTGTTGGTTTTTCAGGCTTACCGTTACTATCTCATCGATAAATTGATTTTATATTTGCTGTGTTAAAATATGCATAATCATTATTATATGTATTAAGAGTTCAAATATTATTTTTGAACCTTTTTATATTACCGTTATTTTTTACTAAATAATTAAGATATAAATCATTTTTATTATTAAATAGATATCATTTATCATTTTCTTCACTAAATTCATTATCAAATTTATCATTATTAATTGAATTATTTTTATCAATTAATTTTCAATTACTTTGATTTGATGGTTTTGGTGGCAAAACATATTGTGGATAATTAAAGGTTGGTATTTCATAATCATGTGGTAATAAGAAACTAGTTTTATAATTAGTTGTCATATCGCGTAAATAATTATTTAAGGTACTTTTTGTTTTACCTCTGAAACTCCATACTGATAATCGTAAATAATCTTCTTCATTATTTGTATATGGGTTATCAGCATAAAAGATAATTTCAAAATTTCCTTTATATAATGCTTGTATTGAAAACATATCAATAATATAACTACAATTTGTTCCATCAGGTGTTTGTAAGAATTCACAATCATTATCTTCTTCACTACCACTAACTGGTGTTTGAGCATCTACTGCTCTTGTACATTCATTAATTAAATAAACTCGATTAGTTTTTTGATTTAATTGTTTTAAATTATATGTTGAATATACTAATTAACTTGTTGGTGAACCATCTTTAGTTAAAATAGTACCTTGTATTTTATCTGTTAATAAAGTATTAAAACCAAAACTAGTAGCATTTGCACCAAAAATAGCACCAGCTTTATCATTCCCTTGTTCTCTAAATATTTTAAATGGTAAATAACCATTACCTTTTGCCTCACCACTTCAAAAAGCATCATTATAAAAACTATAAACATTAGCACTCATAAAACCATTAAGTCATTGAAAATTAGGTCATGATTTTTCATTTTGATTAATTACTCAACCCCAGGGAATACCAAAAGAAATAAAGTTTAAAAATTTACCAATCCCACCAAGTATCGTAAAAGGATTAAAAACTAATTTTTGTGTATAGTTTAAAGGTAATATTGTAAATTTGACGATTAATAAAATTATTCATATTTAAAATATCTCAAACATTACATGCACCCATTTTATTATATTCAATTTGAACACTACCAACAGTATTACCAAATTCATCTTTTCTTCTAAAATATGATGATGCTTGGGTACTAATTATATTATCAACTGTACCACCGTTTGTTTTTATTTTGTTTGGTGGTGTTATTTTTCAATATTTAGACCAGTAAAATTCAGAATTATTATATTCTTCATTAACATATCTACCAACAGTAGGATTAGTTACTGATGTAGTAGCGGGGTCTGTTATAACAATACCCTCACTATTTTTTTGTTTTCAAAAGTCATACCTACTTTCCATATCTTTTTTTCAACTTTCATAACCAGTTATCATTGTTGGTTGAATACTTTGAATGTTATATCAACTTACTTCTGGTGAAGCATAAGTGTTTATTTTATCGGGTGGACAAGGATACATGTTATACATTAATAAATCGCGTGAATTCATTACTTTTTGATTAAATTGACTAACAGATAAACCACTATTACTAATTTTGTCATTAATACTTGAAAATGTAATTTCTTGTCATAAAAAACTACCATCATAAGGCGAATAATAATTAATAACATTTGAGGGATATAATCACTGTCTATCTTGAGGTGCAGAATTAATATTACCACCACCAATATTTAATCCACGGTCATTAAATACAGTATAAAAATTATAATAATCATTAATATTTAATTTATTTACATCTTCATCTAAAATTAATAAAGTATATTGTCTTTCAGTTGATTGTTGAGTAAATACTTGTTCAAACTTTGCTTCACCAAATTGAATTGAACTTCTATCATCAATCATATAAGCATCTCAATATTTACCAACTTTAACCTCTTTTGTATAAAAGTTATCGGCTTTATTATCATTATTAATAAAATAACTTAATTTATATTGCTTTAAGTATTCTAACATTCTATTAATATCATAAATGTTTTCACCATCAATTAATTTTCAATAAACATTGCTATTTTCATCTTTTAATTTTATTGCAAAAGGTGTTTCGTTATTGGCTCATATTGTTGAATTAATTGGTTGTTTACTAAAATCATCAATCGTTAAGATATTAATTTCTTCACCTTTATCTTTTTGAACTATTTTTAAACTATCTTGTCATTGAGCAATAGTGCTTTCCATATTATCAAATATTCTTGAATAACTACCATAATCACTTGGCTTTTCATTATTAGGTTTTCAACCTGTTTCAGTATCAGGTATATATGAACTATAAACATTAAATGGAAATACCATTCAATGTCTGTTATCTTTTATGTTTTCTCTGATATCTATTAAAGTATCGTGGGCTTGTCTTCTTAATTCTTCTATAATCCCTGGGTTAATTCTACTCATTTGTTAATTCTCCTTTATTTCTGTTCTACCTTGTAAGGCATTTTGATTATTACCAGTTTCATCATATTCCATTAATTTATTATTATGTTCGATTTCTTTTGTGTCTATTTTTTCTCAGTATTTTTCAATTTTTTCATAATATTTAGTTGCTTCTAATTCATCAACATTATCATATTCAGTTATTGCTCTTATTGGCTCCATTGTGCGATTATCTAATCTAGTAGTAATTAATTCATTTTGTCGCATTTGGTCTACTAAACTAGCACTAACAAAATCAAACCCATAAGGGCGTTCACCATTCCCATCTCATAAACCGTAATATTTTAAAACAACATCAAACATTTTTGTATAATATTGTTTACGATATGCCTGTAAATATGCTTGTTTTTCTAAATCTTTTGTTTTAGTTAATAATGATTGTGTTTTATTTTGGTCATTATCTGATTTATCCCCAAATGGACTAGAAAAATGACAGGCTAAATATACTTGTTCAATAATTGATTTTTGGTCTTCTGTATATGTTTCTAAGGTTGGTGTCCCTTGTACTACTTGTAAAGATTGTGATAATTGACCATCTACTGTTGATGAACTTGATTGAACAAAAATATCATCAAATACATCTTGTAATGCTTTTTTATTACCGTTGTTATAGGCATTCATTAAACTTTCATCTAATTGACCATATCAATGGGTACGATTTGCTCATCTTTCTTTTGATTTAATATTAAAACTATCTTCTAAATAAAATTGTAATTTATAACAATTTGTCATAGTAGGTCAAGGATTTAAAGTAGTTGATGTTGATAAGAATAATGGATTGGGCTCATTAATCATTTCTCAAAAAGGTACAATACCTAATTTGTTTTTAAATTCTTGTATTAATACAGGTCTAACATTATCTTCAATTTGTGTTTTGCTTTGTCCAACAACTATTTCGTTATTTTTTGGCCAACCTTTAATAACTATTTTATCTTTGGTACAAATTAAATTTAAAATAAATTCACTGTCTGATTGGTGATAATTTAATCAAATATCAGCACCTTGTTCAATTTCGTTTATTTTACTTACACGAGATGTAAAGTTAAAAGGGTTAATTCATAAATCAATATTTCCATCACTAGTTTCTAATAAACCAAAAATAGTTTTACCCATTAAACTTGCTGTTAATTCATTTTTATCTAATTTTTCTTTTATTTTATAAGTTTCATATCATCAGTTTAATTTTTCTAAAATGTCTTTACGATGCGATTTAAATAAAATATCTTTACCATTTATTAATCGCATTTGATGGCGAGCAATAATATTTGCTAAATTAATTGTTCAATCATAGTTATAAAATTTTAAAACACTATTAATATCATTTAAGTTTGGTAAACTGGGGAAAGTATTATTCATGATTATTTTGCTCCTTTAATTTTAAGATAAGTGCATAATTAATAATATTTACTGTTAATAAATTTGGCTCATTTGCTAAAACTTGTACACATACTTTAATTTTTTGATATTTTTTAATATATTCGTTATATAAACTTAATTTACATATTGCGATATTATCTTTTTTTAATTCTTGACAAAGTCTTTTTTTAACTTGTCCACAAACAGACATATAAGGTCTTTTTGCATTTAATACACGCTCATCATGTATTACATAAATATCTTTTTTCATTAAGTCATTCACTCCCTTTGTTGTCATAATTTATAATCTGCTGAACTATTATGTTTAACCATTGGTATTAATTCAAAGTGTAAAGCATAAAAATCACTATCAAATGTATCATCATATAAATCTAACATTCTTTCTTCTCTGGCATCTGACTTATCTTCTCATTGAATTAATTCATATTGTGTTTTACTTACAGGACATTTTTCTCATAATCATTTTAATTGGTTTGTATTTATTAACATTGTAAATGCCTCAATACGATGTCGTATTTTAAATTTTTTTGTGCTGCTTTAAATGTCATATATTGACCAAAAGAATAATTATATTTTTCTCGATTTAAACTTTATAATGTTGAATAAGCACTATCATCAACATTTATTGATATACCTTGTTGTATTAAATTAAAATATTGATTTAATTGATTATTATAAAACTCTAAAATATCTTTTACCTGTTCTAATTCAGTTTTAAATTGCTGTGTAGCATTTGAATGAGTATATTCTGTGACTTTATATGCTTTTTTATCAAATGAATTATATAGTCAAAAAATAGCGGCAGTAGTGTGTCCTTTTAGACTAGTAGCATTAGCAATATCAACACCACCTAATAATTTCGTTGGTTGAATAATATCTGTTGCTTGCATAATATCAATATATCTTGCAAAAATTGAACCACTAGTATTACCGGGCAATCCTCAACTCCATACTCTTGCTCTTTCAATATCTAATTGTTCTAATCTTAATTGTTCATTAACTTTATCTTGTGGTAATTTATAATTAAGTCTTCAACTAGAATAATGAATAATAATTTTCATACTTCATTTTTCAATATATTTAATTTGTTCATATTTACTACGCATTATTTCTTCATTAAAAGCTAATAATTCATTACAATAGCCAACAATATATCTTTTTAAACTTTCAGGATTACACGTATTAATTGTTATTTTATTTTTATAACCACGAATAGCAAATTCTAAATCACTTAAATCTTTTTGTTGAAATTGGTCACATTCTTCTCTTCAATCAATTACTAATTTATACTTATCCAAATCAGCAAATGCTTTTAATTTTTCTTTCCGGCTTGGCGAATGTAAACCTTTGCAATATATTTTGCTACCATTTGATAAAGTAAAAGTAAAATTTGATAAATTAATAGTATAAGGTATATTATTTTTATCTAACATATTTCATATATTTTGAAAGACACTATCTTTTAAATCTTTACTCCAATACATACTAGCAATTATACAAATTGGTTCTCTAATTAATAAACTAATTTTTAATAATTCACCAAACATTTTAATATTTGATATAGTCTTACCACTATATCGTGTCCCAATTTGATTAATTTCATTTACTAATTCAAACTTTTTAGCAAAGGGATATTTATTACCAATACTACTATTTTGTAATAATCAATAAGACGTTTCTAATAAATAAGTAAAATGATTAAGCATTATTATCACTTTCTTTTTTAATATCTCTAATATCCGTTTGTAAATTAACAATTATTGGTTGTTGATTATTTAAGTTTAATTCTTTTTCAAGTTCTTTTTCTTGTAAGGAATATTTATAATTAAATGCTCGTTGTCAATATGTTTTTACCCCATCAGGCGTTTTAACCATTTGTTTAATAAGTTCACTTTCAATTTTATCAACTTGTCGTTCAATCAAAGGAACTATCTTGTTGCTCGCATAAGTATCATATCTTCACTTGCGAGAAAGGTTGAATTCATTGAATAAATCATTTAAAGTATATGGTTTATTAGGTTATTTATTTTCTCAAAATTGCTCTATTTTACGATAAAAAGTTGCCAAACTTGCTGTTTTTGGATTAAATTCTTTCATTTTTTACTCCTTTTTGCATATTAAAATTGCTATTATTTAATGAATATGATTAAATAAAAGAGTAAATAGAAATGTATAAAAGAACCGAGTTGGTTCTTTTTTATTATTTATATTTTATATCAAAATAAAAAAAAGTAAACTTAATTACTTTATTTTTTATAAACAGCTTTAAGAGACAGAATTTACTTACTGTTTATTGTTTAGATTATATACCTATAAAAATATTTGTCAATATAATAATTTCATTTTTTTAATTTAATGTTATAAATAAATTAAAAGATTGGAGACAGAAAAATGCAATACTATACACATGTAAAATTTGATGAGCAATATTTGTTTAAAGATTTATTTTTATCTGATACTTGTAAAAAGAAAAATGGAACACTTAATTTATCTGAAATATCAAGACAAGCGGGTCGTGCAGTTAATACTGTTAAAAGAGAAATTAATAGATTTAAAAATATAGAAGATTATAATCCATATGAAGCGCAAAAAGATTATAAACAAAAGCGTAAAAAATCTATTAAAAAACTACCTACATTTACAGAAAAACAACAAGAATTTTTAAATTTACGATTTAATATTTTTTGTGATTCACCAGCAGAAATTATTCAGCGATTTTTAATAAAGTTTAGTGTCAAATTTCCTTCCTGCCTTAAAACATTTTATAAATGAATTTATTTAGGTCTTTTGGGTTTGTTAAAGAAAAATTTATTAAATGGTGGCAGAAGAAATAGAACAAAGAAAAGACCTGATAATCGTGGTAAATTAAATGAAAGATTTAGGTCAATATGAGATATTGAAAATAAAGAGACTGATGTTGGTTGATTTGAAATGGATACGGTAGTTGGTAAAGACCATCAATCTAGTTGTTTAGTATTAGTTGAACAAAATAGTAAAAATTATTTTGCAATGAAATTAGAAGAAAATACTGCTAATGAAGTTTTAGAAAAACTTGAAGAATTAGTTAGAATTAATGGTTTAGTTGGAAAAATTAAAGGAATTATAACTGATAGAGGAAAAGAATTTAATAAGTTTGAAGAAATGGAAAAGATTACTGGTTCTAATGTTTATTATTGTGACCCAGGTTCACCAAAACAAAAACCCTTAATTGAAAGAATGAACCGTGAATTTAGGAAACGATACCTTAAGGGAACGGATTTTAATAATGTTACTCAACAAGAAATAGATTGAGTAATTAATGTTATAAATGAAAAATTAAGGCCTTGTTTAAATTGAAGAACATCTAAAGAAGTATTTTTAAATAATTTTAGATAATTTTATTTTAAAAATTTAATAAATTATTTTTCAGTGTGCTTAAATATGCTTAAAATAGACTAAATTTACAAATATTTTAATTTTTTTAAAAAATAGTTGCATTTATTTTAAATGATGTTATTATCATACTAACAAGAGACAGAATTTGCTGCTTGAATTTACATAATACAAATTATAAAATTAAACACAACAAAAAATAAATTTTACTATTCTTAACAAACACTAATTTAATTTAAAAAAATTTTTTTAAAATATTTTCTTGATGTAAAATTTTCCAAGCAAGGTCTAATTGTGGTATTTAATATATCTAAAATAGATTTTAATCTACTACGAATATTAATTAATGGCTCATTTTAACCCAAATAATCAACGCCTTATATCTCTATTTATTCTTTCTACTAATGCTTTCTGACGAGATTTACCAGAATCACAAAAATAAACTCTTATTTTAAAGTGTTTTTCTATTGTTTTTCATCTATAAAATTCTTTTCCTCTATCGGTTAAAATACAACTAAATTTACTAATACCAATTTGTTTAATCATTTTCATTAAAATTGTTAATACAATACTTGCCTTTTTACTAAATAAAATATGATAAAAAAGTATTTTTGATTTACGATTTACTAAAACTAACAAATAAAAATTACCACAATCAAGAGTATCCATTTCTCAAATTCCACTAAAAATTAAATTATTTCCATAATCATTTAAAAATTGCTTATAATCTCTAATATTAAGTAATTTTCCACGATTATCATTTTGTTCCCCATTTTTTGTTTTTCTTTTTTTATTTTTAAAATATAGCATTTCTTTTTTTAAATTAAAATAACCTAATTTAATATATTTATACATTTTTTTAAAATATACACCAAATTTTACATTATATTGTAATTCATACGAAGTAATAATATTTTGTGGCGAACGACCAAAATTATTATATTCATTAGAAAAATGGCTTAATTCTTGTGAATTTAACATTGAATATTTACGACATTATTTTTTATTTTTATCATTTATTTTTTGTGCTTTTGCAGCATTATAATCATTAATATTATCAAACATATTTAACTCTCTTGCCAAATAGTTCTATAATCTCTATTCATTTGCTTAGCAATTTTTCGAATATTAATTGTTCCATTTTTCTTTTTAAATAATTCATTATCTTTCAATTTTTCCAAATTTACTCTTTCATTAAAATCTAATCTTTCATATTTTTTCACACTTTACCTCCTAAAATATTTAAAATGTTATAATTTATGTGCAATAATTATAACATTTTAAATATTTTAGGAGGTATCGGATTAACAGCAACAAATACAACATCATTAATTAGTTGCGAAAAACCAAATAATAGTGAAAACGGCGAGTAATAAACCAGAACCCAAACCAGAAAAACCACCAGAAAATAGTAATTGAAAGTTAATTGAAGATTGTAAATTACGCGGGATAATTTATTCTTTACTTTTTAATTTCAATATCATTTGTAATCTTATTGACAGTATTAATAACAATATCTTTACCATACTTTTTCACTAAGACCGCAAAATTAAATATTGCTTTATTTGCATAATTTCAACCTTCTATAATTAACTTAAAAATTAACTTAAAAAAGTTAACTAAATTAATAGTTAACTTTTTATGATTTGGTATTTACAATTTACATATCAAATAAAAAAATAAAAACTGCCGGTTGTTACCATTAGTTTTTGGGTTAGACTAATTCAATAATCACCATTGGAGCATTATCTCCTTTGCGATTATCTAATTTTAAAATGCGGGTATAACCACCATTCCGTGTTTTATATTTTTTGGCAATGCCATTAAATAATTTTTGTAAAGCAGTTTCTTTTTCATTCGCATCAATATCACGTAAAAAACTAGCAGCACGACGACGAGCATGTAAATCTTGTCGTTTCCCTAAGGTTACTAATTTATCAACATGTCGACGTAACTCTTTAGCTCGTGTTTCTGTTACTTCTAAGCGTTCATTAATAATTAGCTCGGTTACTAAATTACGCATTAAGCCATTTCTTCACGCCGTATTTTTTCCTCTTTTTTGTTGGTATGACATCCTCTTTCACCTCTCTTAATCACGTCGAAAGTGTAACCCTAATTGAGCCACTTTTTCTTTAATTTCTGTTAATGATTTTTTCCCTAAATTTTTAATATCTTGAATTTCATCTTCTGATTTGGAAACTAAATCCCGTAAGGTGTCAATTTTTTCTCTTTTTAAGCAATTTTGTGAACGTTGCGTAAACTCTAACTCATCAATACTACGATCTAATTCATCTTCTTCCACCTCTGCTTCAGATGAAATAATTTGTGTTACTTTAATTGCTTCGTTTAAGTTAACAAAGAATTCTAAATGCTCAGTAATAACTTTTGCGGCCATTGCCACGGCATTAACCGGCGTAATTGAACTATCTGTTTGAATTTCTAATTCTAATTTTTCTAAATCAGCGTTTTTTCCAACTTTAGTTGGTTCAACATTATATGCAGCACGTTGAATTGGACAATAATTTGAATCAATCACAATTAAGTCCGCATATTTTTTCTCTTTTTTATTATCCGTAAATGATTTATAACCGCGGGAATTACGTGCATGCAGTTCTAATTCTAATTCCCCACCCTTAGCAATAGTTGCTAATAATAAATCACCGTTAATAACTTCTACCCCTGTTGGCACAACTAAATCTTTAGCGTAAATTTCGCCTTCTTTAGTCGAAACAACTTTTAAAATTACTGATTCACCATCAGGAATAATATCTTGATTAATTTTTAATACTAAGTTTTTAATATTTAAAATTATTTTTGTAACATGCTCAATAACACCGGGAATAGCAGTAAATTCATGCGAGGCACCTTTAATTCGAATAGCAAAAACAGCGGCTCCTGGTGTTGCTGATAACAATGTGCGTCGTAACGCATTTCCTAACGTCACACCAAATCCTCGTTCTAACGGTTCAACTAAAAATTTTCCGTAATTATTTGCTTTATCTTCTGCCTGTAATTTAAATTCTGGTCTAATAAATTGTTTCATCGCCTAATCTTTCTCCTATCCTCTTGGTCTTTTTGGCGAACGCGCCCCATTATGAGGAATTGGTGTTACATCTTTAATTGAAGTTATTTCTAATCCAATTGCTTGAATACTACGCACGGCAGCATCACGGCCTGGTCCTGGTCCTTTTACTTCAACTTGAACACTACTCATGCCATGTTCTTGACTTGCTTTACCGGCTGCTTCAGCAACCATTTGGGCAGCATAAGGAGTTGATTTCTTGCTCCCTTTAAAGCCCATTGCCCCAGCTGATGATCAAGAAATAACATTTCCTGCTTCATCAGATAAGGTAACAATGGTATTATTAAAAGTTGAATGAATATGTGCAATCCCTTTTAGGACATTCTTTTTAACTTTTTTCTTATTCGTTTTTTTTCTAACAACCATAATTCTTCTCCTTATCTACTATTTTTTCTTATTAGCAACTGTTTTTCGTGGTCCCTTAACTGTTCGCGCATTTTGCTTTGACGATTGTCCGCGTGCTGGTAAACTTTTACGATGACGTATCCCACGATAACTACCAATTTCCATTAATCGTTTAATATTTAAGGCAACTTCACGTCGTAAGTCTCCTTCGGTTTTTAATTTGGCAATTTCATTCCTAATAGTTGTTAATTCATCTTCTGATAAATCTTTAACACGAATATCTTCTGATATTTTTGCTTCTTTTAAAATTCGTTGTGATTGTGGCTTTCCAATTCCATAAATATATGTCAACGCAATTACCACGCGCTTATCATTTGGAATATCTACTCCGCCAATACGTGCCATGTTCTGTTTCTCCCTTTCTTAACCTTGTCGTTGTTTATGTTTTGGCTGTAGACAAATTATCAATACACGCCCTTTTCTTCTAATTACACGACATTTGTCGCAGTTTTTTTTAACTGATGATCTTACTTTCATCGTGTATTCTCCTTTACCAACATTTTTTGTTATTTTATTTCTTAATTAATAGATTGTTTTTATTTATGTCTAAAAATAATCCGCCCACGTTCTAAATCATAAGGTGACATTTCAACAACTATTGTGTCTCCGGGTAAAATGCGAATGTAATTCATCCGGATTTTACCCGAAACGTGCGCTAAAATAGTTACACCATTTTCTAATTGCACCTTAAACTTCGTATTTGGTAATACTTCTAAAATTACTCCTTGTACTTCAATTAAATCAGTTTTGGCCATTTTATCTATTACCTCCAATCTCCGTTATTTTAAAACTTCCATAATCTGGTCTCAAACAGCAGGTCCCTCCATATCAGCATCAATAACAGTTAATACTTGTTGATGTAAATAGTATTCAATTAACGGTGCTGTATCAGCATGATAGGCCGCTAATCGAATTTTAATTTTCTCTTCGCTATCATCTTTGCGTTGAACTAATGGGGTTTGATCATCATCACAAACGCCAGCTACTTTTGGTGGCACCGCCGTTTTATGATATGTTTGTCCACAAGTCGGACAAGTTAAACGGCCCGTAATTCGCGCCACTAATTTTGTCTCATCAATTTCAAAATATAAAGTATGATCAACCTTACTATTTAACTTGTGTAATAATTGATCTAATTTTTCCGCCTGGACAATTGTCCGCGGAAAACCATCTCAAATTAAATCCCCAGTTACTGTTTGTAAATGATTTTTAACCATTTGAATCATAATGTCATCAGGAACTAATTTCCCTTGTTCCGAATATTGCTGACACAAAATTCCCAAGGGGGTTTTCTGCAGAATATTATCCCGAATAATATCTCCTGTTGAAATGTGGGTAAAACCAAACGCTTTAACCAAATGATCTGATTGGGTTCCTTTCCCACTCCCAGGAGCTCCTAACAAAATAAAATTTCGCATCAATTTTCCTCTGGCTTTCTATCATAAATATGAATTATTCGTATCATCTGATAATTGTTGCAATTTTTTATCAATAAATGCTTGTTGCGTAATTCGTCCTTTAACTTGACACATTGTCTCTAAAGCTACTGACACCATAATAATTAACCCTGTTCCGCCAATTGCTAGCGCACTTGGTAAGGCCGTTAATTTACTAATAACATATGGTAAAATCGCGATTGCTGCTAAGAAGATTGACCCTAAAATACTTAAACGGTTAATTGTCCCCTTAATGTATTTTTCGGTTTCTTTCCCGGGTCGAACCCTTGGAATAAAGGTTCCAGATTTTTGGAAATTCTCAGCAATTTTTTCTGGATTCATTTGAACTTGTGAATACAAGAATGTAAATAAAATTGTTAAAATAGCATAAATAATAATTCCTGGTCATGTCCCAAATGATAAATAATTATTTGTAAACTGGACAAAACCATTGTTTGGATTACTTACTCCAATAATCTGCGCCACTGTAATTGGCGCTGAAATTAACGCCGAGGCAAAAATTACCGGAATAACTCCAGCGGAATTAATTTTTAATGGTAAGAACGGACGACTCTCTTCATCCCCAGATGCTAAACCACTTCCTGTTTGCTGAATTGGTAATTTACGTTCTGATTCATTTAACATTACTACAAATAAGACAACTAATAAGAACATAACCACATAAACTAAGAATTTTAAAATTCCATCAAATAATAAGTTAATATCTTCTTGTCCTGAAATTCAGAATTTAAAAGTTGTTTGTAAATTATTTGGTAATTGCGCTACGATTCCAGCAAAAATAATTAATGAAACCCCATTGCCAATTCCTCTAATTGTCATTTGATCAGCTAATCAAAGCATTAACATTGTTCCAGCAATTAATGCTGTTGGAATTAAAATGTAATAAAAAATGGAGCTTCCTGTTCCAAAGTCCAATGAATCTCATTTTGGTGAAATAATTCCTTGGTTTGCCATTGTAAAAATTGTGGCAATACCTTGCATAATTGCAAACGGAATTGTTAATCATTTTGTTAAACGATCTAATTTTTTGCGCCCACGTTCACCACTTTTGGTTCAACGTGATAAGGGCGGAAGTACATCGGTTGATAATAACTGTACAATAATTGAAGCAGTAATATAAGGTGATACTCCTAAAGCTAAAATTGAAAACTTCCCAAGGGTTCCTCCCCCTAACATCGAAATCAAACTAAAGAATTGATCATTGTTTGATAAATCTTGAAAATCAGGTGAAATTCTGATCCCTGGCACTGTTAAATAACTTCCTAAACGAATTAAGACTAAAATCAATAAAGTAAAAAAAATTCGTTTAATCAAATCTTTATTTTTAACAAAGAAATTTGATGATTTAACAATATTAACCTCGCTATTATGGCAAGATGCTTTTCTCTTTTTTGCTTTAGTTTTCACTATATTACCTCCACTTTTCCTCCAGCTTTTTCAATTGCTGTTTTTGCAGTTTGTGAAACTTTGTTAACTTTAATATTAACACTCTTAGATATTATACCATTACCTAAGATTTTAATTAATTGTTTTTCGTTTTTTAGCACTTTTTTGGCAACTAATGTTTGATGGTTAATTTCATTTAAGCCTAATTTTTCTAAATTACTTAAGTTTAACAAGACATATGTTTTAGTTATTAAGTTAGTAAAACCAACTTTTGGTAAACGACGGAAGATAGGGGTTTGTCCCCCTTCAAAACCGGGGCGAACACCGCCACCAGTACGAGCATTTTGTCCTTTATGTCCTTTTCCCGATGTTTTTCCTAACCCTGATGAAGTTCCTCGTCCTAAGCGTTTTTTGCTATGACGCGCTCCATCGCTATACTGTAACTCGTTTAATTTCATTGTTTTGTCCTCTTATCCTTGTAACTCTTCTAGTGACTTACCACGTAATTTTGCAATTTGGTTAATTGTTCGTAAATTACGTAAACCATCTAACGTTGCACGAATCATATTAATTGGGGTATTTGATCCTAAAGATTTTGTATAAACATCTGCTAATCCCGCTAATTCAATTACAGCTCGTGCTGGACCACCAGCAATAACTCCTGTCCCTTTGCGTGCTGGTTTAATTAGCACTTTGCCAGCGCCAAAATGACCAATAACTTCATGGGGAACAGTTGTTCCAACTAGGGGCACTTTAACTAACTGTTTCTTTGCCTCTTTAATTGCCTTTTTAATTGCATCAGGAACTTCGTTTGCTTTCCCAGTTCCAAAACCAACACGACCTTTTTTATCACCAATTACCACAACTGCCGCAAAACGGAAGTGACGTCCTCCCTTTGTTACTTTAGTAACACGACGAATTGTGACAACTTTCTCTTCAAACATATTATTATCACCACGACGATCATTATTACGTTCAAAGCGTTGATTTCCTTGGCGAGGATTATTGCCTGCAAAATTTCCTTTTACCGGTGGTTTATCGGCTGGACTTCCTGACTTTTGTTTTAAATCTGTTTTATTTTCTGCCATATTTCCTTATTGCTCCTTTTAAAATTTCAATCCCGCTTCACGGGCAGCTTCTGCAAATGCTTTTACTTTTCCATGGTATAAATATCCACCACGATCAAATACTACGGTTGTAACTTTTTTTTCAAGTGCTTTTTTCGCAATTTCAGCTCCAACTTTTTCCGCTGCAGCGATATTGCTTGTTGATTTTAAACCGGCCATTTTTAATGTTGAAGCCGCAACAATTGTTTTTTGCTTCACATCATCAATTAATTGGGCGTAGAAATGCCCATTCGATTTAAACACATTTAAACGAGGAATTGCGGTTGTACCATTAATTTTGGCACGAACACGAAAATGTCTTCTTTTTCGTTTCGCACTACGACTTTGACTTTCTAAATTTGCCATTATTGTGATTCCTTTCTTCTGCTATTTACCAGCAGATTTTCCTTCTTTACGGATAATGTATTCGTTTTTGTATTTAACTCCTTTACCTTTATAAGGCTCTGGTTTACGATAATTTCTGATGTTTGCTGCTACTTGCCCAACTAATTGTTTTGAAATTCCTTCAACAATAATTAGTATTGGTTTTGGAAGAGTAATGGTAATTCCAGCTGGAATTTTATATTTAATTGGATGTGAATATCCTAAACTTAACGTTAGCTTATCGCCAACCAATGCTGCCCGATATCCAACTCCGTTAATTTCTAATTCTTTTTTGAAACCTTTGTTGACACCTTCTAACAT
Source organism: Spiroplasma endosymbiont of Polydrusus cervinus (assembly GCF_964019755.1). NCBI lineage: Bacteria > Bacillati > Mycoplasmatota > Mollicutes > Entomoplasmatales > Spiroplasmataceae > Spiroplasma > Spiroplasma endosymbiont of Polydrusus cervinus. The sequence continues at coordinate 777,004 of NZ_OZ026469.1, forward strand.
TCCTTGAATTAAAGAATTGATTGTGCCATGTAATTGCTTACTATGTTTCACATCATTTGCTCTGGTTGTTGTCACAACGCCTTCTTCTGCTTTAACTGTAATAACGCTTGGAATTGTTTGCTCTAATTGTCCTTTTGTGCCTTTGACAATAACATTATTTGGTTGAATTGTTACTTCAACACCACCTGGAATTTTTAACTCTCTATTACCAATTCGAGACATTTTCTTGCTCTCCTTTAAATATTCTATCAAACATAAGCAATAACTTCCCCACCTAAGTGAGCTTGTTTTGCTGCTTTGTCTGTCATAATTCCTTGGTTGGTTGAAATAATTGCAATTCCCATCCCATTTAAAACTTGAGGTACTTTTTCAACGGTTACATAAACTCTTAATCCTGGTTTTGAGATTCGTTTTAATCCTGAAATAACTTTTGTTTTTCCTTTATATTTTAAAGTTAACGTTAAGTCTTTTTTAATATCCCCTGATACTTTAAAGTCTTCGACATAGCCTTCTTCTTTCAAAATCTCAGCAATTCTTACTTTCATTTTACTTGACGGCATTTTTACACTTTTGTGTAAACGTTGATTGGCATTGCGAATTCTTGTTAACATATCAGCGATTGTATCAATCATCATAATTAATTAGTCTCTCTTTCTATCATGAAGCTTTTCTAACCCCAGGAATTTGTCCATTATATGCTAATTCTTTAAAGCATACACGACATAAATCGAATTTACGTATCACAGCATGAGAACGTCCACATCTTCCACAACGAGTATAACCTCTTACCTTGAATTTTGGATGGCATTGTTGTTTAACTTTTAATGATTTTTTGGCCATATCTTTCCTCCTATTTTTTAAATGGCATTCCCATTTTACCTAATAATGCGCGAGCATCGGCATCATTAGTGGCACTTGTGACAATTGTAATATCCATTCCCCGTACTCTTTTAACTTTATCATAGTCAATTTCAGGGAAAATAATTTGTTCTTTAATTCCTAAGGTATAATTCCCACGCCCATCAAAAGCGTTATTATTAAGTCCTCGGAAATCTCTTACCCGTGGCAAAGCAATGTTAATTAGTTTATCTAAAAAATGATACATTTTTTTCCCACGTAAGGTAACTTTTGCGCCAATTGGCATTCCTTCACGTAATTTGAAAGAAGCAATTGAACCTTTTGCTTTTGTAATAACTGGATGTAATCCAGTTATTAATGCTAATTCATTAGTAATATCTTCGATTACTTTACTATTTTGTGTTGCATCACCAGCTCCCATGTTCACAACAATTTTTTGAACGACAGGAACTTGCATAATTGATTGAAAACCTTGCTCTTTGAATAATTCTTTAATAATGGTATTTTTATATTTTTTTTCTAAATTAACAGTCATTATTTAAACATTATTCCTTTCTTTACGCTAAATGCGCTTTTGATTTCCGAGCAATTCGAACTTTTTTTCCGTTATCAGCAATTTGATAACTGATTTTTGTAATTTCTTTTTTGTTTTTTGGATCAATTAATGCAACATTTGAAATATGAACTGAGGCCAGAACTTGTTGAATTCCTCCTTCAATATTATCTTGAGAAGGTTTTACATGTTTAACATTTGTAATTCCTTCAATTACCACACGACTTTTTTCGCGTAAGACACGAATGATTGGACCTTCTGTCCCCTTATGTTTTCCAGCTACGACTTTTACTAAGTCACCTTTTTTAAATTTAACTTTATTCATCTCGTAGCCTCCTATAATACTTCTGGTGCTAGGGAAGCAATTTTTGCAAAACCAGTATCCTTAATTTCACGGGCAATTGGCCCAAAAATTCGTGTTCCTCGTGGGTTTTTATCATCTTTAATTAATACTACAGCATTTTCTGAAAATTTAATTTGTGTTCCATCGTTTCGTTTTAATCCGCGTTTAGTGCGAACAATAACCGCTTTAACAACTTGTCCTTTTTTGACAATTCCACCAGGAATTGCTTTTTTAATTGTACATACAACAATATCCCCAATATTAGTAAACTTTCGTCATGAACCACCCAAATTTTTAATTACTAACACTTCTTTTGCACCAGAGTTATCAGCAACTTTTAATCTTGATTCTTGTTGAATCATTTTTTATTATCTTCTTCTTAACCAATTGCTTTTTCGATAATTTCGATTAAACGAAAGTGTTTAGTTTTTGATAAAGGGCGCGTTTCCATAATGCTTACTTTATCTCCAATATGTGCTTGGTTTTGTTCATCATGGGCTAAATATTTTTTTGAATATTTAACACGTTTTTTATATAACGGGTGATTTTTGTATGTCTCAACTAAAACAGTAATTGTTTTTTCAGTTTTGTCTGAAATAACACGTCCTTGTAGGACTTTACGACTATTTCTTTCCATTATTTTTTTCCTATACCTTTCTTAGATGTTTTGTCAGCGGTTTTTTTTGTTGCTTTATCAGCGGTTAAAATCTTATCACGATTTTCTTTTCAATTTGCTCCGTATGTATATTCTTTGACGTTTGGATCTTTTGTTTTTAAATCTAAATCAATTTTAACATTTGACCCACGCCCTTTGGCAGTGTCACCCATTCGAACAACTGAACTTTTGATTGCTGCTAATTTTTCTTTTGCATTAAGTTCGGTTGCTTTTTTAACAGTCTTTGTTGACCCTGCTTTTTTTTCACCATGGAGTACTTCAATTTCTGCTTTAGCAAAAGTAACTGACTTAACTGTTACAGTTGCTTTCCCACTTGTTGGTGTTTTTTTACTTTTAGCAGCTGATTTTTCAGCAGGATCACTTTCTTTAATTAAAGTTTTTAATGCGGCATCTTTATCAGCGGCTTTTTTAAATTCTATAATTTTTTTTGGCGCTGATGGCGTTGCTTTTGCTGTTTCTGGTTTTTTCTCCACAACAACTTTTTTCTCAGGAGCAGTTTTAACTGCTGCTGGTTTCTTGTCCACCACAGGAGCTGGTTGCTCTGTCGTTAAACTTGGTTCGTCGACTGCCACTGACGCTGTTATATCCATTGCGTCAGTTAATGATAAGTCTATTAAATTTGGCATTTGTCCGTCAGCGGCTTGTTGTTCAACCATCATTTGTTCAATTTTTTCTTTGCGTTGTTTTGCAAAAGCTTGTGATTCTTTTTCAATTTTCGCATATGTTTCACTTAAATTAATTTTGACATTAATTTCAGTATTTTCACCAGCATTTTTACGAGTAGATAAGATTGTTAAAATTCAAGCAATTTGTTTCTTTAATTCTCCAATGCGATGGGGTTTTTCTAAATTCCCCATTGCTGATTGAAATCTTAATGCAAATAATTCAGCTCGTGACTCTTCTTCAAGTTTTTTCAACTCTTCAACTGATTTTTTATTTAAATCATTCATCTTAGTCTTCTCCTTTTGTAACAATCTTACATTTCACTGGTAATTTATGCATTGCTAATCGTAATGCTTCACGGGCAATTTCTTCCGAGACTCCTGCTACTTCAAACATTACTGTTCCCATTTTAACTACTGCTACTCATTCTTCAGGTGAACCTTTTCCTGAGCCCATCCGTACTTCTAATGGTTTTTTTGTTTTTGCCATATGGGGGAAAATTCTAATTCATACGTTCCCTCAGCGTTTCATATAACGAGTCATAGCAATCCGTGCCGCTTCAATTTGGCGGTTGGTAATTCAAAATCCCTCTAGTGATTTTAATCCAAATTCTCCAAAATCTACTTTCGTATTTCCTTTTGCTTTTCCTTCGTACTTAATACGATGCGGACGACGATACTTTGTTCTTTTTGGTAATAACATTATTTTGCCTCCTTAACAGCACGATGTGATTTTGGTCCTTGATCACGACGATTATTGTTTGAACGATTAAAATCTCTTCTTTCAAACTTTGGTTTTTCATCACTAGTGGATACTAATTCTTTGCTCAAGATTTCTCCTTTACAAATTCAAACTTTAACTCCGATTTGACCATAGGTTGTTAAAGCTTCTACTAATGCATAATCAATATCACTACGTAAAGTTGCCAATGGCACTGTTCCTTCGGTATATCCCTCCGTTCGCGCCATATCGACCCCTCCTAAACGTCCTGATACTGAAGTTTTAATTCCTTGTGCTCCAGCTTTCATTGCCTTTTTAATGGCTAGCTTTTGCACACTTCTAAATGATGCACGATTAACAATTTGTTCCGCAATTATATTTGCGACTAATTGGGCATCAGTATCTGGGTTTTTAATTTCAACAACATTAATTTTTACTTCCATTTTACGATCGCCAATTGTAACATGTGCTAATTTTACTAATTTAGCGATTTTTTTTCCTTCTTGTCCTAAGACAATACCAACAGAAGCAGTTCTGATAAAGATAACAATTTCTTTTTTTGTGCGCTCAATTTCAATTTTAGAAACACTTGCTCCTTTTAATTCTTTCATTAGAGCTTTTCTAATATTGATATCTTGATGCAATCATTTAACATATTCTTGCTTTTCGGCGTATCATCTTGAATCTCATGTTTTAATAACTCCAACTCGTAATCCTGTTGGACTAACTTTTTGACCCATCTCTTGTTATCTTCCTTTCTTATTATTGTCCATCACTAACCGTAACGGTGATGTGACTTGTTCTCTTCAATATTTCATATGCTCGTCCATGTGCGCGCGGACGGAAACGTTTTAATGTTGGTCCTTCGTTAACGAAGATTTCTTTAATAAATAAGCGATCAGCATCTAGACCATTATTATTAACAGCATTAGCTATTGCTGATTTAACTAATTTCTGTACTGGTACTGATGATTTTTTGTTTGTGTTCTTAAGAATAACTATTGCATCTCCCACTTTTTTATTCCGAATTAAATCGGTTATTAATCTTACTTTTCGTGGCGATATTCGAATACTTCTTAAGTTTGCTCTTACATCCATTTTCTTACATCCATTTATATAATACTCACTTTCTGAATTTGATTATTTTTTCTTTTTCTTATCATCGCCATGCCCACCAAATTTTCTTGTTGGTGAGAATTCTCCCAGTTTATGACCAACCATATCTTCGGTAACATAAACTGGAATATGTTCTTTCCCATTGTGGACAGCAAAAGTATGACCAATAAAATCAGGATAGATAACGCTTCTTCTTGATCAGGTTTTAACAACTTCTTTTTTATTCGTAGCATTTAATACTTCAACTTTTTTCTGTAAATGTTTATTAACAAATGGCCCTTTTTTAAGACTTCGTGACATTTTTTACCTCCTATATATAATCTCTCTAATTTTAATTTTTACTTTCAACTATTATTTGTCTGATTTGACCCTAATTAGCAAGATTATTTAGTACGTCTTCTAACGATTAGTTTAGTTGAAGCTTTTTTCTTATTACGAGTTTTCAATCCTAATGCTTTTTTCCCTCATGGAGTCATTGGCGCTTTTCGTCCAACTGGAGTTTTACCTTCTCCCCCTCCATGTGGGTGATCATTCGGGTTCATAACTGATCCCCGAACAGTTGGACGAATTCCGCGTCAACGATTTCGTCCAGCTTTTCCTCAATTTACTAAGGCATAATCTTCGTTTCCAACTTCACCAATTGTGGCACGACATTCAGCTAAGATCTTACGAACTTCACCAGATGTTAAACGAATTGTGACATATTTGCCATCTTCATCTTTCCCTAGTAATTGCACTGATGACCCCGCTGAACGCGCTAATTGGCCACCTTTACATGGGCGTAATTCTAAATTATGTAGAACTGTCCCTTCTGGAATGTTTTTTAATTTCATACAGTTTCCAACTTTAATATCAGCTTTATCACTGCTAATAATTTGCATTCCAACTTTAATTGTTTTTGGTGCTAAAATATATCTTTTTTCACCATCAACATAATTAACTAAACTAATAAAGGCGTTACGATTTGGATCATATTCAATGGTTGCAATTTTTCCAATAATATCATCCTTATTACGTTTAAAGTCAATAATACGATATTTAACTTTATGGCCGCCACCTTTATGTCTTATTGTAATAACCCCTTGGTTATTACGACCAGCATGTTTTTTCCGAGTTTCAATTAATGATTTTTCCGGGCGGTCAGTTGTTAGCACGGAAAAATCTAATGTCGTCATATTACGACGACTCGGTGTAACTGGTTTAAAACTCTTAATTGGCATTTTTATTTATCCTCCTGTTGCGCCAATAAACAGTCCCAGATAGTGTATCCTGGAATTATTTATCTTCTCCTAATAAATCTAATTTCTCTCCTGGTTTTAATTTAATAACTGCACGTTTTGTATATGTTGTCTTTCCAACAAATTTTCCCATTTTCTTTTCTTTTGGGTCATAATTAATAACATTAACTTTTTTAACTTTTACTTCAAATATTTTTTCAAAAGATTTTTTAATTTGAACTTTGTTCGCTGTTTGCGCAACTTCAAAAGTATATACACCATTAGCCATATTACGATATGTTTTTTCTGACAAAATTGGTTTTTTAATAATATTTGTAATATGCATTATGCGTACACCTCCTCAATTGCTTTTATTGCTTCTTCTGTTACTAATAATTTGTTTGCATTTAATAAATCATAAATATTAATTCCAGTTGATGTAATTATATTTACTTTCTCAATATTACGTGATGATTTAAAGTTAATTTCATCACCTTCAATCGTAATAATTAATAATTTTTCATTATTAACTTTTAAATTATTTAAGACTTCAACCATTGCTTTTGTTGAAGGCTTGTTAATTCCAAATTGGTTAATTACCATCATATTTTTATCTTGAACTTTCAATGATAATGCTGATTTAATTGCCAATTTTCTTACTTTTTTATTAACATGTTTTAAGTATTTTTTTTCCGGAGTTGGACCAAAAACAATCCCTCCGCCTTTTCATTGCGGTGCTCTAATTGAACCTTGGCGAGCACGACCAGTTCCTTTTTGTCTTCAAGGTTTTCTTCCCCCACCAGATACTTCTGTTCTTGTCTTAGTTTTGTGTGTGCCTTGACGCATTGCGGCTTGTTGCGCAACCACAGCATCAAACATTGCTTGTTGATGTGGAGCAATCCCTCAAATGGCATCATTTACACTAATTTCTTTAACGCTAGTTCCCTTCGCATCAAGTACTTGTAATTTCATTTTATTTAAAATTCCTTTCTACAAAACTATTCTATCTTTGATACTGGTGCATCAGTGACTGCTGCTGGTGTTGTTTCAACGCTTGAATCAACAACTCCTTCAACTGGTTTTTCTTCTTTTATTGTGGGTTCTGATTTTTTTGCGTCAACAGTTCTTTTAATTAGTTCTATTGGTGCATTAGGTGTTAAACCTTTAATTGTTTCTTTAATAACTACAAATTGTTTTTTCGGACCTGGAATTGAGCCTTTTACTAATAAAGCATTTTTTTCAGTATCAATTGCAATAACTTCTAAATTTTGAATTGTTACTTTTTCGGTTCCCATATGTCCAGGCATTTTTTTAGATTTTAAAATTCGATTTGGTGCAATTGGCCCCATTGATCCAACCCCACGGTGGTAACCTGACCCATGGCCCATGGGTCCCCGTGAATAGTTATGTCTTTTAATCGAACCGGTAAATCCTTTCCCTTTTGAAGTTCCTGTAACATCAACGAATTCCCCAGCAGTAAAGATATCAACTTTAATAATATCGCCAGAATTATAACCATCCATATTTCTGATTTCTTTAACGAAGCGCTTAGGTGTTGTGTTCGCTTTTTTAAATTGCCCTTGGTCTGGTTTTGAAACCAAGTTAACTCTTTTATCTTCGACAGCTAATTGAAGTGCTTGGTAACCATTTTTTTCTTTTGTTAACATTTGCAAAACAACATTAGGTTGTACTTCAACTACTGTAACTGGTATTAATCTACCGTCGGTAGCAAAAATTTGTGTCATACCAATTTTGCGTCCTAAGATTCCTTTCATTTCTTTCCTCCTTGAAAATACGTCATATATATTTTGTCTCTAAATTAAATTTAAGAATGGTTATTTATTTCATTTCAATTTCCACACCACTTGGTAGTTGAACCCTTTTTAGAGTATCAATTACCTTTGGACCATCAGGATTAATAATATCAATAATTCTTTTATGCGTTCTCATTTCAAATTGTTCTCTTGAATCTTTGTATTTATGAGTTGCTCGTAAAATAGTGATAATATTACGTTCAGTTGGTAAAGGGATTGGTCCCTTTACCTGTATTCCTGCGGCTTGAGCTGCTTCAATGATTTTTTTAATTGATTGATCAACCACACGGTGATCAAAACCTTTTAATTTAATTCTCATTTTAGTTTGAGCCATTACTTTTCCTCCTAATTTGTTCATATTTTTTGTGTAAACATTTACAACCCTTATCAGTGTATCAAAGATAAACCAAAAAAGATGTTCCCACAAAATATACATGCTCATTTATTTTATTGGATAATAGTTAATAATGCAAGTCTTTTTTTGTGTAAATTGTAAATACCAAATCACAAAAAGCTAACTAAATTAATAGTTAGCTTTTTGTGATTTGGTATTTACAATTTACAGTCTTATTTATATTGATTAGTAATCGAATCAACATTAATTTTTCATTTTAAAGCTGGGAAAGTATAATCTGATGTTTGCGTTAGAAATTGGCCATTTTTACCAACCTCTTTATCTTCATCTGCTGTTAAGGTTCCTTTTTCATCCCCTTTTTTAACAAATCCTAAGGCTACTTGAATATCGGGATTAATTTTAACATCATTTGGAATATCACTTAAATTATAACGGTGATAATAATCATCCTTTAAATCATCAAAGTCATAGAAATCATAACTAAGGAAGAATCATTGATGACCATAAGTTGCTTCATCATTCTTACTATTTGGATTAAGATAAACTAAGTAATTAGCATAAACGACTAATTTATCAATCGTTGCAGTAAAGGTAAACCGATGATGTTCCCCTTGGAATTCTAAACGAATTGCAACATTTGGAATAACAATTGCAACATAACGGGTTGATTGATAACCACGATTTTGTTCAATTTTGTCATAACCTTCATTATATCCATTTTTAGGATTATTTAATCATTTAATAATTGATGCTACTGGTGAAAATGTTTTTAATGATGGTGGAGTAAAAAAACCTTTTTTACTAATAGTAGGTCAAGTATGCTCTTTAACTCAATCTTTTTCATTTGTTTTTTCTGGATTTCCAGTTGTTGTCACTAAATTTTTATTTGTTGAATCCTGAATTGCTTGATTTTCATTGGCAAGTAAGGCTACTTGCACATAAGTTGAATCATAACTAGTTGAATAATCATTATAAAAAGCTTCTCATATTTTTTTTTGATTAATTTTCTTACTACTATCAAGAGGATCTGCCGTATCACTTTTCGCCTTGGCAATTAAGTTATCTTTTTGCCCTTGTAACCCAGTGGCAACTTGTTCATCACTTCATTTTGTCCCTTTCCCAGTTGTTACACTATTATCTTTTGTTAAATTTATTCCATGTAAAAAAGGATTAAGGACATTATTAACTAAGCCCATTCGGCCTCCTTGTAAACTATACTCAAAAGGAGCATCAGTTTCATCTTTTCCTGACTTAGTGGCATCGTCTATTCCATTTGTTGATTTATTAGTTGCTGTTGGAGCATGACTAAATTTTTGATTCCCATTATATATAAAAACAGAAACTGGACTCCCTTCTGGGGTTTTACTACATGCAACAAGCGATGAAACTGATGTTAAACATAACACTGATGCTGTAAAAATTGATAGTAACTTACGCATTATAAAACTCTTTTCTAAAACACTAATTTAATAATTATTCTTTTCACTGAATAATATATTATCTTAAATTTATGTATTTTTCAAACCAAAATCAGCAAACGATCCATGTTTTTTTACAAATAATAATTCAACCTTACCAGTTGGTCCATTTCGATGCTTTGATAAAATTAATTGTGCTTTTTCAGTTTCTGGCCCTGCTAATTCTAACTTATCTGAATCATGGACAGTATAATATTCTTCTCGAAATAAAAACATAATAATATCGGCATCTTGTTCAATTGCCCCTGAATCACGTAAATCAGACATAATTGGTCTTTTATCTTCTCGTTTTTCAACTAACCGTGATAATTGTGATAAACAAATAATTGGTACTTCTAACTCACGTGCTAAAGCTTTAAGTTGCCGTGAAATTGTGGAAACTTCTTGTTGCCGTGAATCACCAAAATGCGTTCCGGTACTTAATAATTGTAAGTAATCAATCACAACTAAGCCAACTTCATTTTCCCGGCATAATTTTCGTAATTTTGATTGCAACTCAATAACTTTTAAACCAGGTGTATCATCAATAAATAACTTTGTCTGTTTTAAAAAATCTGCCGCCTTGGTAATATTTTCCCAATCCCGACTTTGTAAACCTTTTCCTGTTCGAACTTTAACCGAATCTACCGTTGAATAACTCCCTAACATTCTTTGAATTAATTGTTCCGCTGGCATTTCAACAGAAAAAATTGTAACAGCTTTCTTTGATTCAGCAGCTGATTTAACAGCAAAATTTAATGCTAAAGCAGTTTTCCCCATTGATGGTCGCGCTGCTAAAATAATAAAATCCCCTTTTTGAAATCCCGAAGTCATCCGGTCTAAATCACGAAAACCACTTGGACTTCCTGTTAACATTTCCCCAGAATTTTCCAATAATTCAATTTTGTGTAATACTTTGTCCACTTCATCATAAGATGTTTTAAATAAATTACCTTTTCGTTCTTTTTTAACATCTAAAATTTCTTTTTCGGCCTGACTAACAACTTCATCAATTGGTTGATGAGCATCAATGTACCGGTTAATCTTATTAACAACTGCTTTTAAACGCCGTGATGTTGTATTTTTAATAATAATATCTAAATACTCTGATAAATTAGCATCCGTTGTATATGACTGAAATAAATCCGTTAAAAATTCAATTCCGCCAATTTTATTTAAAATATTATTTTTTAACATATAATTACTCAATGTTGCAACATTAATCGCATCCTTTGCTAAAAATTGTTCTTGTAAAGTTTTAAAAATCACTTTATAATTCATCACAGTAAAATCATCTTCGTTTAAAATCGAAAAGACTTCTTCAGCAGCATTAATTGAATGGGCAATAATTGCTAAAACATTTTTTTCGGCATCATTAATAACATTAATTTTATTTATCTCAGTTTTACTTATTTCTATTTTATTTAAAGTTTCCATCAATTAAGTCTCCTTTTTTTCAATCATTACTTTTAATTTTGCGATAATATTTGGAGCTAATTTAATTTTTAAATAATGCAGACCAAAACTTCTCAAATTATTATTATCAATAAATTTCTTTTTATCAACTTTTAAATTAAATTCTTTTGCTAAACGATCTTCAATTACTGTTAAAGAAACGCTTCCAAATATTTTGTTATCATGTACTTTTAATTTAAAATTTAATGTTAATTGTTCTAAGGCAGTTTTTAATTCCTCTAAAGTTGCTTTTGTCGCTGCTGCTTGAGCTGCTTGTTGCGATAACACGACATTTAACTTCGCCAAATTAGCCGGAGTTGTTGGAATGGCAAATCCCTCTTTAATTAAGTAATTTTTAGCATAGCCATCAGAAACTTCAATCATGTCATTGACTTTGCCTTTACCTTTAACATCTTTCACTAAAATAACTTTCATCCTAATCACCTACTACAAATTATAACGGAAAAAGTTCGCAAAATATTTACAATTTACATATTTTATTTAGTGTAAATTGTAAATACCAAATCATAAAAAGTTAACTAAATTAATAGTTAACTTTTTTTAAGTTACTTATATGAGGTTGAAATTATGCAAATAAAGCAATATTTAATTTTGCGGTCGTTAGTAAAAAGTATGGTAAAGATATTGTTATTAATATTGTCAATAAAATTGCAAATGATATTAAAATTAAAAAGTAAAGAATAAATTATCCCGCGTAATTTACAATCTTCAATTAACTTTCAATTACTTCCAACTGGTGGTTGTTGTGGTTTGGGTTCTGGTTTATTACTCCCCGTTTTCACTATTATTTGGTTTTTCGCAACTAATTAATGATGTTGTACTTGTTGCTGTTAATCCGATTACCTCCTAAAATATTTAAAATGTTATAATTATTGCACATAAATTATAACATTTTAAATATTTTAGGAGGTAAAGTATGAAAATATGAAAGATTAGATTTTAATGAAAGAGTAAATTTGGAAAAATTAAAAGATAATGAATTATTTAAAAAGAAAAATGGAACAATTAATATTCGAAAAATTGCTAAGCAAATGAATAGAGATTATAGAACTATTTGACAAGAGTTAAATATGTTTGATAATATTAATGATTATAATGCTGCAAAAGCACAAAAAATACATGATAAAAATAAAAAACAATGTCGTAAATATTCAATGTTAAATTCACAAGAATTAAGTCATTTTTCTAATGAATATAATAATTTTGGTCGTTCGCCACAAAATATTATTACTTCGTATGAATTACAATATAATGTAAAATTTGGTGTATGTTTTAAAACAATGTATAAATATATTAAATTAGGTTATTTTAATTTAAAAAAAGAAATGTTATATTTTAAAAATAAAAAAAGAAAAACAAAAAATGGGGAACAAAATGATAATCGTGGAAAATTAATTAATATTAGAGATTATAAGCAATTTTTAAATGATTATGGAAATGATTTAAGTTTTAGTGTAATTTGAGAAATGGATACTCTTGATTGTGGTAATTTTTATTTGTTAGTTTTAGTAAATCGTAAATCAAAAATACTTTTTTTATCATATTTTATTTAGTAAAAAGGCAAGTATTATATTAACAATTTTAATGAAAATGATTAAACAAATTGGTATTAGTAAATTTAGTTGTATTTTAACCGATAGAGGAAAAGAATTTTATAGATGAAAATCAATAGAAAAACATTTTAAAATAAGAGTTTATTTTTGTGATCCTGGTAAACCTCGCCAGAAAGCATTAGTAGAAAGAATAAATAGAGATATAAGGCGTTTATTGGCTCAAAATGAGCCATTAATTAATATTCGTAGTAGATTAAAATCTATTTTAGATATATTAAATACCACAATTATACCTTGCTTGGAAAATTTTACATCAAGACAATAATTTAAAAAAATTTTTTTAAATTAAATTAGTGTTTGTTAAGATTAGTAAAATTTATTTTTTGTTGTGTTTAATTTTATAATTTTAAAAATAAATATTAAAAACAATATTTTTAATTTACTATTCTTTGTGATTATTGTTTTTTATTTTTAATTTGCTATAATTTTATTAACTTTTTATGATTTAGTTTTACAATATACAAAGATTTTAAATTTATGGTTGTTTTTTGAACAAATTTAATGTTATAATTATTTAGGTTTTCGGGCTATAGCTCAGTTGGTTAGAGCGCACCCCTGATAAGGGTGAGGTCGATGGTTCAAGTCCATTTAGCCCGACCATTTTTTATACTATTTTTGGGCCCGTAGCTCAGCTGGGAGAGCACCTGCCTTGCACGCAGGGGGTCGACGGTTCGATCCCGTTCGGGTCCACCATCTATAAAAGAAATATGTATATTGTAAAACTAAATCATAAAAAGTTAATAAAATTATAGCAAATTAAAAATAAAAAACAATAATCACAAAAAATAGTAAATTAAAAATATTGTTTTTAATATTTATTTTTAATTTGCTATAATTTTATTAACTTTTTATGATTTAGTTTTACAATATACATATTTTATTCCACAATTGGGTCTAAATCCTCAATATCAAGAGCTCCTCTGAGTTTTTCTTTTTTAATATTTTTTTTCTCTAATTTTGCTTGCATTTTTGCTGCTTTTAATTCTTCTTTCATTAACCGCTTGGTTTCTTTTTTCGAAGTTTTAGCATTACGGTTAAAATCATTATCATTAACAAAATTAAAGAATTCATCATCATCAGCTACATTAATTGAGTTTGCCGCTTGTTGTGGTTGCTCCGTTTGTTGTTTTTGCTGATTAAGAAAAACGGGATCTGTAACAAAAACTTGTTCATAATATGATTGATTATTTGGTGGTTGTTCCTGATTTCCTTGTTCATAACTTGAATAACTTGATCTTATCGGTTCCTCTGAACTCACCACTGAATTATTATTATATTGTTGTTCAACCATTGGTTCATCAAAAGGTACATTCCCTTGATTTTGGTTCATACCTGACCCATAATTATATTCTTCCGTTGGGAACTGATTTATTTGTTCTTCATCCCTACGTTCTAAAAACCCATTATTTGCTTCTGGTGAAATGCTTGGTTCTTTTCTTAAGTCATTATTTTTTTTGGTATGCAAATCACTATTTGATTGAAAATTGTTATTAAAATGATCATGATAATTTGAATTATTATGGCCACAAGGACAAGCGCCACCACAATTATTATTTTGTGGTTCGTAGTAATTTGGATACATCCCTGGATACATCCCGCCTTGGCACATTCCATTTCCCATTGATGGATATGGTGGCATCATTGAATAAAATGGATATGGTGGCATCATTGGATAAAATGGATACGGTTTTGGCACTACTTGCTGAGCTGGAGCTGGTTGTTGAATAAAAAAGACTTGTGGTGAAGCACCATTAGTTGTCGGATGCGGGGTAATAATCTGTTGCGGATTGGTTGCATATTGAGGTGCCGAAGCCCCTGTTAAATAACTATTTGGATAAGACGGAATCGGCGATAATGTTAAAGTGCTGATGAATACTTCTGCATCACGACGACTTCTAAAAAGTGCAACTTCACTATTAGTATCATGTGACTTTACTAAATATCCTTCTTCATTTGGTAAGATATAAAAGCCATTATTATTCATTTTTGCACCTCATTTGCCCGATTCTCTATCTAATTCTACTTGATACTATATATTTTATCATAAAAAAAACAAAAAATATATAATATCATATTTATTTTTTAAAGGGAAGAAGTACACTTTAAAATTAATATTTAATTTAAATTACTGTTTAATTTTTAATTAAATTGAATCTAACGTTTCTAATCGTTCTAAAAATCTATTGATAGCTTTATTTTGATCCTGTTTTCATCATTGCAACGACGATATTCATTCAAATTTTCAACCATTACTTTCTAAAATTGATTGTCGTCAAATATCACAAGTCCGGTCTGCTGGTTTTGAATGATAAGTAGGACCATCACATTCAATTGCTAAAATAAAATTATTGGTTGTTTTATCTTTAATTCATAAGTCAATTGAAAAATCGGATTGCTTTACTTGTGGAATAATATCATATTTTTTATCATTTAAATGTAATTTTAATTTATCATAAATTTCTCGTTCTAAAATACTATCCATTTGTTGATAATGATTATTATCTGTAAATTGTAAATACTAAATCATAAAAAGTTAACTAAACTAATAGTTAACTTTTTATGATTTAGTATTTACAATTTACAGATAATCTTTTTTTAATATTTAATTTTTTTAAACATAAACCATATGGTTTTGCACAGTATTTTGTTGTTCCCCCCGCTGGTGGATGTTTTAAAACCATTTTTAATTCCATTAAACTAACTTGTCCTCAATAACATGCCAAAATATTTTGTGTTAACATCCTAATTTGATAACGAATAAAACTTGGTCCCACAAAATGAATTTCTATTTTTTTGGCTCTATTTCGTTTAACTCAAATTTTTTTAATTGTTCGTTGCGTTGCAATATTTTCGTCCGCTTTAACACTGGTAAAAAAAGAAAAATTATGAGTCCCAACAAAAACTTGACTAATTTTATGCAATTTTTTCACATCTAGCAAACGATCAACTTTTAATTCATAACGATGATTAAAAAGATCATATGTTCGATCATTAATCGTATAAACATATTCTTTGACTTTGGCTGTCCGAACACTAAAATTCTCGGAAACAACTTGGTATTTTTTAATATTAATATTTGGTGGTAAACTTTTACCAACTATCTTAATAAAAAAACCTAAATGACGTGGTTGAAACGGTAGCTTCACTAATACCTTTTGATCACAAGCATGAACCCCTGCGTCGGTTTTACTAGCTCCTAAGGTTCAAATTTTTTGCTGACAAATGCCAAAAAATGCTTTCTCTAATTCAAATTGAATTGTTCGAGCATTTTTTTGTTTAACTCAACCGCTATAATCATAACCATCATATTCAATACTTAATAATAAATATAACATTATCATCCTAAAACAAATTCATCAATATGAAGAATCCGAATACGTAAAAATCCTGTTGAAATTTTGCCAAATGTTCAACCACTTGGTCCTCAATGTCAAACTTCATAAAAGGTTTCATATTGACCCATTGTTACTGATTGCGCAATAATAACACTGGCAATCCCAACCCCAAAAATAAATAATAAGATATCCGTAAAATGAATGCGATAATGACGATACCGTGTTCGTTTCGCCTGGGGGTCATATCCTCGAGCATCCATTGCATAAGCTAAATCTTCTGCTTTTTGAAAGGCTGATACTAATAATGGAATAATCAAAGCTGTTGTTGATTTAATTTTGTCTTTAAAGTGTCCATTCTTAAAATCAACTCCTCGTGAAGCTTGGGCCTTCATAATTCGTCCTGCTTCTTCAATTAATGTTGGGATCATACGTAAAGCAATTGAAATAATTGTTGATAAAATATGAACTGGGAAGCGCACTAATTTTAACGGACTTAATAAATCTTCTAAGGCTAATGTTAAATCCAATGGGCGGGTTGTAGCAGTTAAAATTGTCGTAATTAAAATCATTAAATAAATCCGACACGCCATATAAAGGGCATTAAAAAAGGCTTTTTCGGAAAAAGCAAATCAACTTTTCCCCCCAGCGGCAACTGGGCCAGTTGCCGCTGCTTTGCCCCCTCAATGTCAACCAATAAAACCATCCGTGACTAAAAAACAATTAATTAATAATAAAATAATAAACATAAATAAAATTGGTTTTAACAATGCTCGTAATAATCTTGGTCGTAATTTCGCTAAAAAGAACAAAATAAAAATCGTTACCCCTAAAATAGCATAACCAGTAAAACCAGTTGAAAAAAAGATTGATACCATTAATGATAACAACATAAATAATTTTACCCGTGGATCCATTCTATGAATTGGGGAATTATAAGCAATATAACGTCCAAATGATAAGCGCATCTTTTTATCCCTTTCTTTTTTGTTTTTTATGGTGAATAATTTCTTTTGCTAATTGATCAATATTTCGAATATTAACATCCGTTAAATCAAGCCCTTTTTCTTGTAATTGATAAATTAAATTATAAATCTTCGGTGGTTCAATTAAAAGGGTTTGTAATAAATCTTTATCTTTGAAAATTTCAAAAGACGTTCCGACTTTTAAAACACGGCCTTCTTTTAAGGCAATAACCTCATCAGCAATTTCTAAGACATGATCCATATTATGCGTTACTAAAATAATTCGTTTATTTTGTTCTTTATTAATTTGGGAAAACAAATTAATAAAGTCTTCTTCCCCCTCGGGATCTAGCCCCGCTGTTGGTTCATCTAAAATTAAAGTATTACCCTCCATTGCTAAAATCCCAGCAATAGCAACGCGGCGCTTTTGTCCTCCCGATAAGTCAAACGGTGAGCGTTCTAAATAACTTAATGGTAAGCCAACCATTGTTATATATTTTTTGGCGTTTTCTCGAGCCACTTCTTTACTTTCACCCAAATGAACTGGACCAAACATAATATCTTTTTCAATTGTTTCTTCAAATAATTGATATTCCGGAAACTGAAACACTAGTCCAATTGATTTTCGTAATTGTTTAATATTCTTAATCCGTTTTTGCTTTGCGGTAATAATAAAACCATTCGCATCAACAACGCCTGTTGTGGGAATTAATAATCCATTAATATGTTGAATTAATGTTGATTTACCACTTCCCGTTGACCCAATGATAGCGGTAATTTTCCCTGGTTTAATAACCACATTAATGTCTTGTAACGAGACATATTCGTATGGCGTTTTGGGCGCATAAACATAAGAGACATCAGTGAAAGTAATATCAACATTTTGTAACGCTTCAATTTTAGGTTTATTTTTTACTTTTGACATATTTCATCCACCAATTCTCTAAGATCTAGTGTATTTTTTACTTCTAATCCATTTGTTCGTAAACTATCAACGACACGTGAGACAAAGGGAACATCTAAATGAATTGATTTTAAAAACTCTTCATCATATAAAATTTCATGTGGTTTACCACATTTGACGATTTGTCCTTTGTTCATCACAATGACCTTATCAGCATTTAAAATTTCATCCATATCATGGGTAATTGAAATAATTGTTTTTTCCCGCGATTCTTTTAAATCAACCATAATTTGTTTAATTTCTTTGCGTCCCTTTGGATCTAACATACTTGTTGCTTCATCAAAAATAATAATATCTGGGGCTAAAGCTAATGCCGAAGCAATTGCTACCCGTTGTTTTTGTCCTCCCGACAGCATTAAGGGTTCATGGTCAAGAAAATTACTCATATCAACTTTGGCGGCCGCTTTATCAATAATTGCTTGCATATCTTTTTGGGGAATTTGACGATTTTCCAAACCAAAAGCAATATCATCCCGAACTGTTGACCCAATAAACTGATTATCCGGATTTTGAAAGACAATTCCTAAAAATTTACGAATTCCAGTAATTGTTGATGAATGAACTTCATTACCAAAAACTTCAATCTTCCCTTTTTGTGGTCGTAAAACCCCAATAATAATTTTACTAATCGTTGATTTTCCACTCCCATTATGACCAATGATTGTAACATACTCCCCACATTTAATTTCAAAACTAACTCCGTCAACCGCATTAGGGTGATTTTCACGGTAGCGAAATTCAACATCAGTTAATTTTAATGAAATATCATTTAGTTTTTTTAACTTTACAGTAGTTTTCTTTGCCATCTTTTCTCATCCTTAATGTTTTTACATAATAGTTTAATTATATACTTAATATTTAAAAAATATTAATTGAAATTTTATCTTTCCAATCTATCTTTAATTATATATAAAAATTATAAATACACAAATAATTAATTGGTTTTTTCCAAATTATCTGAGCTTTATCAATAGCCCCCATCACTATACGGATTATCATCTAAATCAATATTTTGAACATAAACATCCCGTAGTTTTGCACCATTTTGGGGACCAATAATCCCGTTTTCTTCTAACGCATCAATTAAACGACTAGCTCGATTATAACCAATTGAAAATTTTCTTTGAATCAACGATGTTGAAGCCTTCTGATTTAAAATAACAAATCGTTTCACTTCTGGATACAAACTGTCAATATTATCGCTTTCATTGTTGCTACCACCATCACTATTGATTTCAATATTTAAAAACTCTTCATCATAATCAGGTTCTTGTTGCTCCCGTCAGAAATTAACTAACCGTTGAATTTCATCAGCGGAAATAAATGCCCCTTGTGCCCGAGTTGGAATATTTTGTCCCGCTAGTGCATATAACATATCACCATAACCAATTAGTTTTTCAGCGCCCCCTTGGTCTAAAATTGTCCGTGAATCAATCGCTGAAGTAACCAAAAAGGAAATTCGCGAAGGAATATTTGTTTTAATTACCCCAGTAATAACATCCGTTGATGGTCGTTGCGTTGCAATCACCATGTGAATTCCAGCTGCACGCGCTGCTAATTGGGTAATTCGCATAATTGAGTCTTCAATATCTTTCCCCGCTGTCATCATTAAATCAGCTAATTCATAAATCACTACCACAACATATGGTAACCGATCTTTCTCTGAAACTTTTTTATTAAATGTTTCAATATTTCGAACACCGTGTTCAGATAGCATACTATAACGACGTTCCATTTCCGCAATGATTCTTTTTAAAGCTGAATTTGCTAAATTGGTATCAGTAATAACAGAAGCTAATAAATGCGGTAAATTATTATAAACTGCTAACTCAACTTGTTTTGGGTCAATTAATAATAATTTCACTTCTGATGGTTTTGTTCTTAAGATTAATGACGATAAAATGGTATTAATGCAAACTGACTTTCCACTTCCAGTTGAACCAGCAACTAATAAATGGGGCATTTTATCTAATTCAACAAAAATAATTTCACCATTGACACTGCTACCAATTCCAACTAATAATTTACATTCTTGTTTTTCTAATGGTAAGCATTCCATAATTTCGCGTAAAGTTACCTTATTACTAATTTCATTAGCGATTTCAATTCCAACGGCTGATTTCCCTTGAATTGGAGCTTCAATCCGCACATTTTGTGTGGCTAAAGCATATTTTAGATCATTCTCTAAATTCATAATTTTATTAACTTTTACCCCTGGTTGCATTTGTACTTCAAACTTGGTAATTGTTGGACCAATATTAATTCCTTGCACACTAGCAGCAATATTAAATTTTTGAAAAACTTGATTAAGTTTAACGGCTTTCTTTTGCGCAGCAAGTTTATTTCGTTCATTATTTCGCCGATTATCTTCCTTCGGATTTAATAAACCTAAATTAGGTAATTTATAATGTGGATTATTAAAAGAACTACGGCGTGGCCCGGGCTGACTAAATTTCTTATTAACTTCAATTGATTTTGGCTTCGCAACACGGTGCGGTGGTTGATACGGCATTTCAAAATGTTGTTGA
The DNA here is from genome assembly GCF_964019755.1 of Spiroplasma endosymbiont of Polydrusus cervinus. NCBI lineage: Bacteria > Bacillati > Mycoplasmatota > Mollicutes > Entomoplasmatales > Spiroplasmataceae > Spiroplasma > Spiroplasma endosymbiont of Polydrusus cervinus. The sequence continues at coordinate 797,654 of NZ_OZ026469.1, forward strand.
TTCATTACTAGTGGTTCATAACTAGGGTAATACTCCTCTTGATTACTCTGGCGATGATAAATTCCCGCATTAGGTTCAATTGGTTCATATTGTTCTAATGGCGGTGAATCATATTCTTCGGTGGGAAAATGTTCATCATAAAATGATATTTGTTTTAAAGGACCTGGATTATCATTACGGTTAATTTTCCCAAAAGGTGTAATATCAGTTGCCGAATTTAACTTATTACGAGCAGCATAAATATTAACATTTTTGCCATACGGCGACCCATAAACTGGTAAATCATCAATATTTTTATTAAGATAAGCATTATTATTGCTCCGACGATTACGTGGCTGAATGTATTGATCTGGTATTAATTGCATTTTTACGCAATGCGGCGGTTGAGAAGGCTGCGGTGCTTGTGGAGGAAGGGGTGGATAATCATTAAAAGGTTCTTTGTGCCCTATTGGTCCTGGATCAGGGGGGGTTTTATTATCAAAACGAACATAATTTTGTTTTGTTTTTTTCTTCCCAACGAAATCATCCGCGATTAAATCATCAATTAAATGTTGATCATGTAACGCGGTATATGATGGCATTTGAATTGTAATATCAGAGGATTCTGTTGTATGCATTACTTGGCGCACGAAAAACAATTCTTCATCGGGAATATTATAAGCTTGGTAGATATTTTGTTTTTGACGACGATTCGCTGACAAATGTAACACACAAATCCCTTGTTGTTGTCGTTCATTTTTTGCTAAAAACATCCCAATCGCTGTTCCTGTTATTACTCAACTTCCTCATAATAGAAAAACTGATAAACACAAAATTAACGATCCAAAAATAGTTGTATAACTAGCAATTCCGGCTAAAAAGTTTCCAATCATTCCGCCACCAGCGTATAAAGTAATTCAAGCGCCATTAAAGCCAACAAAAATAATCAGATGGGTTGGATTAGAAGTAAAAATGGAAGCATCTTGTCAACGTTCAAGATAGTTATTCATAACATTTAAAAAAACACCGAGATGAAAATACGCCATTTGGCCAATAGCATATTGATAAATCAGTAACACACTGCTAACTAATCAGCACGATAAAATAATAAAAGTTATGACCATACAAATGACACGGGCTTTTAAGCAAATACGAACGCCAATAAAAATCGTAATTCCTAAGATTAAGCATACTAAATACATCAAATACTTAAATCAACCAAAAGCAAAAGTAAATAAAACATCGTCAATAAATTGCCCAATTAAAGTAATGCGCCCTACTGCAAGAATAGTAAAAAACATCACTAATAATGCCCCAATTACTGACCCGATGGAATCATTACGACGCTGCTTTTTTTTGACTTTTAAGATTGCAGTTTTCTCATTCTGATCATTTATCAACTGATCATTCTTTTCCATAGTGCATGCAGCCCTCCTAAAATTCTAAATATTTAGAAATTACTTTAAATATTACCATACATTTAAAAGTTTCAAATATTTATCTACTATAAATATATCATAAAATTAAATTTCATTCACAATTGCTAAAATAATTGGTGTTTTCCCAGTTTCCGTTTTAACAAATGAACTAATTGTTGATCTAATTTCATTTTTAGCTTCATTAACATCATACATTTCCCCAACAACGGCAACTTTTTTATAGTGTTTTTCAATAATATCAATGATAACTTTTTGCATTTTACGGAAAATATCATTATTTTCTTGAATATAGATTACTCCTCGCATTTGCGTATCAATCAAGGAAACTAACTCTTTTGTTTTGCTATCAATTGAAACACCAATAATAACAACACCATCAGTTGCTAATTGTTTACGTTCATTTAAAACAACGGCCCCAATATCACCAACACCAATTCCATCAACATATAAATCAGCAGTTTTAACCTTATTAGATGTTTTCTTATATTCACCATCAATAAATTCAAGTCCTTCTCCATTATCAACAATAAAAATATGTTCTGGATTAATCCCAGCTTCAATTGCAGACATTTTTGCTTGCACAAAGTCTTTATATAACCCTTTTACTGGAACAAAATATTTTGGTTTAATAATTGAACTCATTAATTTAACATCTTCATAACTTGCTGTCATTGTCCAAACTTTTTTGTCTGATAAAGCAATGGTTTTAGCAACAGTTCGTGCTAATTCATCTAAAACATTAGCATGGTTTAATTCACTGCCTGGATTTGGTGGTGTTGCTAAAATAATTGTGTCACTTTCTTTAATATCTAAAATATCATCATTTCCTGACGCAATTTTAATTAAACGACTATATAATCGCTCACCACTTCCAGTTACAATAATTAATGATTTCTCTTCTTTAACGGCTTCTTGTAATCCTTTTAAATTAATCCCATTAAAGTTTAGTTTTTTACTATCCGATAATACTTTCAATGATTCTAATAATGTTTGACCATAAATTCCAACGGAAATATTATTTTCCCGTACTAAATCAAATAATTCACTAATTTTGTGCAAATCTTGATCAAAACAAGCTAAAATAATCCGTCCCTCTGTTTCTTTCACGGCACGTTCAATATAATTTTTAATTTTATGGTTTGGAGCTGTATAATCCCGACGTGAAACTGATGAAGCCTCTGATAAAAATAATAACACGTTATTTTTGGCAATAATTTGGTTTAAATGTTGCAAATCAGTTGCAAAGTTAGGATCAGCTTTTGCATCAAAAATATAATCACCAGTATAAATAATTGTCCCATCTGGCGTATGTAAGGCAAACCCAAAACTATTTGGCATATTTGTTGTTGTTGAAAAAATTTCAACTTTACATGACCCAAAATCAAGGATATCCTTTGCATTAATAAGATGAAAACACTCTTCTTTTCCTCGCACTTTAAAGCGTTGCAAATGGAATTTTAAAATATTACACGCTAAATCACTTCCATAAACTGGCAATGCTAATTCTTTTAAAATATAAGTAATTGCTTCAGAACATTCATCCGAAGGTTTTGTAATAAAAACTCCCTTAATGCGAACACGGTTCTCCTTTAAATAATCAAAATTTGGAATTACTACATCAATTCCTAAAATTCCTCGTTCCGGGTTTTTTGTTCCTGCATCAAAAATAAAAATATCTTGTTCTACTTCAATACAATATAAATTTTTACCTCGCTCATCTAATCCACCAAGAGCGAAAAAATTAATTTTTGCCATAATTAAAATCGTCTACTTTCTATTCCTTTTTTATTAATTAATACTTTGTATACTGTAAAACTAAATCATAAAAAGTTAATGAAATTATAACAAATTAAAAATAAAAAACAATAATCACAAAAAATATTAAATTAAAAATATTGTTTTTAATATTTATTTTTAAAATTATAAAATTAAACACAACAAAAAATAAATTTTACTAATCTTAACAAACACTAATTTAATTTAAAAAAATTTTTTTAAAATATTGTCTTGATGTAAAATTTTCCAAGCAAGGTCTAATTGTGGTATTTAATATATCTAAAATAGATTTTAATCTACTACGAATATTAATTAATGGCTCATTTTAACCCAAATCAACGCCTTATATCTCTATTTATTCTTTCTACTAATGCTTTCTGGCAAAGTTTACCAAGATCACAAAAATAAACTCTTATTTTAAAGTGTTTTTCTATTGTTTTTCATCTATAAAATTCTTTTCCTCTATCGGTTAAAATACAACTAAATTTATTAATACTTACTAAACAGGGTGCAGTCTATATAACACTTGCCTTTTTACTAAATAAAATATGATAAAAAAGTATTTTTGATTTACGATTTACTAAAACTAACAAATAAAAATTACCACAATCAAGAGTATCCATTTCTCAAATTCCACTAAAACTTAAATCATTTCCATAATCATTTAAAAATTGCTTATAATCTCTAATATTAAGTAATTTTCCACGATTATCATTTTGTTCCCCATTTTTTGTTTTTCTTTTTTTATTTTTAAAATATAACATTTCTTTTTTTAAATTAAAATAACCTAATTTAATATACTTATACATTGTTTTAAAACATACACCAAATTTTACATTATATTGTAATTCATATGAAGTAATAATATTTTGTGGCGAACGACCAAAATTATTATATTCATTAGAAAACTGACTTAATTCTTGTGAATTTAACATTAAATATTTACGACATTTTTTTATTTTTATCATGTATTTTTTGTGCTTTTGCAGCATTATAATCATTAATATTATCAAACATATTTAACTCTTGCCAAATAGTTCTATAATCTCTATTCATTTGCTTAGCAATTTTTCGAATATTAATTGTTCCATTTTTCTTTTTAAATAATTCATTATCTTTTAATTTTTCCAAATTTACTCTTTCATTAAAATCTAATCTTTCATATTTTCATACTTTACCTCCTAAAATATTTAAAATGTTATAATTTATGTGCAATAATTATAACATTTTAAATATTTTAGGAGCAATCGGATTAAAAGCAACAAGTACAACATCATTAATTAGTTGCGAAGAACCAAATAATAGTAAAAACGGCGAGTAATAAACCAGAACCCAAACCACAACAACCACCAGTTGGAAGTAATTGAAAGTTAATTGAAAATTGTAAATTACGCGGGATAATTTATTCTTTACTTTTTAATTTCAATATCATTTGCAATCTTATTGACAGTATTAATAATAATATCTTTACCATACTTTTTCACTAAGACCGCAAAATTAAATATTGCTTTATTTGCATAATTTCAACCTCCTATAATTAACTTAAAAAGTTAACTAAATTAATAGTTAACTTTTTATGATTTAGTATTTACAATTTACACTTATTTACATTTTATTTCTTAAATGAATTTATACATTTTTTCCTTAATAAATCTAATCTCTCTAAAAAATGTAATCTTAATTATTATACATTACTATTAAAAAAATATCCAAATAATCGGAAAAATATCATATTACTATTATAGTAATACACTTTTTAAGTTAAAATAATAATATTTAAAAGGATGTGAAAAAAGATTGAAAGCAATTTTTCCCGGTAGTTTTGACCCAATCCATGAAGGTCATCTTAACAGTATTAAAAAAGCAGGGGCTTTATTTTCTAAGTTATATGTTGTTATTACTAATAACTTAGAAAAGCAACAACAAACAGATATTAATATTCGTGCTAAGCAAGTTGCTCTTGCTTGCCAAAATCTTAACTTAAATGTGGAAATTTTAATTAATGATCAAATGTTAACTAGTGATTTTGCCAAACAATTAGGCGCTAAATACATTATTCGGGGGTTACGGAATAATAATGATTTAAAATATGAAATGGAACTAGCTTTTGCAAATAAACAATTAAATCAAAATCTTGAGACAATTTTTTTTATTGCTGACTATGGCCTAAATGAAATTTCCTCAACCTTTTTAAATCAAATTAAGCGGTTAAAAAAATAAAAAGAAATATTGAGCTTCAATATTTCTTTTTATTTTATATTTTATTTTTGTATACTGTAAAACTAAATCATAAAAAGTTAATAAAATTATAACAAATTAAAAATAAAAAAACAATAATCACAAAAAATAGTAAATTAAAAAAATTTTTTTAAAATATTGTCTTGATGTAAAATTTTCCAAGCAAGGTCTAATTGTGGTATTTAATATATCTAAAATAGATTTTAATCTACTACGAATATTAATTAATGGCTCATTTTAACCCAAATCAACGCCTTATATCTCTATTTATTCTTTCTACTAATGCTTTCTGGCAAAGTTTACCAAGATCACAAAAATAAACTATTATTTTAAAGTGTTTTTCTATTGTTTTTCATCTATAAAATTCTTTTCCTCTATCGGTTAAAATACAACTAAATTTATTAATACCAATTTGTTTAATCATTTTCATTAAAATTGTTAATACATTTCTTCCCTTTTTACTAAATAAAATATGTAAATTGTAAATACCAAATCATAAAAAGTTAACTATTAATTTAGTTAACTTTTTATGATTTGGTATTTACAATTTACATTTAATGAATTATTTGGGATTCAACATTTCATTAAACCCCCAAGTCGTTATTCGGAAGCTAAATTAATTAAAACGTTAGAAGAAATAGGGGTTGGACGACCATCAACTTATACGCCAATTATGCGAACATTAAAAGATCGTGGTTATATTATTGTAGAAAATAAAGCAATTAAAGCAGCAATGGAATTAATGGAAGAAATTCCCGTTGAAAAAGGTGGGATTGAATGTCTTGAATATGGAAATGATTTAGTTTATCGTTATGGAAAATATGGGAAATTTATTGCTTGCTCAGGATTTCCAAAATGTCGTTATATTCATCAAACTGGACCTAAGTTTGGACCTTGTCCTGAATGTGGGGTTGGGGAGATTATTTTAAAATTTAATAAAAGACGTCAGTGCTTTAAATCTTGTACTAACTATCCAAATTGTCATTATACCGATTCATATAAAGAAGAGAAAACAGAACAAGAAGAAAATAACAGTGAAAATAACGGATTGTATCGAATTAATTTGGCCGTATAAAAAAGATTGGATTATAAAAATATTGATATAAATTAATATAATAATAATTTAACTATTTTATCAAATATTATGTGATATTAATTAAAACCCCAAAATAATTTATCCAACCAAAAAGTTTCTATTTTAAGAATTTAAGGAGTTGTCCTTTCTCTGAATCAATTAATAATTTTGGTTTTACAAATAAAAAAAACCATTTACTAAAATGGTTTAATTATTATTTTTATTCAATTTCCGATTTTTTCCAAAACCCCAATATTTTTTATGCGACCTAACTTTTTATGATTTGGTATTTACAATTTACACTTTATTCACAATTTGGTCATTAATTAAAATAATAAATTGATCAAAACTAGTTGTAATTTGTTCTTCTTGACCATAAACTCGGTAAGTAATCATTTTTTTATCATTTTCTTGATCACCAATAACAATTTGATATGGGATTTTGGCAACTTGTGCTTCGCGAATTTTATAACTTAAACGCTCATCACGATCATCAATCATTGTTCGTAGTTTTAACTTTTTAAATTGTTGCTGCAATTTATTAACATAAGCTAAATGACGCTCATTATTAACTGGCATTAAGACAATTTGTTTTGGGGCTAATCAAAATGGTAAAACCCCTTTTGTTTGCTCTAATAAAATGGCAATAAATCGTTCATAAGTTCCAATTAAGCCACGGTGAAGCATCACTGGTCTTGCTTTGACCCCTGTTACTTCAATATAACTTAAATTAAATTTTTTTGGTAAGAGAAAATCAAATTGTAATGTTGATACCGTAATTTCATGGTTTAATACTGTTTTAATTTGAATATCTAACTTTGGACCATAGAAAGCAGCTTCCCCAATCATTGGCACATATTTAATTTTTAAATCATCTAACGCTTCTTGTAACATTTGTTCAGCATGATTTCACATTTCATTATCATCATAATAATATTTTTCCTTATTTGCCGAATCACGAAGTGATAATGAATAGTAATCCACCGTAATTTTTAAATCAGTTAAAACTTCATTAATTAACTTAAAACAACGTTTAAATTCTTCTTTTAACTGATCATGGCGTAAAAAGATATGCGAATCAGTTAATTGCATCATTCGTACTCGTTCTAAACCAGTTAAACTACCTGATGTTTCATAGCGATGTAAAATTGCATGCTCAGCAATCCGCAAGGGTAACTCACGATAACTTCGTTGTTTATAATTGTAAACAGCAATATGATGCGGACAAGCCATTGGGCGTAAAACGCTAATTTCATTATCTTGGGCCATTGGGGTAAACATATTTTCTTGATAATGATCTCAATGCCCTGAAATTTTATACATTTCACTAGTTCCAATTACGGGTGTATCAACTTCAATAAAATCATATTCTCATTCTTTATCGCGAATATATTCTTGCAAGACTTTTTTTAAGGCCATTCCATTTGGTAATCAAATTGGTAACCCTGGCCCAACAAGTTTATCAAAGGTAAAGATTTCTAAATCTTTACCAATTTTACGATGATCACGGTCTTTGCGTTCTTCATAAGCTAATAATACTTGTTCAAATAATTCTTGTGAAAAATAAGAACTACCAGTTAACCGTTGCAACATTTTATTTTTCACATTGTCTTGTCAGTATGCGCCAGCTAAACTTCACAGTTTTAAGACTTTAATTTGTTTTAAAGGGGCAACTGGATAAGTATTTGGTAAATATAAGGTATTATTAAGGCAATATCCCGCTTGTTCGGGGCCTTGTTCCGCACTAATGGCTAATAAATATGGATTATCCTTATATCATTTTTTTACTATCGCTAAGGGCCCTAAAACAGGTTTAATAGCAAGATTACTATTAATTAATTTTATAATTTCTTGTTCGACAACGGCAAGGTCGGTTTCTTTCAAATGTGGCTCAACATCAAAATCCACAAAAAAGGCATCATCTTGCACCGCAATTTTAGCAATTTTGGCGGATAGATATAAATTAGTAATTGCTTTCGCCGCGACTAAAGCTGTTGTATAATGAATGATTGATAAGGCTAATGGTGATTTGTTAGTAATAATTTCTAATGTCCCGTCTGTTGTGACTAAATAATCTAACCCTTGCACTTGCCCGGCAAAAACACCACCAAGGGCAACCTTCCCTAAGCTTGGGGCAATGCTAGTTACAATCGCCTGAATTGTTTGGGCAGTTTTAAATTCACGAACTTGACCATTAGATAATGTAATTTTAATCATTTGTGATCTTCCTTTCTTAAAAGTAAAAACTCGTTCCCAATATTATCAAAATAATAATAGGAACGAGTTCTACGCGGTACCATCCTAATTAAATTAGGTTTTAACCTAATTTATCTTTCACACTTAATAATGAAAAATGCTTAAGCGTAAACTTAGTTGTTACTAGTAATCTAATCGCTCTTTTATTAAGCTTTCATCATTCTTAACTTGCTGCGAAAAGAGAAGAGATTAAACCTTGGGTAACTAGTTTAATTATTTATTATTTAATTGTAATTTCTTTAATTTCTTCGTTGCGAGCAAATAAGATTGTTGAACCAATTTTTGCTCCTCATTTTTTAGCAATTTCACAAATTTCTTTTTCGTCAGTTTTAAATTCCTCATAATTTTCAACTTTATTCATAAAAATTGAATGTCATGATCCAAATGCCGTATATAATTCTGGCAACAGACTAACTCCTAAAATAATTACATTTGGTCGGAATTTTGAAATTGTTTTTAATAATTCCCCAGTGTTTGAAACAACCACGGCATATTCATATTTCCCATCTTTACATTTATTTGCTAATTTTTTGGCAATATCAGCACGGGGTCCCGTTGTTGAATTCATAGCATCTTCTAATTGTTTTTCGTAGTATAATTTTGAATAAAATTCATGTTCAGCTCGTTTATTAATCATTGCCATCGTTTGCACCGTAATAAACGGATAGTCTCCATTAGCTGATTCTCCCGATAACATTGTTGCATCAGAACCTAATTCTGATGCAAAGTAAACATCAGTTACTTCTGCTCTTGTTGGTGATGGATTTTCAGTCATTGTTTCTAACATTTGCGTTGCGACAATAACAATTTTCCCTGCTTCGCGACATTTACGAATAATAATTTTTTCTCAATATGGGACATCATAATATGGGATTTCTAATCCTAAATCACCACGCGCAACCATAATTCCATCTGCTGCGGCAATAATTTCATCAATATTATTAATTCCAATTTGTGATTCAATTTTAGCAATAATTTGAACATGTTCCGCTTTACATTCTTTTAATAATTTGCGAATTTGTTTAATATTATCCACAGTATTAACAAATGATGCAGCAATATAATCGATCCCTTGTTCAACCCCAAATTTAATATCCTCAACATCTTTTTCCGCTAAAAATGGTAATGTAAAATCAACTCCTGGTAAATTAATCCGTTTATTTGTTTTAACAATGTGATGGTTAAAAGCTTTTGTTTCAATAATGCCAGGTTTAATTACCGTAACATTTAATTGTAACTTCCCATCATCAACTAACACAACATCACCCGCTTTTAAATCTTGTGACATATCATATGAAACAGTCATTTCTGTTCCTGTTCCTTGACGGTTTTGATATTCTGCTGGTAATGAATAAATTGTAACTGTTGCCCCAGCGATAATTTCTTGTTTCCCATCTTTCATTTTCCCAACACGAATTTCTGGTCCCTTCGTATCTAATAAAACTGAAATTGGTTTTCCAATTTTAGCACTAACTTCGCGGGCTCATACAATTCGTGCTCCTTGCTCAGCATGATCTCCATGCGAAAAATTTAATCGAATTGTTGTCATTCCCGCTTTAAACAATTCTTCAATGGCCCCCGCTGAATGCGTACTTGGCCCAATCGTTGTAATAATTTTCGTTCTCTTCATTTTTTCATTAATATTAAAGTTATCCATTCTTTTGACAATCTCCTTCTAAAAATATCTTACAACCTTATTTTATCGCAAAATTATGATTTTTGATAAATATTCTGATTTAATTCATCAAATTTAGCTAAAATTTCTTTCCGTGATGTCCGTGAAATACTTAACGCTTCCATAATTGGTCGCGCTACAATTTGATCACCTTGGTTACCAATTGCTAAACCACCATTCCCGGAAATAATTTGTTCAACAGCAAATTGGGCCATTTGAAAAGCACGATAACGTTCCATTGCCGTTGGATTGCCACCGCGTTGGATGTGCCCTAAGATTGTCGCACGCGTCACATAGCCACTTTTACTTTCGACTAATTTTGCTAATTTGTCGACATCAGGATAAATCATTTCGCTAACAACAACAATGACACTTCGTTTTTGGGCTTGATGTAAAGCCGCCACGCGCTCCGCAATTTCTGCTTCCGATAAAGCAGCTTCATTAATTGAAATAATATCTGCTCCTCCAGCAATACCCGCATATAAAGCAATATCACCACAAGCATGACCCATAACTTCGACAATTGCACAACGGTTATGTGACTGAATTGTATCACGTAAACGATCAATGGCTTCCAAAACAATATTAATGGCTGTATCAAAACCAATTGTATAATCCGATGAAGTAATATCATTATCAATTGTTCCTGGTAAAGCAACACAATTAATTCCCATTTCAGTTAACCGTTGAGCTCCTTTATAACTACCATCCCCACCAATAACAACTAATACTTCAATTCCTTGCTTTTTCAAATTAGCAACTGCTTTTTCACGAACCTTTGGTTCTTTAAATTCAGGTAAACGTACGCTCCCAATTACTGTCCCGCCTAAGCGCATAATACTATCCGCAAAGTTATTATCAACAACTTCCATTCAATTATTAATTAAACCTAAATAACCATCACGAATAATATATGTCTCTAATCCTTTGGCATGAGCTGTTTTAATAACGCCAGCAATCGCTGCATTCATTCCTTGTGAATCACCACCAGATGTTAAAATTCCAATTTTTTTAAGCATGCTTTTTCTCCTTCTCTTTTGTTTTGTTTCATCTTGTTTATATTAATTTTAGTTGATATTCTAAGATTATAAAGATTTTTTTTGCCCGAAAAAAAATAAAAATAAAAAAAACACTAATAAGTGTTTTTTTTATTTTAATTTAAATCTGGCATAAATAAGAAATAATAATCTTTAACTATTTTTTATTACTTAATTTCAGCTGTTACTTTTGCTGTAAAGGTAAATTTGCCAGTAATGTTTACTGAACTTTCTTTTGCTTCAACAGTTACATTAACGTCTTTTGCTGCTGTATAGTTGCCTTCGGTACCATCATTAGTAATTGTATATTCGTCAGCAGTTACACCGGCAACTTTTTCTCGCAATGCATTTAAAACTGCATTTGCAAGTCCTGTATCAATATTAACTGCTTCTAATTTTCTTTTTGTAACACTAGTGGGTGTTTCAACTTTAATTTTTACTTCTTGCGCAGCGACTATTACATCTCTAATGTTTGCTTTTGTTACTGTGCCAGCTTTTGGTAAAGTTACTTTAATGTATCCTGATTTACCAATTACAACTGTTTTATCTTTAGCTGAAGTAATTTGAACAAAAACAGGTTGTGCTGCAGTTTTTAAGTTAACTGGTTCATATTTTGTCCCATTGCTATCTTTGTAAACATCAAAATCAAAATCAGTACTTGTTGTAGTTTTAACAACACCTTGAACAGCTTTTAAAACATTGTCCTTTAATGCTGCTTTAACTTTTTCAACTGTAACTTGCTCTTCATTTGATGCTGTTACACTCGCAGGTGCTGCAATTGTTTTAACTCTTGATAAGTTGTTACTTTCAGTTTTTTTACATGCTACTAAAGGTGTTGTCGCAAATGCTGACATTCCAAAAGCTCCTAAGAATGCTAAAAGTTTCTTCATTTCTTATATTTCCTTTCTGATAAGTAGTGTTTTGATAAAGCAAATGTAATTAAAAATTACATTAAATATATAAGAGAAAAATAACATTAATAATTATTTGCTTCTAATCCTACTTTTATATAATTTATATTTTGAAATTTTCTTTCTCTTATAGAAACAAGTGTACAATATTTCTTTCCAAAAAACAATAAATATTTCTCAAAAAAAATATTTTCCAAACGAAATTGCTTAATCTTTTTTTTCTGGTGCATTTTTTTCAACTGCTTCTGGTGCTGTTCGATCAACAGTTTCTACTGTTGGATCCGGTTGATTTGGAACAAACATCATAATTTCTTGATTTAATAAATCAACATTATTAACCATAAATTGCCCTGCTTGACTTGCCAATGAAAAACGAGTTTTTTTCTTACTACGGCTTCCTTCGGTATAATAAATTACTAATTGATTTGTTTTATCATTGCGTTCAACACGAGTAATTTTACGAATTAAAATTCGTTCTCCTAAAAAGGTAATTTCTTTTTTGTCAATTCCAATTGCAATTAATTGTAAGAATAAGAAAATATAAATTCCAACTCCAACAGTTAAAGCAAAAGCAAGCACAATCACGATAATTAACGGTACATCTGATGATACCTTAATTCCAAATTGTAAAAAAAAACCAATAATAACAACTGGTAAATTAGCCCCTAAAATAGGAAATAAAATAATTAAAATCTTTTTATTAATAAAGCGAACTTTAAATTCTCGTTTTGTAAAGCTAATTAAATAACCAATAATTGATAAACCAACAGCAGCAAATAAAAAGGTTGCCATTGAAAGGGCAATTATTATCCCTCTTTCAGCATTATCCATTATTATGCCCTCCTTTCCATCATTATCATTCTTACTTACGAACTTGGGCCATTACTTCAGAAGCAAAATCAATTTCTGCTTTTTCAATCCCTTCGCCAACTTCATATCGGATCATATCAACAACAGTAACATTATTTGTTTTGATAACATCCCCAATTTTTTGATCAGGATTAACAACAAAAACTTGGTCTAAAAACGATATTTCAGCTAATTGTTTGTTTAACCGTCCTTCGACCATTTTTTCTAAAATATTATCTGGTTTCCCCGCATTTTTGGGATCATTTTTCGCCTCAGCGGTTAAAATTGCTTTTTCACTATTTAAAAAATCAGCAGAAATATCATCGCGAGAAATAAATTGTGGTCGCATTGCCGAAACATGCATTGCCAATTGTTTACCAATTGTTTCATCAATTTTTCCATTAAAAATTAACACCGTTGCATTGCGATTATTTGAATGTAAATAAACGCCCATTGATTGATCGGCTTTTAAATGCCGTTTTTTAAATCGACTAAGCGTAATCTTTTCGCCAATTGTGGCAATAGCATGCACAATAACTGTTTCTAATGGTTCGCCATCAACAACTATTTTTAATGCTTCTTCAACCGTTTTTGGTTCATGTGTAATTAATGCTTCCCCTACAGTAGCCATTAAATCTAAAAATTGTTTATTTTTGGCAACAAAATCAGTTTCTGAATTAACTTCAAAAATAACTGTTTTATCTCCTTTGGTTATTAAACCAACTAATCCTTCAGCAGCAATCCGATCATATTTTTTCGCTGCTTTGGTAATTCCTTTCTCACGTAACCATGTAATAGCTTCTTCGATATTACCTTCAGTAGCTTCTAATGCTTTTTTACAATCTAGCATTCCGGCTCCTGTTCGATCTCTTAATTCTTTTACTAATTGTGCAGTAACTGTCATACTGATTCTCCTTTCAAATTTAAGGGTGCTTGTATTGAAACTAACCAGTTAATACAATTTGCTTTGTCGGTTATTTTTTTACAATCTTGTTATCAATAATTGCTAAATGTTTACTTAATTCACTAATCATTTCTGCTTTTTTGGCCTTTGGTAAAGCAAAATTTTCACCAAGGGTTTCTAATTCATCAACTTTTAATTTTGCTAAAGTCTTTTCTAAATCATTATCCACAACACTAATTGTTTCTAAATTAAAAGTTGTTGGGGAAATTGGGGCCGCTTTTGGGGCTACAGTTGCTTTTTTGGCTGGATAACTTTGGCGATGTGTAGAGCTATATTGTTGGTCTTTTCCGCGTTCATATTTTCCACCCATTCTGCGATTATCATATTGACCACCACGGGCACGGGGAGAATGACGATTTTCTTCGCCATCATGACACATAAATTCATTTGGTTTAAATTGCGATTCTGGAATTTTAATTCCCATAGCATCACCATATAAGTCAACAATATGATGGGTAATAATCGCAATTGAACGAGAAGTATCATCATTTGCGGGAATGATATAGTCAATTGGATCGGGATCCACATTTGTATCACAAATCGCAATAACTGGGATTCGTAATTTACGGGCTTCACGAACAGCAATATGTTCCTCTTTTGGATCAACCACAAACAATGCTTGTGGTAATTCTTTCATTCCTTTAATTCCACCTAAGAATTTTTGTAATTTTTCTTTTTCTTTTTTAATTAACATTTGCTCTTTTTTTGGTAATAATTTTAATTCACCATTTTTTTCTTGGCGTTCAATATTTCATAAATGTTTAACACGTAAATGAATTGTTTTTAAATTTGTTAGGGTTCCTCCTAATCAACGTTGATTAACATAAAAACATTCAGAATGTTCTGCTGCATCTTTAATAATTCATTTTGCTTGTTTTTTTGTTCCAACAAATAAAATTTTTCCTTTACGAGCAGCAATATTTGCCATTAATTTTTTAACATCTTCTAATCTTCATAATGTTTGTTGTAAATCAATAATATGAATCTTATTCTTTTCCCCATAAATATATGGTTTCATTTTGGGATTTCATCTTTTTGT
This sequence comes from Spiroplasma endosymbiont of Polydrusus cervinus, assembly GCF_964019755.1. Lineage (NCBI taxonomy): Bacteria > Bacillati > Mycoplasmatota > Mollicutes > Entomoplasmatales > Spiroplasmataceae > Spiroplasma > Spiroplasma endosymbiont of Polydrusus cervinus. Next base: position 812,892 of record NZ_OZ026469.1, read on the forward strand.
TTGATGCCCAAATTGAGCACCAGCTTCTCATAACATTTCTCTTGTTAATTCTTTTGCCATCTTTTTATTTAATTCTCCTTTTCGTTAAACATCCACTTATTTCTAACATTTACCACTATCTTATTAAAATAAATAGCACTGGGCAAATGAATCCATAAATGTGTATTGTATACCATTAATTTTATTGAGTACAAGCATCAAGCATCAAAATTATAACATACTTTGTTTTAAACAAGTGTATAATGTAAAACTAAATCATAAAAAGTTAATAAAATTAAATACTTAATTACAATTTAAAAAATGGCGCCCACGAAGAGATTCGAACTCCCGACCCTACGCTTAGAAGGCGCATGCTCTCTCCTACTGAGCTACGTGGGCATACCATAAGAATAATAACACAAATTAAAGTCTATTTTCAAGAAAATAAGTTTGCTTTTTTAAAAATAAATTTCATCAATAATATTGTAATCATGTAATTCTTCTTTTGTTTTTTTTGTTGATCTTATAATAACAAATTGATTTTGAAGATGGATTACTGCCCGATAAATTGAAATAAAAACAGCACTATTAAAACTAAATTTCAATAAATTAAAAGGAATAACTACTGGAACTAAAATACTTTTAAATCATTGCACTGTCTCACTTGGAAAATGCAAGAAATGAGCATACATATCATAAATAAATAATCAATTAAATAAAGTCATTAAAAATGACACCACAATTGTTGCGATAGTAACATTAATTGTTGTAATTAAATAATCAATTTTCTTTGAAGCACCATCTTTAATCAAACGATTAATCCCCCTGCGAACAAAGATATCTCCTAATAAAAAAATAAATAAAAAAATTAAATCTGCTAACATTAGAGCAAATGCATCAATTGGACTATCCCCCAAATAAAGCATTCGTAATCAACTCACACTAATTGTTAAAAAAGAAGCATAAATAATATCAAACAAACGAACAGCTAATAACATTAAAAAATCAGTTAATTCAATTTTTAAAAATGGCGCAACTGGAAAAACTGCTAAATTTAATACTTTACTTAGTCATGACAATAACACATACAAAGCAACAACAATTGCCATTGCTGCAACTCTTTTTGTATCTAAGTACAATAAATTTTTTAATTTTGTTTGCATATTATCACCTTATTTAATTATAAATTATTTTTAAAATATAGCAAAGTGTATACTGTAAAAATAAATCATAAAAAGTTATTATTAAAACGAATGGTTAAATTGCTTCTTCTGGTGTAGTTTTCAACAATAAATTATATTTTGGTTCAGGAGATAATAATGTTTATGAATATGATCCAATAACAAAACAACAAAAAGTTGTTATTAAAACAAAAAAGCGGAATTTTTTTGATCTTCAGGGGTGGTTTTAAATAATAAACTTTATTTTGGTTCACGAGATTGTAATGTATATGAATATGATCCTAATTATTATAATTTAGGACAAATTAATAATAATTTTGATAGTGTAATTTTAAATGAATTAAATTATTTAAATCCTGAATTAGAGATATTTCACAATTAGAAATTATTAACAAAACAAATAATTCAGCTATAGTAAAAGAAAAAAATAATAATAATAAATATTTTTCTAAAAATAATAAAATATATTATATAATTAATCAACAAAATAAAATTGTTAATTTAAATAAATTAATTAAAAAAGCATTATTAGACTGCACCCTGTTTAGTAAGTATTAATAAAAAGGTTTACAAACTTTCATTTATTATATATTTTTCTTTTTGGTTTGAATATCATTTATTTCATTTTTTAACATCATTAATATATTCATTATAAGATTTATAATTTTTATTATGGATTGTTCCTTTTTTAAGTAATGAATGAAAACTATCAATAATAATGTTGTCTGCACAATGATAATTTTTACCCATTGAAATTATAATTTTGTTATCTAAACACGTACTATTGTAATCTTTAGATGTATATTGATATCCGTGATCTGAATGAATTATTATTTTATTTAAATCTTTTTTTATTTTTTTAATTTTATTAATTGCATCATTTAAATTATCAATTACAAGTTTGTTATTATTAAATTTTGATCATTTTACATCAATAATTTCTTTAGTATATCCATCAAGTATTGTTGATTGATAATGTTTTTTACCATTTCAAATTAAATAAGTTACATCAGTAAATAAAATTGAAAATCTTTCTTTAATATCATTAAAATTACGATTTACTAAATCAGGATATTTAATTATATTTTTATTTCTATTTTGTTTTATTAATATTTTTCTACGCATACGCTTTACATATTCAGCTTGAATATTATTTTCTTTCATAATTCGCAATACTTTCTTAGCATTATAAATAATGCCATAATCTTCTTTTAAATATTTGGTAATTCGACGATAACCAAATTGTTTTAAATTTTCTTCATAGACTTTTACAATATTTTTTAATGATTCGCTATCCTTACCATTACTTGAATAATTTTTATATTTATCTCAATAACTACGCTTTAAATCTGTTATATCAAGTAATAAATTTAGTGGATATTTATTAATGTTTTCTTTGATAAAAGATACAATTTTTCTTTTATTTAATTGTAAAAGTCATGAAGCTTTTTTAGTAATTCATACCTAACTTTGTAATAGTTTAAATCTCTTTTTTCAAATGATTCTTTTGGACCTTTATTGGTGTTTAAAATTCCTTTCTTAAAATTTTCATACCATGAAGCAACAGTTTTTTTATTAATTTGATATTTTTTTGCAATAAAACTTATACTATTATTTTTAACCTCTTGTACTATCATTTTTCGAAAATATGCTGTATATTTATTAAATTTTTGTCCTTTTCTTGCCATATAAAAATGCACCTCCTTTAAAGTTTAGCAAAGACTTTTTTTCTTTACTTACTTTTTTGGGTGCAGTCTAAAGTTTAGCAAAGACTTTTTTTCTTTACTTACTTTTTTGGGTGCAGTCTATATTTTTAAATTTCGAGATGAGAATCCCAATTTAAAATTTAAGAAAATAAATTATATTAATACTAATAATTTAAATTTTGGAAATATTGAAGCAAAAAGAAACGAAGATTTAAATTGGGGTGTTAATTATAAAAGTGTTTGTTTTACTATAAAAGAACGCAAAAACAATTCTTCAATTAAAAAAATACTTTTAATACCTAAATGTGAATATAATCAGAAATCAAAATTTATGTTTCAAGTTACAAAAGGAATAAATAAAAATGGGCAAGATAATACAAAAAATAGCTGAATTTTAAATATGGATGATGAAAATAAATTAGTAGACTTTGTAAATATTAATTATCGAGATGAAATAAAAACACATACTTTATCAAATAATTTTGATTTATCAAACACAAATAAACAAGAACAAGAAATTATTTTATATCCATTTAATGATCCAGAAGCTGAAATAGAGCTTGCTCCCCATGAAAAATCAACAATTGTTTATTCAGTCAGAGAAAGAAAATATGAATCTATATTAAATTTAAAACAAAAAATTACCGGAACTATTACTGCCAAAATAATTAATGATAATAATGAAGAGCAAATAGTTACATTATCAATTAAAGAAGCAATGCAAATATTACAAAAATATAATTTATTGCCAAATAAAATTATTATCAATGAAGATAATAACATAACTTTTAATGGAAAAGCATTTATTTCATTAATAAGAGATGATAAACCAAAGTTAATTTTAAATACGTGTAAATTGTAAATACCAAATGTTTTTTATTTTATGTCTACTTTTTGGGTATCGTTCCATCACACAAGAATTGTTTTTTGCCGGTTCATCGCACAGGACGCCAAAATGATTAAACAAATTGGTATTAGTAAATTTAGTTGTATTTTAACCGATAGAGAAAAAGAATTTTATAGATGAAAAACAATAGAAAAACATTTTAAAATAAGAGTTTATTTTTGTGATCCTGGTAAACTTCGCCAGAAAGCATTAGTAGAAAGAATAAATAGAGATATAAGGCGTTGATTGGGTCAAAATGAGCCATTAATTAATATTCGTAGTAGATTAAAATCTATTTTAGATATATTAAATACCACAATTAGACCTTGCTTGGAAAATTTTACATCAAGACAATATTTTAAAAAAATTTTTTTAAATTAAATTAGTATTTGTTAAGATTAGTAAAATTTATTTTTTGTTGTGTTTAATTTTAATTTTAAAAATAAATATTAAAAACAATATTTTTAATTTAATATTTTTTGTAATTATTGTTTTTTATTTTTAATTTGTTATAATTTTATTAACTTTTTATGATTTAGTTTTACAATTTACAGGGGTTAATATTAAGTCTCCTTTTTGCATACATCATAACGTAATACTATGACGAGCGGTAATTAATTTGTATAAAATAGTAAAACTAGAAATTATCATTGGTAAATAAATTACCATTTGAATTGGAAACTTAATTGCTTTGGCAATAAAAGTTGCCCCTAAAATAACTTGGTTTCAACCAATTGAATATAATCATAACACATTCAGACCAAATGAAATTACGACAAAAGCAATTATATATAAAATAATTGTTTTCATAATTCATAATTTTTCACTTTTGAAAAGAAACACCATACTTCCCAGAAAACCATAAAAAGCAAGATTAAAAGCAAAACCGCCATGATACATTCCAGAAATATTAACTAAAGCTCCTAAAGTATCAGTAGCAATCCCACTTAAAACCCCAAAAAAAGGTCCAAGTAACATTCCAGTTACAAAAATTAAGAAGTTACCTAAGGCTAACTTAATCTCTCCGATAATTGGAATTGTATAACCAATTAAATTCGTTAAAATAACTGATAAAGCAATTAATAAACTAGTAATAGTAATTGTTAAAATATTAATTTTTTTTAAATTTTTATAATCTAATAAAAACCCAATTCCAAATAAAATTGCAGCTCCTATTCAAGCTCCAATATTTGTTAATAAATATAACATTTCCTACACCCTTTCTAAATAAAACTGATAAACTAACGGAATAAAATACAGCGACCCACAAACTAAAATATTCTTTGTTTTATTTTGTAATAATAATTTTTTCCAATTTTTAACCTTATTCCCCATCTTAATATTATTAATCTTTCATGTCATTGGATGATGAAATTCAGTAATATATAAATTATTTCCAAAATGTTCTTTTAATAATGTTAAATTCTGCATATAATCTTTTTTTTGGGATGAAGCATATAACACTAGCACTTCATTGGGGTTCAAATTATGTAACATTTCAAAAGTATGAATACAAGCCCCAATTCCTTCAGGATTATGCGCTCCATCAATAATGAAATATGGATTTTTACTTAATTGTGTAAAGCGTCCTAAAACAGGGTTTACTTTAAAAAGCTCATAATTAATTTTCAAATTAAAGATCTTTAAAAATTTAATCACTAGACCAACATTAAACTCTTGATAATAGTTGATTGCTTGCGGGTAAACTTCGCTTGTAATAATTCTATCCGAATCAAGATATTTTGCAATTAATGGAAAATTCTTTTTACAACTTGCACTAATAAAAAGGTTGCAATTATTTTTCATAATCCCAACTTTATTTTGAATAATACTTTCCAAATTATTTCCTAATACTTCGGTATGTTCATAACCAATTGAGGTTAATAAAACAGCTAGTTGGTTATTAAAAACATTAGTCGCATCTAAGGCCCCACCAATTCCCGCTTCAATAACGGCAATCTCAATTTTTTGTTCTAAAAAATACTTAATGCAAATTAAAACCCAAATTTCAAAAAAGGTTAATTGATATTTCTTAATTTCGGGTTTAATTGCTTTGATAATTCGTTTTAAATCCTTATCACTAATAATTTTGTTATTAATTTTAATCCGCTCATTATGACTTAAAAAAGCGGGGGAAGTAAAAAGACCAACGCGGTGATAATTTAACATTAATTGCCGCTGTAAGTAATTTGAAACTGATCCTTTCCCATTTGTCCCAATAACAGTAATAACTTTAATGTTATTTTGGGCATTAGCATATTTTTCTGTTAATAATATTGCTAAATTATATTTTTTTTGAAATAACGTTGCTTTAAAAATTTTCTTTTTAACATCCATTGCAGAACCTTATTTTAATAATGGTTTTAAATATTGGGCCGTATAACTGATATCACTTTTTAAAACAATTTCTTCTGGTGCCCCAGTTGCAACAACAGTTCCACCGCCAATACCACCTTCTGGTCCTAAATCAATAATATAATCCGCCATCTTAATAACATCTAAGTTATGCTCAATTGTAATAACAGTATCACCATTATCAACAATTTTATTTAAAACAACTAATAGTCTTTTAACATCATCAACATGTAACCCTGTTGTTGGTTCATCCAATAAAAATAACGTTTTTCCTGTTGTTCGTTTAAGTAAGAAAGTTGATAATTTAACCCGTTGCGCTTCTCCACCAGATAGTTCGGTTGCTGATTGTCCCAATTTAATATAGCCCAAACCAACTTCTTGCATTGTTGCTAACTTCTGATTAATTTTTGGTTGCGCTGCAAAAAATTCACAAGCCTGGTCAACGGTCATTTCTAACACATCGTAAATATTTTTCTCTTTAAATTTAACTAATAATGTTTCATCATTATAGCGTTTCCCCTCACAAACTTCACAAGCAACATAAACGGTTGGTAAAAAATGCATTGAAATTTTAATAATTCCATCACCCTGACAGTTCTCACAACGCCCCCCCGGAACATTAAAAGAAAAGCGTCCTTTTAAATAACCCCGTGCTTTGGCTTCGTTAGTATTAGCAAATAAATCTCGAATATCATCAAACACTGAAGTATAAGTGGCAGGATTACTGCGTGGGGTTTTCCCAATTGGATCTTGGGAAATATTAATTACTTTATCAATATTATCAATTCCAACAATTTTATCATGTGCACCTGGGCGTTCGGTTGCTAAACCTAAATTTTTCTTAATACCCTTTCATAAGATTTCATTCATTAAAGTTGACTTACCACTTCCAGAGACTCCTGTTAAACAAACAAATTTATTTAAAGGAATTGTGACATTAATATTTTTTAAATTATTTTCCCGTGCACCTTTAAGTTCTAAGACTAAACCATTACCACCACGACGTTTATTTGGAACATCAATTGTTAATTCTCCTGTTAAATATTTCCCCGTAATTGAATTAGGATTTTGTTTAATATCTTCAATATTCCCCGCGGCAACAACTTCACCACCATTAATTCCTGCTCGTGGGCCAATATCAATCACATAGTCACTAGCCCGAATTGTATCTTCATCATGTTCAACAACAATTAAGGTGTTCCCTAAATCACGCAAACTTTTTAAGGTTTCAATTAGTTTGTCATTATCACGTTGATGTAAACCAATTGAGGGTTCATCTAAGACATACAGAACGCCAGTTAACTGACTCCCAATTTGGGTTGCCAATCTAATCCGTTGCGCTTCTCCCCCGGATAATGTTGACGCATTTCGTGACAATGTTAAATAACCTAAACCAACCCGGCTTAAAAAATCTAAACGATTAACTAATTCATTAATAATTAAGCGGGCAATTTCTTGTTGGGAATCGGTTAAACTTAAATTTAACACTTCTTTTAATTCGTCTTCAACTGACAAATCAGTAAATTCCGAAATACTAATATTATTAATCTTAACCGACAACGGGATTTCATTTAACCGTTTCCCTAAACAAGCTGCACATTTTTTATCAGTCATAAATTGCTTATAATATTCCCGCGCTGATTCACTTGTTGTTTCCGTATAACGCCGTTCAATTAACTGGCCAATTCCTTCAATATAATCATAACCCCGCATAATATTACCACTCACTGTTTTTAAATTATATTCAATTGGTTCATCACTACCCCGAATTAAATATTCTAACTGTTCCTTTGTTAAATCACTAACTGACTCTTCTAACATAATATGATAATGATTAGCTAAAACCTTAAATTTTTGTCATTCAATATTTGTGGTATTAACAATATTTTTTAAATAAATAATGGCTCCTTGTAAAATTGACAATGACCGATTAGGAATTAATAAATCCTCATCAACTTCTAATTTTACACCTAATCCTTTACATTCATTACAAGCCCCCGCGGGTGAGTTAAACGAAAATAAACGTGGTTCTAATTCCGGAATTACAAAACCACAAATACTACATGAATAATTAGTTGAAAAAAGCATTTCTTTCTTTTGATCAATAAAATCAATTTTGACTAAAGCATTACCATATTTTAAAGCGACTTCAATTGCATCGTGAATTCGACTCAATAAATCTTCGGTATCTTTATAAACCAAACGGTCAATAATAATATCAATATTTTGGCGTTTATTTTTATCTAACTCATTTTCCTCGTCTAAAGTTCTTATCTTATCATTAACTTTTACCCGAATAAAACTTTCTTGTTTTAAACGAGCAAATAAATCTTTAAAACTTCCTTTTTTATCACGCACAACAGGTGATAAAATCATAAACTTTTCCCCTTCGTTTAAAAGTTGTTTTAAATTATTTATTATTTCTTTAATTGTTACTGACTTAATAACCCCATGACCGTTAATACAATATGGCGTCCCAACACGAGCATATAATAATCGCAAGTAATCATAAATTTCGGTAACTGTTCCAACGGTACTACGAGGATTATGACTAGTTGTCTTTTGATCAATCGAAATCGCTGGGGATAGTCCTTCAATTGCATCAACATCTGGTTTTTCATTACCCCCCAAAAATTGACGAGCATAACTTGATAAACTTTCAATATAACGACGACGACCTTCCGCATAAATCGTACTAAAAGCTAATGATGATTTCCCACTTCCTGATAAACCAGTAAAAACAACTAACTTATCTTTTGGAATTTCAACATCAATATTTTTTAAATTATTTTCCCGTGCACCTTTAACAACTATTCAATCTTTTCCCATTCTTTCACCCTCTTAATTATTTCTTTAGTAAATTAACATCATAAAATAATATTATCCTTAAAAAAAAATATACATCAAAACTATGCAAATTTATGTCTTATTATCTTTTAATTTGTTATTTCAAATTAAATTACTTACTAACCATAATTTATTAGTCTACTGCCATAAGCATTAACAATAAATAACTTTAAATTTAAAAAAAATCTAACAATAACTGTCAGATTAGTTAAATTAGTTAAGTTCTGTCACAAATTGACTTACTTTGCTTTCAACAAAATAAGCATACTCCTTAATTAATTCTTTTTGTCCTTCTAAAAAGAATAAAATCTTCATGATCTTTTCTTTTAATTCTGAAATTTCTTCATCATTACTATAATTTTCAATAAAATAAATTTCAACCAATTGCTCAGCAATTTCCTCATCCGCAACTGATTGTTCATAATAATTATTGTAATTAGCTTCATTGATGATTTCGCCAATAAAATCACGAAAAAGTTTATCATCATTAATTTTAGTTTTAATTTCTAATAATAATTCCTTTAATTCTGGTTTCATAACTTCCTCCCTTGTCTCATCTACTTATATTGTACTATATAAATTAATTATTTACAATTTACAAACTTTCAATTACTTCCAACTGGTGGTTGTTGTGGTTCGGGTTCTGGTTTATTACCCCCCGTTTTCAATATTATTTGGTTTTTTGCAGCTAATTAATGATGTTGTACTTGTTGCTGTTAATCCGATTGTGTATACTGTAAAACTAAATCACAAAAAATATTAAATTAAAAATATTGTTTTTAATATTTTTTGTGATTATTGTTTTTTATTTTTAATTTGTTATACTTTTATTAACTTTTTATGATTTAGTTTTACAGTATACAAAATTAGAAGAAAGTTAATTAGGGTAACAAGTTACGCGTATTTAAACACCTACTTCCTAATGACAATAACTATAAAAATTAAATATATTTCTTTCGTTCGCTATGATTAAAAAAATATTTTGTAAATAATAAATAGTGTATTTTATAAATTTACTATTTAAATATTCTAGTTAAAAAGGCAAAATCTAACTTAGAACTATATAATGTTTTATTAAATAATAATCAATTAATTAAACGTCATTAGTAAATAAGAAAAAGGAGATAAAAATATGAAATGAGAATTCACATGTCCCAATTGTGGATATATTATTACAGAAGAAGATTTTAGTAAAAATGAAAAAATTTTAGCTAATTTAAAATCTATTTTTGATAAGCATAAAGATATTTATATTCAAAATTTAAGAGAAAAATTAATTATTGATTTACAAGAACAGCAAAAAGAAGAATTATCAAGAATTATAGCTGAAAAAGAGAATCAATTTAATAAGATAAAGCAAGAAGAGCTTGATAAACTTAATCAAATTATTACTAATCAAAGTATTGAATTAAGTAATAATAAAATTAATTTAGAAAAATTATTGGTTGAAAAAGAAAATTCAATTAATTTGGCAAAACAAAAAGAAATTGATGATCTAAAAGAACATATTGCTAAGTTAAGTACTCTTATAGAAAATAATAAACTTGAATTAGATAAAACATTGGCTGAGAAAGAGAATCAATTTAATAAGATAAAGCAAGAAGAGCTTGATAAACTTAATCAAATTATTACTAATCAAAGTATTGAATTAAGTAATAATAAAGTTAATTTAGAAAAATTATTGATTGAAAAAGAAAATTCAATTAATTTGGCAAAACAAAAAGAAATTGATGATCTAAAAGAACATATTGCTAAGTTAAGTACTCTTATAGAAAATAATAAACTTGAATTAGATAAAACATTGGCTGAGAAAGAGAATCAATTTAATAAGATAAAGCAAGAAGAGCTTGATAAACTTAATCAAATTATTACTAATCAAAGTATTGAATTAAGTAATAATAAAGTTAATTTAGAAAAATTATTGGTTGAAAAAGAAAATCAATTAATGAACAAACAACAAGAAATAATTTTAAATTATGAAAAAGAATTAAAAATTCTTAATTTTCAAGTTGAGGAATTAAAGATTGCCAATGCTACTAATAAAGTTATCCAGAATAAAACAAAAGGAGAAAACTTTGAGCATGAAGTATATGGTGAATTATTAAAAGTATTTGAAGATGATAAAGTTACTAAAATTACTTCACAAGATAAAAAAGCAGATTATTTACAAAAAATTATAACTGATAATAAAAAAATAGGCAAAATAGTTTATGAAGTAAAAAATGCAGAATGAAGTAATGCATGAGAAAAAAAATTAGTCGAAGATATGGCTAAACAAGATTCAAAATATGGAATTCTTGTTGCAACATCATTCAATAAAAAATATCCAGGGATTCCATTTAAAAAATCTGATGAAAATCCAAATATTTATCTATGCGATGCAGATAGTTTTATTTTTGTAGGGCAAATTCTTAGAAGTATGATTAAAATTGAAAATAAATTAGATTCTCAAAAACAAATAACAAATTATGATGAAAAAATAAAAGCATTTACTTCTTGAAAAGAAGTCCATTTACCAAAATTAATTAAAATGTTTGAAGATAGTTTTATGAGAATTAAAGAAGCAGAGGCAAGCATTACTAAAAAAGTGGATGAAATTAGAATTGCAAGAGAAAAGATGCATAATAATGCATTACACAATATTAGAGAATTTCTTGAAGAATTTAATTTTTAAATTAAAGCAGTGTATACTGTAAAAATAAATCATAAAAAGTTAATAAAATTATAACAAATTAAAAATAAAAAACAATAATCACAAAAAATATTAAATTAAAAATATTATTTTTAATATTTATTTTTAAAATTATAAAATTAAACACAGCAAAAAATAAATTTTACTAATCTTAACAAACACTAATTTAATTTAAAAAAATTTTTTTAAAATATTGTCTTGATATAAAATTTTCCAAGCAAGGTCTAATTGTGGTATTTAATATATTTAAAATAGATTTTAATCTACTACGAATATTAATTAATGGCTCATTTTGACCCAATCAACGCCTTATCTCTATTTATTCTTTCTACTAATGCTTTCTGACGAGGTTTAACAGGATCACAAAAATAAACTCTTATTTTAAAATGTTTTTCTATTGTTTTTCATCTATAAAATTCTTTTCCTCTATCGGTTAAAATACAACTAAATTTACTAATACCAATTTGTTTAATCATTTTCATTAAAATTGTTAATACAATACTTGCCTTTTTACTAAATAAAATATGATAAAAAAGTATTTTTGATTTACGATTTACTAAAACTAACAAATAAAAATTACCACAATCAAGAGTATCCATTTCTCAAATTCCACTAAAACTTAAATCATTTCCATAATCATTTAAAAATTGCTTATAATCTCTAATATTAAGCAATTTTCCACGATTATCATTTTGTTCCCCATTTTTTTCTTTTTTTATTTTTAAAATATAACATTTCTTTTTTTAAATTAAAATAACCTAATTTAATTTAAAAAAAGAAATGTTATATTTTAAAAATAAAAAAAGCTACTTCTCTTGTAGTTAAAAATGGGGCGGCTGATGGGACTTGAACCCACGAATGCCGGAGCCACAATCCGGAGCGTTAACCTCTTCGCCACAACCGCCATAGTTGATTATATAAATAACCTTATTTATTATAACTTAAAACAAAAAAATGTAAATTAAATAGAATCATCGGCACATCTCAAAAAAATTATTTTAAAAAACTGTAAATTGTAAATACCAAATCATAAAAATGATAGAAATATCATTTTTATGTTATAACTTTATTAACGGTATGAGCTAAATTTTTAAATGTGTGCGGTTTTCACAAAAAATGGTCTTTTCCACTTGTTTAAAATGATATCTTTTGTATAATATATAGGGTATCATTACGGAACAGTACTCAAGTTGGTGAAGAGGGCACCCTGCTAAGGTGTTAGGCCGGGTAACCGGCGCGAGAGTTCGAGTCTCTCCTGTTCCGCCATTACATTACATTAGACGATAAAAGACAAAAAAGTTATAATAATTTTATAACTTTTTTTAAATTATTGGTATAATAAAGATATTAATAATTGTGCCATAAAGGGGAAACATAGTGAAAAATTGATTAAAAATTATTTTATCAATGATTTTTTTATTTGGAATGGCAATTATGGGATTAATCGTTGTCGTTGTTATTTTTAATGTTAAGTTCTTATATATTTTTTTAGGAATTGTTATTCTTGATTTAGTCTTCTCACTCTTTTTCTTTTTTTCGAAACGACGTTATGAAGTTAAATTTTCATGAATTATTTTTATTAACTTTGTTCCGTTTATTGGGTTATGTTCATATGTTTTTTTTGGAAGAAAATACCATTATTCAAATAAAAAATCATTATTATATAACCATTTAAATAAATTAGAATATGATACTTATTTGAAAAAAAATAAGGCCGCTTTAGGCAAATATACTGCACCAATGCAAAAATTTGGGAATGTTATTGAGTTACTAATGCGGCATGCTAATAAACCATTATATCAAAATAATCAAATTAAAATTATTACCAATGGAACGAATGTTTTCAAATCATTATTAACCGATTTACAGCAAGCACAAGAATATATTTTATTAACTTATTTTATTGTTGCGGATGGAGAGTTATTTGAGTCTTTTTTAGCAGTTTTAAAAGAACGGATTGCCAATGGGGTTCGTGTTTACATGATTTATGACCATGTTGGAAGTTATTTTAAAATTAGTAAAAAAAGCATTAAAAAACTAATTAAAGTTGGGGTCCGAGTTCATAAGTATTTACCAATTATTACACCTTTTATTAGTGGGAATGCAAACTATCGTAATCACCGCAAGGATGTTATTATTGATGGTTTAATCGGTTATACGGGGGGAATTAATTTAGCAGATTTATATGCTGATCGTTCATGAAAGTTTGGGATTTTTCATGATACGCAAGTACGAATTGAAGGCGAAGCAGTTCGCGGGTTAGAAGTTATTTTTGCTGATGATTGATATTTTGCCACAAAACGGCATGAAAAAATTACTGACTTAGAGCCGACGGTGTTAGAACCAAAGCAATATAATGTTACGGGTAAATCACATTTACAAATTGTTAATCATAGTCCTAGTATTGATCATTCAATTACAAAGGATTTATATATTTCATTAATTAGTAAAGCACGAAAACGGGTTTGATTATCAACACCATACTTTATTCCACCAGATGACCTTATTCAAACCTTAATTTTGGCTGCTCGGGCTGGCGTTGATGTTCGGTTAATAATTCCCGGTTTAACCGATAAAATTTTTGTGTTAGATATTACCAAAAGTTATTGTAAAAATTTAATTGCTAGTGGTGTTAAAATTTATGAAATGAATAATACCTTTAGTCATAATAAAATTGCTATTTTCGATGATGATGTTGCCGTTATTGGAACTTGTAATTTAGATTATCGTAGTTTCTTTTCTGATCATCAAACAACAGCTGTGATATACGATACAGCAGTAGTGAAAAGTTTTCTTCCGCGGTGAGAATGAGATTATGAACATGCCATTTTATGATGTGAGTGACCGATTAAATATAAACCATTAAGTTATCGTTTATTATTAACATGTTTAAAATTGGTCGCCCCAATTTTATAAGTTAACAACAGGAATAATTTTTTGTATAATTATTATGAGGAAAGGAGGGTTAATAATGTTATTTAATAAATTAAAAGAGCAGGATGACCAGACAAAAGATAATAAAAAAGAGAAAAAGCGGAACAACTTATTACAAAAATTATCATCAGATAATTTAGAAACTAGTTTGTTTGAGGATGATAATGATAATATTAAGATTAAGACTGGCTTTAGTTTTAAACGCCATAAAACGCATAAAATTATTAAGGAATTTAATCGACAACGAGTTAAATTATTATTATTTTATACTGACATTAGTAATGTCTTACGCCAATTAGAATTTGGTTTACAACCAATTAAAAATATTCAATTGGCAAAAGAAAGTGAATATATTGTTTGAACATATTTAGAAAAACCAGATCATTTAGAATTTGAATTAGATAATTCAACACGGCACTATTTTTGAAGTTGAGTTGCAGAGCAGAAAGTTGATCCAACTCAAATTGCGGTAATTGCAATTGATATTAAAAGTTTATTTGATTTAACAAAAAAAGATTGAGAATATGATGATGTTACGCGCCGCGTCAAAGTTTTTGAAGATGTTAAACCAGCGGCAATTCGATGAATATTAATAAAAAATAATCAGTATTTAAATCGAATTCAAACATATGTTAAAAGTAATCATTTAAAACTTAAAATTTTTCAAGGCGAAAAAGGGAATATTTCCAGTGTTTTAAGAGAAGATAGAAAGAAGTAAATAATTAATGAAGAGAAAGTTAGAGAAAATTACTCCTCGTGAAGTTGATTTTGCCCAGTGATATACTGATATTGTTTTAAATGCTGATTTAATTACCTATGGGCCAGTTAAAGGAACAACGATTTTTAAACCCTATGGGTATGCAATTTGAGAAAATATTCAAAAAATTTGTGATGTGGAGTTTAAAAAAGTTGGTGTCAAAAATGTTTATTTTCCAGTACTAATTCCAAAGACCCTTTTTAATAAAGAGAAAGAACATATTGCTGGATTTTCCCCCGAAATTGCAACGGTAACAAAAGTTGGTGATAAGGTGCTTGATGAAGAATTATACATTCGTCCAACATCGGAAGTTTTGTTTGGGACTTTCTTTAGTAAAGAAATTCAAGGGTATAGTGATTTACCATTGTTATATAATCAATGAGTTAATGTCTTACGATGAGAAAAAACAACCCGTCCTTTTTTACGAACTAGTGAATTTTTGTGGCAAGAAGGGCACACGATTCATGCTACAAAAAAAGAAGCGCAGCAGCTTACTCTAAAAATTTTAGATATTTATGCTAACTTTGCTGAAAAAACTTTATTATTACCAGTTATTAAAGGGCAAAAAACTGAACGGGAAAAATTTGCTGGGGCCGAAGAAACTTATACAATTGAATCATTAATGTATGATGGTCAAGCGTTGCAATGTGGGACAAGTCATTATTTTGGTCAAAATTTTGCGAAAGCTTTTGATATAAAATTTGCTAATCAAAAAAATGAATTAAAATACGCCTATTCAACATCGTGAGGGGTTTCTACGCGCTTGATAGGGGGGATTATTATGACACATAGTGATGATAATGGGTTAGTTTTACCACCCGAAATTGCCCCCACACAAATTATGATTTTACCAATTAGTACTGATAGTGATGAGCAATTATCTGCCGCTTGCCAATTACAAAAAAAATTAAAGTCATATCGTTGTGAAATTGATCAATCTGATAAAGGTTTTGGTTTTCGAGCAGCGAATGCCGAAATTAAAGGGATTCCGTTGCGAATTGAAATTGGGCCGCGTGATTTAGCCCAAGAGCAAGTTACCATTGCTCGTCGCGATACTTTTGAAAAGATGACCGTTACATTATCAGAAGTTGAAAAGACAGTTGCTTATTTATTACAACAAATTGCGACAAATCTATATCAAAAGGCGTTAAAAAATCGTCAACAACGAACAAAAGAAATTGATAATTATTCTGAGTATAAAAAAACTTTAGCGAAAATGAATGGCTTATTTTTAGTTCCTTTTTGTGAACGTATTGAATGTGAAGATACCATTAAGGCCGAGACCCAAACAACATCACGTTGTATTCTCTTTGATGTGCCACCTAAAAAAACAAAGTGCTTTCATTGCGGGGAACCAGCAACTAATTTAGTTTATTTTGCCCGTGCTTATTAATAACACGGAAACCTTCTTTATTTTTGTAAATTGAAATACCAAATCATAAAAAGTTAACTAAATTAATAGTTAACTTTTTATGATTTGGTATTTCAATTTACAAAAACCATCAGCATTTTATAATTCTTTCCAATTTGCTCCGAATAATAAAATTAACTTAGCATTAGATGTCACAATGCTGTTATTTTCTTTTAATAATGGGGATAATAGTACGGATTATGCTTTTTATATTCGCCCTAATATTGGGGCAATTTAAAACCATGGTTTATATACCATATGGATAGTTAACAACGGCATATATCGAAGACCATAGGACCCCGGCGGAGCTTGTTAAAATTTTGTAAAAGCGATTTCGCTCTTTTGAATTTAATTTTTCCATGTTAAAGATTGCTTGAAATATTAATAATAAAAAACAATGTCAAACAACAACACAATTACAAGCAACCTATCATCAAACATTATTAAGAATTTTACAAAAAGAAGTACAATATTCAAATTCAGGGAAAGTCATTATTCCGGGCAGTGTCTTGATACCACAAAAAAAATAAAATTAGTTTAGTTATTCGTGCTCCACATCTTCGTGATAATGATTTAGTTTTACAGTATACACAGTAATGAGCAAATTGATTATTCAAAAGTAATTATCATTTATCATTATCATAACCAGCAACAATTATATCGGACATGAAAAATTACTTTATAAAGGTTGGACCCTTGGGTGCTATTATTTTGTTCTTAAACTTGTTATAATTACATTAATTATAACAAGAGAAGGCGAGGGACTTTAAATGAATGTGTTAGATGAAATTAAAAAAGTTTTAAAAGAACGGGGAATTTCAAAACCTATTGACTTAAATACGGAATTTAAATCATTAGGATTAGATTCATTAGATTTAATGGATTTAGTCATTGAAGCGGAGAAAAAATGTGGTATTCAAATTCCCGATGATAAATTAATGGATATTAAAACAGTAGCAGACTTAGTTGATATTATTAATGAAATTAAAAAATAAAGGAGCTGGCATCAATGGCATTATCATATAACGGTATTGTACAGTTATTAAAAAGTAAAAATTATCGAATTACTGAAATTAGGTTAGCAATTATTAAAATTTTAACTGAGAAACAACATTTGACTTTAACCGAAATTGTTAAATTACTAGAGAAAGAATTTAAAAATGTTAATTTAATGTCAGTTTATAATACAATTGATTTATTAATTAGTGAGCATATTGTTTTTACTAATTCTTTTGATGGGAAGCAAATTTGATATGATTTAGCAGAGAACCCATCCTTTCATATGGTTTGTGATATTTGTAAAAATGTTATCCATATTAAAGATAACAATATTTTAGAAGAAATTAAATTATCTAATTTAAAAGAGATAATGACAAATATTAATTGAGAGCCAGTTCATTTTAAAATTGAAGGACATGGGATTTGTCAACAATGCCGTTGTAAATTGTAAATACCAAATCATAAAAAGTTAACTATTAATTTAGTTAACTTTTTATGATTTGGTATTTACAATTTACAACAATCGGCATCTTTTCCTTTAGTTCTTGCATTTTTCACCCTCCTATTTTTAGGATAATTATTTTATCTTTTTTTGATATAATTATTCTACAAAAAACTAAAATTAATAGATTACTATAATAAAGGTAATAGGAGAAAATGACAATGTGAATAAAGTATGCAGTTGGTTGAGAAGAGTTTTTTGATAATGAAATTAAAAAACCGTATTTTAAGAAATTGCTAAAAAATATTGATCGAGAGTACGAAAGTAAAATTTGTTATCCAACAAAAACAGATATTTTTCGTTTATTTACCTTAATTGAACCAAAAAATATTAAGGTTGTCATTATTGGTCAAGATCCTTATCATGGCCCGGGTCAAGCAAATGGATTGGCATTCAGTGTTAATGATGGAATAAAAAACCCACCAAGTTTAGTTAATATTTTTCATGAATTAAAAAAAGACTTGGAGATTGACCACTATGCTAGTGGCAATTTAGACCATTGAGCTAAAAAAGGTGTTTTTTTATATAATACAATTGGGAGTGTTGTTACCAAAGCGCCATTAAGCCATAAAGATATTGGCTGAACTACTTTTAGTCAAAATTTAATTATTTATTTAAATAAGATTAGCTATGATATTATTTATGTTTTATGAGGAAATTATGCTAAACAATATAGTAAATATATTTTGAATAAGGATAATATTATTAAGGGAGCGCATCCGTCGCCGTTTAGTTATAACTTATTTAAAGATCAGCAATTTTTTTTAAAAATTAATGATTTACTTTTAAAAAATAAAAAAAACATAATTGATTGGAAAATGTAATGTATAATTGTTATATGTAAAATATTGACTATACAAAAGGAATTATTTTATCAAAATAGATTGTGGGGATATTATGGGTCTACTAACAACATTTAGTGATATATCGAAAATCTTATATAGTAATAAAATGGCATATGTTGCTAGTGGTGTTATCGGTGCACTTTTTATTATTTATTGTGTTTATAATGGTTTATATTATTTAATTAATCCTAGCCGCTACAATGGGATTCGTTTTACAACTAAAAACATTGCTTATATTACAATGCTATCAGCAGTTTCAGCAACAGTTACAATTATTATTTCAATAACAGTTCCAATTATTGTTTTTCCACCCGTCCGGATTGCTTTTGAAGGTTTAATGGTTAAAATTAGTGGTTTTATCTTTGGACCAATTGTTGGCCTCTTATCGGGGGTTGTTACTGACTTAATTGTAATGTTGTTTGTTCCGTCTTATGTTCATGTTGCATATATTATTGTAATTGCTTCATATGGTTTTTTATCGGGTTGTGCTTCTTCAATTAATCGTGCCGTTGGTAAGCATAAATGAATTTTATTTATGTTAACAAATATTTTTATTTTAATTTTTGGAACTTTTGCTGGGGTAATGACTTGATATTCACCATTAGAAACAATTACTTTGTTCGCAGGTTTAGAAGTTAGCAAAATTGTATTACTTTATATTATTGGTTTTGGAGCAGGGGGAACAATTGTTATTATTTGAATTATAATGTTTGTTTATCGTCATTTTGACAAAACAAAAAAACGTTATTGAGATTTAGTGGCAATTATTATGCTTGCTGTTGTTAATGAGTATTGAGTCACCACGCTGATATCTGCCTGGGGGGATATTGCTTTCCTAACCGTTTCGCAGAATAAGAATGTTTGAACTGATGGTTATGGAGTAACGATGATTACAAGGTTAGCAATGGCCCCAATAAAAGTATTATTTAATTCAGCGATTATTTACATTACATATTGAGCTGTTTCACCATTAATTCATAAAGATACCAATGCCAATTTACAATATTAAAAAGGCGCTGTGTAGATACAAACGGGAAATTTATATCTTGCTAGATTAATAATAAAATATTTTTAATAAATTGCAACCATTTTTTTGTATACTGTATACTGTAAAACTAAATCAGCAAAGGCTTTTAATTTTTCTTTGCAACTTGGTGAATGTAAAACTTTACAATATATATTGCTATCATTTGATAAAGTAAAATTTGATAAATTAATATTATAAGGAATATCATTTTCATCTAACATATTTCATATATTTTGAAAGACACGATCTTTTAAATCTTTACTCCAATACATACTAGCAATTATACAAATTGGTTCTTTAATTAATAAACTAATTTTTAATAATTCACCAAACATTTTAATATTTGATATAGTCTTACCACTATATCGTGTTCCAATTTGATTAATTTCATTAACTAATTCATATTTCTTAGCAAATGGATATTTATTACCAATACTACTATTTTGTAATAACCAATAAGGAATTTCTAACAAATAAGTAAAATTATTAAGCATTATTATCACTTTTTTAACATCTCTAATATCAGTTTGTAAATTAACTATTATTGGTTGTTGATTATTTAAGTTTAATTCTTTTTCAAGTTTTTTCTTGTAGTGAGTATTTATAATTAAATGCACGCTGTCAATATGTTTTAGCACCATCAGGTGATTTCATCATAAACTCTATTATTTCCATTTCTATTTTTTGAATATTTCTTTCAATTAATGGAATTATATTTTTGCTCCGGTAATTTTCTTCTCTTCAATGCTTAGAAAAATTAAGTTTATTGGGTTTGTAAATTGTAAATACCAAATCATAAAAAGTTAACTATTAATTTAGTTAACTTTTTTAAGTTAACTTTTAAGTTAATTATAGGAGGTTGAAATTATGCAAATAAAGCAATATTTAATTTTGCGGTCGTTAGTAAAAAAGTATGGTAAAGATATTGTTATTAATACTGTCAATAAGATTGCAAATGATATTGAAATTAAAAAGCAAAGAATAAATTATCCCGCGTAATTTACAATTTTCAATTAACTTTCAATTACTTCCAACTGGTGATTGTTGTGATTTGGGCTCTGGTTTATTACTCCCCGTTTTCACTATTATTTGGTTTTTCGCAACTAATTAATGATGTTGTACTTGTTGCTGTTAATTCGATTGCTCCTAAAATATTTAAAATGTTATAATTTATGTACAATAATTATAACATTTTAAATATTTTAGGAGGTAAAGTATGAAAAAATATGAAAGATTAGATTTTAATGAAAGAGTAAATTTGGAAAAATTAAAAGATAATGAATTATTTAAAAAGGAAAATGGAACAATTAATATTCGAAAAATTGCTAAGCAAGTGAATAGACATTATAGAACTATTTGGCAAGAGTTAAATATGTTTTGATAATATTAATAATTATAATGCTGCAAAAGCACAAAAAATACATGATAAAAATAAAAAACAATGTCGTAAATATTCAATGTTAAATTCACAAGAATTAAGTCATTTTTCTAATGAATATAATAATTTTGGTCGTTCGCCACAAAATATTTTTACAGTATACATATTTTATTTGAAAGTCCACATAAATATGGTCCAACTTATTGTAATCTATCCATATACATCTATATAATGATATTAGAAATTATAGAGTGGAGATGAAGATAATGAAAGTGAATTCACAAATTAAAGAATTAATTAATTTGGAATTAAAACGTCAGCAAGATCATGTTGAATTAATCGCTTCAGAAAATTATGTTAGTGAAGCAATTTTAGCTATTACCGGATCAATTTTGACAAATAAATATGCTGAAGGGTATCCGTTTCACCGTTATTATGGGGGGTGTGAATATATTGACCAACTTGAACAATTGGCAATTGATAAGGTAAAAGAATTATTTCAAGCAGAGCATGCTAACGTTCAGCCTCATTCAGGTAGTCAAGCTAATGCAGCGGCTTATTATGCTTTATTACAACCACGTGATACGATTTTAGCGATGGATTTAGCAGCTGGTGGGCACTTAACCCATGGACATAATGTTAATTTTTCTGGGCGGTTATATGATTTTCATAGTTACCAAGTTGATCCAAAAACCGAAATGTTAGATTATGACGCAATTGAAAAAATTGCAATGGAAGTGAAACCAAAATTAATAGTGGCGGGGGCCAGTGCTTATTCACGTGAGATTCATTTTAAAAAGTTCCGAGAAATTGCTGATAAAGTTGGTGCCTTATTAATGGTTGATATGGCACATATTGCTGGACTAGTTGCTGCTGGACTACATCAGTCACCAATTCCATATGCTGATGTAGTTACTTCAACAACACATAAAACACTACGAGGACCTCGTGGGGGGTTAATTTTATCAAAACAAAAATGGGCTAAAAAAATTAATAGTGCTATTTTTCCGGGCAATCAAGGGGGATCATTAGAACATGTTATTGCTGCTAAAGCTCAATGTTTCTTAGAAGCACTCCAACCGGAATTTAATAAATATCAAGCAGAAATTATTAGTAATGCCAAAGTATTAGCAGCAACATTAAAGGACAAAAATCTACGCTTAGTAGCTAATGGAACCGATAATCATTTATTAATGGTTGATGTTAAAAGTAGTTTAGGAATTTCAGGACAAATGGCGGAAGAAATTTTACAAAAAATTGGTATTATTTGTAATAAAAATATGATTCCGTTTGATAAAGAATCATCGGTCGTTACTAGTGGAATCCGTCTAGGAACAGCAGCAATGACAACCCGTTGTTTTAGTAATAAACAATTCCAAAAAATTGGGAAAATAATTTATCATGTTTTAAAAGAACCAACTAATGATAATATTACAAAATATCAAAAAGAAGTCCAAAAATTACTAAAAGATTTTCCAATTTATACAAATTGAACATTACAAGAATAATTAAATTTCAAAATATCAGATTAAAAGATTGATTATCCTGTTATTTTTAGTTATAATATTATTGCTTTATACATTAGACCCTGGTACGGAATGATGTGAGGAGGCAGTGACATGAGACAAACTACTATCTTAAATTCAGCTAAAGTTGATAAAAAATGATATGTTATTGATGCTCAAGGTCTAGTTTTAGGGCGTTTAGGAAGTAAAGTTGCAATGATCTTAAGAGGAAAAAATAAACCAGCGTATACTCCGCATGTTGATTGTGGCGATAATGTTATTATTCTAAATGCTGATAAAGTTATCTTATCAGGGAACAAATTAAAGGGTAAAATATATTATCATCATTCACAATATCCAGGGGGATTAAAACGAACAACAGCAAAGGATATGTTAGTTAAAAAACCAATTTATCCAGTTGAACACGCAATTAAAGGAATGTTACCAAAAAATATCTTAGGAAGTAAATTATTCCGTAATTTATTTGTTTATCCAGGTAATGAACATCCACATGAAGCACAACAACCCATTAAATTAGAATTAACTAATAAATAAAAGGAGAAAATATGGCAAAAAAACAAGAAGTTATATATCGTGGTACCGGAAGAAGAAAATCTTCTATTGCCCAAGTTGTATTGACTCCTGGTAAAGGGAATGTGGTTGTTAATAGGAAGCCAGCGTTAGAGTTTTTCCCATATGCAACATTAGTGCAAGATTTGGAACAACCTTTGGATATTACTAGTTCAAAATCAGAATTTGATATCCGTGTTAAAGTGTCTGGTGGTGGTTTTACCGGACAAGCTGGTGCAACAAGACTAGGAATTGCGAGAGCCCTAGTTGAAGCATCACAAGATTATAAAACTTTATTGAGACATGCTGGCATGCTAACTCGTGATGCTCGTATTAAAGAACGTAAAAAATATGGGCTACACGGAGCTAGAAGAGCACCGCAATATTCAAAAAGATAGATTTCGAAAAAAAGAACATTTTGCTTTGCAAAATGTTCTTTTTTTAATTTATTGAGTTTAATTTGTCATCTACCATAAGTTTAGTATAATTATTATGTAGATAAGAGGGTTAAGTAATGACACTGCTGGAATTTACAATTCAGGGAGAAAAATATCGGGGTAATAACTTATTATTAAATTTTTATTTTTTAACAAATGCAAAAAGTAAATTTACTGATGAAGATGTTAAGAACCTTCACATAAAGAACATTACAACAGTGCAAGCCTTAGATACTTTTTTCAAAACTAATATATGTATTGCTGATTTTTTTTGTTGCTTTAATTAATGATCAAGCAAAAATAAAAAAAGGACAAAAGGGCGAAGAAAAGAAACTTTATGATATTTTGATTTGCTTCAAATCGATTACTTTATTAGATGAAATGTTAGATTCAAATTTATCATTAACAATCCTCGGAGATATTGATCCTAAAATTGGGATTGTAAATGTTAAAAATATTTTTTTAACAACGATGAAAAAAGAAAAACAAGAATTTTAAACATTGGCAACCGGAGTCGTTCTTGAGATTTCGGATAATTTTCGAATTGAAGAGGCAAAAGTGCGAACTATTTTTGACTCAAATGCAATAGCGAATATGAAATTTTTAACTTCATTTTTTGCGGATAAAAAAGAACGATGATTACAATATTTACAATTTCAAGCGCAAAATTTAGAATATAAACGGAATAATTCTTGTTTATATTTAAAACGAAAATTAACAGAGTATATTAAAATTCCGAAAACCGTTGCAATGGGAGAAAAGTTTCATGATGCTTTATTTTTAGCGCATAATTTTTGATATGTTGATAAAAAGCATTTTATTAAAAAAATTTAACAACTAATCATTTATTTGAAGAAATAATTATCGTTGAATTAAAACTATTATTAGACAATTTGAATAAATATTTAGTTTTAAAACAATTAACTAATCTAAGTATTGCTAGTTTGGATATTAATCGAACATATCAAAAAAAACACCATTATCATTGTTTACTTTTAATTTTAGTGATAGTTATGTCCAAGAGGGAACAAATATTTATGATTTAGGGGTTAATATTGCAGAAACAAAAGAACAACAAGCAAAAGGGAACTATGATTTTAAAAAAGAACTAATGAAAATTTATATGCTTGAAAATAATATTAATCAAGAAGACGATATTGATCAAGAAAAAATTAAATTAATTATTAAATAATTAGATCAGTATCAAATTGTTAATTGCTTTTATGAAATAAAGAATGATGATGAAATATCGTTTAGTGAATTAAAAAAATAATTGCACCATATGGTTATTTAACTTATATTGGTACGGGTGATTCAACGCTAATTCGGCGTAGTAATATTATTTTAGATAAGATTAGTAAAAACGATGTTGCTAATCCATATTTAATTAATTATATTTTTAATATTGTCGATATTAAATTAAAATCACAATTTGATTTAATTATGTTAGAACAATTAACATTTGCTTCTAATAACTTAAATTTAAATCAAAAAAAGCAATAGCAAAAGCTTTAAATTCTCAAGATATTTTTTTATTACAAGGACCAACCTGGGCACGGGTAAGACCGAATTTATTGCTGAATTAGTTTATCAATATGCCAAGCTAGGGAAAAAGGTTTTAATTTCATCGCAAAATCATACCGTAATTGATAATGTTTTGACAAGATTGTATAAAACGCCATTGCTAGTTCCATTGCGTTTAACAGGAGAAGAAGTTCGGAAAAAATCGCTTTAATGATTTTAATTCGGATAAGTTAATTTTTAATAGTTATCGCTTTATTTATTCACATTTGTTAAGACAATATTTAAAAAAATGAAATGGAATTGAGCATGATTATGAGAATCAAAAATATGAATTACAAAAGTTAAAAGCAAATGCGAAAATGTTAGAGAAAGAAATTAATTATTATAATAAATATATGCAAAAACTAAATACCTTAATTGCTGAACGAGAAACAGTAATTAATCAGAAATTGCAATATCAAACTGATAATCATAAATTAGCTGTTGATGTTAACAATATTCAGAATGTATTAGCCTTCTTAGATGATTTGAATTGAAAAGGAATGATTATATCAACGCCAGCTCTTGTTCAATTATTTAATAATCATTTTGATAAGTTATTACAAGAAAAACTTGGTTTTCAATTTGATGAATCATATTCATTAACTGAAACATATAAAAGATTATTATCAATTCCAACTGATAATAAGTTATTAAAAGAGAAAGAATTAGAATTAGAAAGATTAAAACAAGTTAGCAAAGAATTGCGAGATAATGATTGAATTGAAAAATTATATGCAATGCAAAATGAAATTTTAGAATTAAAAAATCAACTTGTATTAAAACAGGAAAATATTGTTGTGCAAAAAGAACAAGCAGCATTTAAAAGTGGTATTTTGCAATTATTAAAACAATATGAAGAACAAATTACGGTTAATCAACAAAAGATTAACGCCAGTGATGAAAATAAATATGAGCAAGAAATTTCTGCCTTAGAACTTGAAACAGGAACGTTAAATCAGAAAATTAGTACTTTAAAGATTGAAGTGGTAAATATTGTTGATAGTATTAATGCGATTTTTAATTTAAATTTAGTCATAAAAGATATTAGGGGTACAATTAATGAAATTGATAAAGTAATTAATAACATTGAATAGACTGCACCCTAAAAAGTAAGTAAAATAAAAAAAGATTTTGCTAAACTTTAAAGGAGGTGCATTTTTATATGGCAAGAAAAGGACAAAAATTTAATAAATATACAGCATATTTTCGAAAAATGATAGTACAAGAGGTTAAAAATAATAGTATAAGTTTTATTGCAAAAAAATATCAAATTAATAAAAAAACTGTTGCTTCATGGTATGAAAATTTTAAGAAAGGAATTTTAAACACCAATAAAGGTCCAAAAGAATCATTTGAAAAAAGAGATTTAAACTATTACAAAGTTAGGTATGAATTACTAAAAAAGCTTCATGACTTTTACAATTAAATAAAAGAAAAATTGTATCTTTTATCAAAGAAAACATTAATAAATATCCACTAAATTTATTACTTGATATAACAGATTTAAAGCGTAGTTATTGAGATAAATATAAAAATTATTCAAGTAATGGTAAGGATAGCGAATCATTAAAAAATATTGTAAAAGTCTATGAAGAAAATTTAAAACAATTTGGTTATCGTCGAATTATCAAATATTTAAAAGAAGATTATGGCATTGTTTATAATGCTAAGAAAGTATTGCAAATTATGAAAGAAAATAATATTCAAGCTGAATATGTAAAGCGTATGCGTAGAAAAATATTAATAAAACAAAATAGAAATAAAAATATAATTAAATATCCTGATTTAGTAAATCGTAATTTTAATGATATTAAAGAAAGATTTTCAATTTTATTTACTGATGTAACTTATTTAATTTGAAATGGTAAAAAACATTATCAATCAACAATACTTGATGGATATACTAAAGAAATTATTGATGTAAAATGATCAAAATTTAATAATAACAAACTTGTAATTGATAATTTAAATGATGCAATTAATAAAATTAAAAAAATAAAAAAAGATTTAAATAAAATAATAATTTATTCAGATCACGGATATCAATATACATCTAAAGATTACAATAGTAAATGTTTAGATAACAAAATTATAATTTCAATGGGTAAAAATTATCATTGTGCAGACAACATTATTATTGAAAGTTTTCATTCATTACTTAAAAAAGGAACAATCCATAATAAAAATTATAAATCTCATAATGAATATATTAATGATGTTAAAAAATGAAATAAATTATATTCAAACCAAAAAGAAAAATATATAATAAATGAAAGTTTGTAAACCTTTTTATTAATACTTACTAAACAGGGTGCAGTCTATATACAACACTTGCCTTTTTACTAAATAAAATATGATAAAAAAGTATTTTTGATTTACGATTTACTAAAACTAACAAATGAAAATTACCACAATCAAGAGTATCCATTTCTCAAATTCCACTAAAACTTAAATCATTTCCATAATCATTTAAAAATTGCTTATAATCTCTAATATTAAGTAATTTTCCACGATTATTATTTTGTTCCCTATTTTTTGTTTTTCTTTTTTTATTTTTAATATATAACATTTCTTTTTTTAAATTAAAATAACCTAATTTAATATATTTATACATTGTTTTAAAACATACACCAAATTTTACATTATATTGTAATTCATACGAAGTAATAATATTTTGTGGCGAACGACCAAAATTATTATATTCATTAGAAGGGTGACTTAATTCTTGTGAATTTAACATTGAATATTTACGACATTGTTTTTTATTTTTATCATGTATTTTTTGTGCTTTTGCAGCATTATAATCATTAATATTATCAAAACATATTTAACTCTTGCCAAATAGTTCTATAATGTCTATTCACTTGCTTAGCAATTTTTCGAATATTAATTGTTCCATTTTCCTTTTTAAATAATTCATTATCTTTTAATTTTTCCAAATTTACTCTTTCATTAAAATCTAATCTTTCATATTTTTTCACACTTTACCTCCTAAAATATTTAAAATGTTATAATTTATGTGCAATAATTATAACATTTTAAATATTTTAGGAGCAATCGGATTAAAAGCAACAAGTACAACATCATTAATTAGTTACGAAAAACCAAATAATAGTAAAAACGGCGAGTAATAAACCAGAACCCAAACCACAACAACCACCAGTTGGAAGTAATTGAAAATTAATTGAAGATTGTAAATTATGCGGGATAATTTATTCTTTACTTTTTAATTTCAATATCATTTGTAATCTTATTGACAGTATTAATAACAATATCTTTACCATACTTTTTACTAACGACCGCAAAATTAAATAGTGCTTTATTTGCATAATTTCAACCTCCTATAATTAACTTAAAAAAGTTAACTAAATTAATAGTTAACTTTTTATGATTTAGTTTTACAGTATACACTAAGAAATAACATTAACTTCATCGGCAAGAATTTTAACAAATTCCTGTTCAACTTGTAAAATTCCACCAGCAATACTTAACTTATATTCCTTATTATTAATTTTATATACCATTTCCGATGGAACAATTGTTGATACAAATGGAATATGACCATACAAAATTCCCATATATCCCGTAATTGTTTTTACTGTTACAATATCAACCAAACAATTAACAATAACACCCTGGGGGGTAATAATTTTTAAACTAATTTGATTTGCCATTTTAACTATGTTTTAAAGCTGCCGCAGCTTTAACAACCTCATCCATTGTTCCAACGTATAAGAATGCTTGCTCTGGTAAGTCATCATATTTTCCGGCTAAAATTTCTTTAAAAGCGCGAATTGTTTCCACGACGGGAACATATTTTCCAGATTTTCCCGAAAACTTTTCACCAACAAAGAATGGCTGCGATAAAAAGTTTCGAATTTTCCGTGCTCTAGCAACGGCAATTTTATCTTCATCTGATAATTCATCCATTCCTAAAATTGCAATAATTGATTGTAATTCTTTAAACTTTTGTAAGATTTCTTGCACTCCCCGGGCAACTTCGTAATGTTCTTCACCAACCACTAAAGGATCTAATAGCCGCGATGAACTTCCTAAGGGGTCAACCGCAGGATAAATTCCTAATGCAGAAATTTCCCGGTCTAGAACAACTTTCGCATCTAAATGGGCAAAGGTTGTTGCTGGAGCGGGATCAGTTAAATCATCCGCCGGAACGTAAACTGCTTGAACCGAAGTAATACTTCCCTTTTTCGTTGACGTAATCCGTTCTTGTAAGGCCCCCATTTCAGTTGCTAAGGTTGGTTGATAACCAACCGCAGATGGCATTCGCCCTAATAAGGCGGATACTTCAGAACCAGCTTGAGTAAAACGGAAAATATTATCAATAAATAATAAAACATCTTGATTTTTATCATCCCGGAAGTATTCAGCAATCGTTAAACCAGTTAAAGCAACTCGCATACGAGCTCCTGGTGTTTCATTCATTTGACCAAAAACTAATGCAGTTTTATCAATAACCCCAGCTTCAATCATTTCATAATACAAATCATTACCTTCCCGAGTTCGTTCGCCAACGCCGGCAAAAACAGAAATTCCCTCATGCGCTTTTGCCACATTATTAATTAGTTCTTGAACTAGAACTGTTTTTCCAATACCAGCTCCCCCAAATAAACCAATTTTTCCTCCCTTTACAAAGGGAACCAATAAATCAACAACTTTAATTCCTGTTTCCAAAATTTCCGATGTTGTTTGTTGCTCTTCATATGATGGTGCTTCACGGTGGATTGGTCGCATTATTTTTGTTTTAGGTTGTGGTTTTTCATCAATTGCTTCTCCAAGAACATTAAACATTCTTCCTAAAACCTCTTCCCCAACCGGAACTGTAATTGGTGCTTTTGTATCAATGACCATCATTCCCCGGGCCATTCCTTCAGTTGGACCTAGCGCGATTGCTCGCACTGTGTCATCACCAATATGTTGAACAACTTCTAATACTAAATTTACCCCATTATTATCAAGCGTAATTGCATTATATAATTCTGGTAAATATTCTTCGGCAAATCGTACATCAACAACAGGCCCTAAGACCTGTACTACTTTTCCATTTTTCTCCATTTTCTTAACTACCTCTTAATTTTCTTGTGCGCCAGCTCCGGCAACAATTTCTGTAATTTCTTGGGTAATCGCTGCTTGACGCTTACGGTTATATAATAACGATAATTTTTCTAACATCACATGCGCATTTTCCATTGCATTTTCCATTGCTAGGCGTCGTGATGCTTGTTCAGAAACTTGTGATTCAATAATTGTTGAAAATAAAATTGTATTTAAATACATCGGCACGGCATTTTCCAAAATTGTTGCTGGATCTGGTTCAAATTCTGTAATAATATTAATATGTTTTGGTTCTTGATTCTGGTTCGCTTTAACAATTGGCAACAATTGTAAAATTGTTGGCTTAAAAGTAACATTGTTAATAAACTTAGTATAGGCAATTTTAATTTCATCGTAAGTATTCCCATTAAACCCAGATAAAATTTCTTGCGCAAATTCACGAGCATCATCATAAGAAAAATCAATATCAATGTCTTTTCTTACATGCATAATTTTGCAACCTTTATTGGCATAAAATAATTCTGCTTTAGAACCAATGACAATGATACAATCATTTTTTCGTAATTGACGTAACACTAGTTTATTAATATTAATATTATAACCACCACATAAGCCTAAATTTGAATTAATAACAATTCAACAAGTACGCTCACTAGCTTTTGTCCCATCTTTTTTTTGGTAAATTGAATCATCCGCTTTACTAATAATGTCATTAAAAACAGTATAAACTTCGGAAAAATATGGTTTTGAATTTGAAATTTGTTTTCCAATTTTTTTTAATTTTGCCGTCGCTACTAATTTCATTGCTTGTGTTATTTTAGAAGTTGAATTAATTGAAGTAATTTGTTTTTTTAAACCTGTTCCAACTGCCATTTGTTTATTTCAACCTTATTGTCCTAAACGGTTTCATTTTTCAACTTGACCAAACAATTCTGGTTTATAATCCGCAATTTTATTTGTAACTTTTTTAACAACTTGAATAATTTCATTATCAATATTAGCCATTAATATTTCACTATAGGTTTTTGTTTTTCCTAATTCAGTGTAATATTTTTTTGCTTTTGTTTTAAAATGTTCAATTAATTCCTCTTTAAACTCTTGAATTTTATTAACTGGAATTCAACGAGTTCTTTTTTTATTAACTGCTAATAAAATAATTACCTGATCAATTTGGGAAAGTGGTGAATATTGCTTTTGTTTTAAAATTTCAATTACTCGTTTCCCTTGTTCTAAAACTTCTTTTGTTGCTTCATCTAAATCAGACCCAAATTGTGCAAAAGCTTGCAATTCCCGATATTGAGCTAATTCTAATTTTAATGAACCAGCAACTTGTTTCATTGCCTTAATTTGCGCCGCTGATCCTACCCGTGATACTGATAACCCTGCATCAACCGCTGGCCGAATCCCAGCATTAAATTGGTCATTATTTAAGAAAATTTGTCCATCCGTAATTGAAATAACATTCGTTGGAATATATGCTGAAATATCACCGGCTTGAGTTTCAATAATTGGCAAGGCTGTAATACTTCCGCCACCATATTCTTTTGTTACACGGGCGGCACGTTCTAATAAACGACTATGTAAATAGAAAACATCTCCAGGATATGCTTCACGTCCCGGTGGCCGGTGTAATAACAACGCCATTGTTCGATAAGCAACAGCATGTTTTGAAAGGTCATCATAAATGATGATTACATTTTCACCAGCTTCCATTCATTCTTCACCAATTGTAACACCCGTATATGGGGCTAAATATTGCAATGGGGCTAATTCACTTGCTGTCGCTGAGACAACTGTCGTATATTCTAGGGCTCCTGCCGCACGTAATTTCTCAACGATTTGGGCAACAGTTGACGCTTTTTGCCCAATGGCAACATAAATACATTTAACGCCTTTCCCTTTTTGGTTTAAGATTGTATCAATCCCAATCGCTGTTTTTCCTGTTTGCCGATCACCAATAATTAGTTCCCGTTGTCCTTTCCCAATTGGAATCATCGCATCAATTGTCATAATTCCCGTTTCCATTGGTTCATCAACTGATTTTCTTGTCATAACTCCAGGGGCAATTCTTTCAACTGGGCGCGTTTTTTTTGCTTTCAAAGGACCTTTCCCATCAATGGGTTGCCCTAAAGCATTAACAACTCGTCCTAATAAGGCATCACCAACTGGTGTTTCAACAATTTTTCCTGATCGTCGAACTTGGTCTCCTTCCCGAACTGTCATATCATCACCCATTAGAACGGCTCCAACGGCCCCTTCTTCTAAATTTAATACCATTCCATAAATTTCATTTGGAAAAATTAATAATTCACTCATCATTGCATTATCCAGACCATCAATTAAAGCAATCCCATCACCAACCGTGACAACAGTTCCTTCTTCATGAATTTCAATTTTCTTACCATATTCTTTAATTTGTTTTTTAATTATTTCTGAAATTTCATTTATATTTAAAGCCACTTTTTCACCTCGTCTTCTATTTATTATGTATTGCTTTTTGACGCATTGTTTCTAATTGTCCCGCAATTGATCCATCAATAATTTCGTGTTTAATTTTAACGCGAACACCGCCTAATAACGAGGGATCAATTTTATTAACTAATTCAATATGATAACCAAATTTTTTACTTAATTTTATTTCAATTGTTGTAATTTGTTTTTTTGTTAACGGCTGTGTTGAATAAATATTTCCATATTGAACATCATAACTAATATTAATTAATTTTCTTAAGCATTTAAAGATTCTTCTAACATAACAAAAAGCTTCCCAATCAATTAATAAGAAAAGGGCATTTAAAATTAATGGATCAATAACTTTTTGAAATGGTTTTTCCAAAATCTTCTTACGTTCTATTTTTGTAATGTCTCCATTCATCATTAATTTAATATAATCTGGTTCTTGCTTAAATAATTCAACAATGATATTACTAACTTCTAAAAAATGATCAATTCTTTTTGTTTCAAGTGCTAAATCCATGAGCGCAGCTGCATAATTATCAATAAATTTTTCACTAACTAACATAACCTGCTACTCTAATTCTTTAATGAATTCTTCTACTAATTTTTCATTTTTTTCTTTGCTAATTTCTTTATCTAATAATTGCTCAGCTGCATTAAATGCAACATTAATAATTGATTTTCGAATATCATCATAATATTGCTCTTTTTCCTTTTGAGTTTCTTTATGAGCTTGTTCATTCAACTTCATAACTTCTACTTTCGCTCTCTCTAAAATTTGACGACGTTTCGCTTCTGCTTCAGTGCGGGCAGAAGCAACAATATTATTTGCTTCTACTTTTGCCGTTGTTAATAATTTTGATGCTTCTTTTTGATCAATTGTTGCTTCTGTTTGTTTTTCTGCTGCATCTTGAATTAATTCTCGAATTTTATTCCGACGAGCACGCATTGCCTTACGAAATGGATTATAAACTCATTTTGATAATAAAATTAATAGGATAATTGTTGCAATAACATGGGCAATAAAAATCCATAAATTAGGAAATAATTGATTAATAATTTGTGATGGTTCAATTGGTTTTGACATTAATCACATTGTCATTGACTTCCAAGCCTTCCTTCTTTAAATTTCTTTCCTTTTAACCAGTAACAAATGCTAAAATAATCGCAATAACTAATGCATAAATTGACCCTGATTCAGTAATTGCAGCAGCAATAATATATTGTGTACGAACTTTACTTTCAACTTCTGGATTACGAGCAATCGCTTCAACTGCTTTTCCTCCCGTATATCCTTGTCCAATTCCTGAACCACAACATCCAATCGCCGCTAATCCTGCTCCTAACAATGACATTCCTTTTGTAAAGCCATCATTAATTCCAGCCATTAATCATATTCCCATCATATTTGACATCAAATCTATCGTCATAAAATCTATCATATTATAGTTCTCCTCTTCCTTAACAAATATATAATTTCATTTTAATCCTTTTTTAGCCATTTAAAGCAACATTTTTAACTTTTTGTTCTTTTTTAACTTAATTGTCTTTTCTTCTTTCTCTTTATTTTCTGTTTTCATTTCCATTGCCCAATAAGCAATTGTTAAAATTGAAAAAATATAAGCTTGAATTAAGCCATCAAAAACGTCAAAATAAATGCTTAAAAAAGGTAAAAAGATACCCGCCAATAAATCAACAGGACCAATATAAGGAATTTGACCTCAAATAAATCCCATTAAAGCGGTAAATAAAGTAATAATAACTGTTCCTCCCAAAATGTTTCCAAATAGCCGGAATGAAATTGAGATTAACGGAACAAATTGCGTTAATAATTCTAATGGATTTATAAAAAACTTTTTAAAATATACTATTTTTTGATATTTAATCCCAAAATAATATATCCCAATAAATGTTACCAATCCCATTGATAATGGGACAGTATAAGCTGTTGCCAACGATTCAAAACCAACGACACTCATTAAATTTCCAATCCCAATATACAATAATAAGTACATAACATAAACAGTCAAAAATTTATATTTTGGCCCCATTAAATCAACAACTTGTTTTTCAACTCACTTAATTGCAATTTCTGCAAATAACACTAAACCAGTTGGAACATCAGTTGGGCCAAGTTTTTTTAGACGTTTATAATAGCCAATTGATAAAAGCATAATAATAAAGGTAGTAATAACTATCGTTATTAATTGCGGTAATAAAATCGCATAACTTCATGCATTCATTCCACTTTTATTTGGATTAGGAATTAAATCCATGGCAAGAAATTGAACAAAATTACTTTTAGTCACCATTTTTCTCTTCCTTTCTGTGCTTACGAATTGGAAATTTAACATTTGCAAATAGCGATGAAAGCGGGCATAAACTAATCCCAACAATTATTGTATAGATACTAAAAAAACTAGTATTCTCAGCATAAATAACTATTGGTATAGCATAAATAACTAAGCGAACTAGGTACAATAAGATAAAAAAGTACTTATTTAAACTTATACTTAACAATCATCCAGAAAAGCAAATGATTAAGAAACCTATAAGAGAAAACAAATACCCCAAAACTAATCCTGAGTATAAAGTTCAATCTCGTTTTAATGTCAAATATATGATCGTCAATACTACTAGTATTTCCAAAAACATAATTAAACTTATTATTGACAGTTTACATTGTACACCTTTAAAGGGTTTTTTTCAATTTAATTTACTTTTTTTATTTAGTTCCAAAAATACGGTCTCCTGCATCACCTAGACCAGGAATAATATAAGCATGTTCATCTAAACGTTGGTCTAAAGCAGCAACATACATATCAACATCAGGGTGATGTTCTTCAATGCATTTTTTCCCTTCTGGCGCAGCTACTAAACATACTAATTTAATATTAGTAGCCCCTCACTCTTTAACTTTTTGAATCGCAAGATTAGCACTGCCTCCGGTTGCTAACATTGGATCTAAAACCAAAACACTTGCTTTGCTAATATTTTCTGGTTTTTTAGCAAAATATTCATGTGGTTGTAGTGTTTTTTCATCACGGTATAGGCCAATATGCCCAATTTTAGCATTTGGAACTAAATTAATAATTCCATCAACCATTCCCAAGCCGGCTCTTAAAATTGGAAATAAAACAATATCATTTGCAATTTTATATCCCTTTGTTTTTGCTACTGGTGTCTCAATTTCAAATTCATTTAATTCAATATTGCGAAATATTTCATACGCCATTAATTTCGCAATTTCATCCAAATTTTCCTTAAAAACCTTTGAGTTGCTTTCCTTTTTACGCATTCTTGTTAATTTATCTAAGATTAGTGGGTGTTTTATTACAGTAAATGACATTAATTACTTTTCCTCCTTAATTTACTAGATTTTAACATAATTATAAAAATAATACCAAGTTGTTTTAGGCTGTAATTAGTTACATTTTTATTAAAAAGGCATCATGTACGATGAAGCTCCAAAAAACTCTTTTTATTTAACAAGATTTTTTTTATTTTTTGTGATTATTGTTTTTTATTTTTAATTTGTTATAATTTTATTAACTTTTTATGATTTAGTTTTACAGTATACAATACAATATTACTTTATCATAGTTTTTAGAATATTTTAAAGGAGTTTCAAAAAGATGTTTTTAATATATGGCGAAGATGCTTTTTTAATTAAAATGCAAAAAAATAAGATTTTAACAAAAATTAATTCTGATAATGAATATGATTTACAAGAATATAACTATTTAGAAGATGCTTTACCATCAATTTTAAATGATGCAAACACTATTCCGTTATTTTCAGAAAAAAGAATTATTATCGTAAATGATAGTTATTTTATTACGGAAAAAAAAATTAAAACAAAAGTAGATAATAAGAGTCATTTACCACAGTTAATGGAATATTTAATAGCACCAAATCCTAGTACTTTTATTATTTTTATTTGCCCAGTCAATAAGATTAGTAATCGTTTAAAAATAACGAAACAAATGTTGGCATTAACTAGTGTTTTAAAGGCAACAAATTTATCATATAATGAATTAACAAAATTTATTAATGATTATATTGTAAAAAATAATGGAGCGATTAAACAGAATCTAATTCCCAAGATTGTGGAATATTTACCAAATAATTTGTATATTATCCGAAATGAATTAAAAAAATTATTATTAATTAATTCTGATATTACCGATGACTTAATTGAAAATAATATGACAAAATATTTGGATACTGACATTTTTAAATTAGTTGATGACTTATTAAAAAATGATTTAAATAGTTTTTTAATAAATTATCATTATTTGCAAGAACGAGGATTAAGTAGTATTGCTTTATTAGCATTGATTACGAGTAGTGTTATTTTTACGAGAAATATTATTGTTTTATCGGCTTTAAAGAAAACACCATCTCAAATTGTCGAAATTTTACAAATCCATCCATTTTGAGTAAAGAAAATTTCAGAACATATGCATAATTTTAGTATTAAAAAAGCAAATAATATTATTCAAGAATTATTTTGAATTGATTATAATATAAAAAAAGGTATAATAAGAAGAGAAATTAGCAGTGATTTGTATTTAATTAAATTATTTGATATAAATTAAATTATCACAAAGAGAGATGAGGGAAAGAAATCAATGAAAGAAAATAAATTATATGCCCATATAGTTTATACATTATATAATGTCTTCAAGGATGATAATATAAAGGCACAGGTAATAGTTAATGCTGAATTTAAACAATTAGTAATTCAACAAATTTGTAATTTATTAACATTAGAAAAAGAATTTAATGCAAATTTAAATGATAATAAGTTTACCTTTTCATTTGCTCAAGTTTTAGCGGATATTACTAATGAATCAGAAACTATTGAGAAAGTTGATGGTGTTACTTTCAGCACCTTAGATGAAGAATATGTTACTTTTGTGCAATATATTCTTCAAAATTTTGAAGTTGAAAAAAGTTATATTACTAGAGAAAATCACATTACAAATGAATTAATTGATGCAACAGTTGATTTTACGGATGAAAAAGCAATTGATAATGCTAAAGATAAATTGAAAATTAAAACTAATAAACAAGAAGCAGTTGAGTCGTTATCTCATCCAGGACCTACAATTGGGATTGGTGGAATGGGACCCCTAATGGGAAGCATTGGTCCGGATTTTAATGATTCTGGTAAATTTGATATGTCACAAATGGCAAATATGCCTATTCATCCTCGCTTAGATCCACGTTTTTATTTTTATACTTCAAAACCAAAATATATGCCAATTTTAAAGAAAATTGTTGCTGGTTTTGTGATTTTAGCTTCTACTTTGTTAGTTTTATTATGATTTTTAAATTCATATTTAAATATTCATTTAGACACAAAAGTAATTGTTTATACAATTCCAGGGACTGGCCAAACAATTATTGTTGGTCTTGGCGCTGATAGTGAGTTACATAATAGTAATAATAATTTTAGTGAAACTTTTGTTTTTGGCTCAAAGTATAAGTTTTTATTAATGCAGTCCGCAGGTTTACAAACCTTTTCGGGAATTTTATCAATTTTACCAGGAATTTTCTTGGGTTATGAATTATTGGGAAAGAAACGTTTTAAACGGGATAACTATGCTGTTAGATTTTGACCAGTTGTATTGTCAATTATTATTTTGCTTTATTCTTCATTATCATTAATCCAAGTATTATTACCAAATGCTGTTGATAAATATTTTAATAATATCTCAGTGCCAAATGGTGGGTATATTTTTAAAAACGATCCAAATTTAGAAATAACAGGGGGGATCTTATTACCTGATTCAGATTTAGCTATCACAATTAAAAGTTTAGTAAATGAAGTTAATAATAGTATAACTTACCAAGTATTACGAGTTTTCACAATTATTTCAATGATTTCTGGGGTTATTGCTGGGGTTATGGTTTTTGTTTTAGCGGTTTTAGCTCCTAAAACAGACAGTAATAAATTAATTTGTGCTAATACAGAATATCAAAAAGCTGTAACAGCAATTATAAATGGACAAAAATATGAAATTGATCCAACATTATTTGATGATGAGTTTAAAGATGATAATGTTTTTGAAAAAGATGATTCTAAGAAATCAAAAGATAAATAAAATTGTATACTTGTAAAAAGAAAAATGGCACGATTAATTTATCTGAAATAGCAAGACAAATGGGTCGCGGGATTAATACTGTTAAAAGAGAAATTAAGCGATTTAAAAATATACAAGATTATAATCCATCAGATACTCACAAAGATTATAAACAAAAGCGTAAAAAATGTATTAAAAAATACCTGAATTTACATATTATTAGTTTTAATCTTCTGAATCTAATTAGTAATATTATTATTTATAGTTATGAAACAAAAGTTAGTGATTTTCTTTTTGCTAATGCCACTAAACGCAAACGTTTTTTAATTAATTTAGGAATTTGAAAATGAAAAACATTTGATTTTGTTATTATTGCAATGTTTGTTGTTTTAACCTTGATATTAGCCTATTTAGAAATATTATTAATTAATTTATCCTCTGGTGGTGGTGTCGGACTAAAATATATTCCCCTTGTAATTATTGCTTTTTGGCATTCAGCTTTAGTCGGTTTTTTTATTGAGAGTATTAGTGCTTTAATGTCCCTATTATTTATTTCCTCGCATTTTTATGTTTCAGCATGATCATATTTACTGGATTATTTTGTCCCGATGATTATTCCAACTATTGCTGGCTTTATGCGCTTTAAGGTTAATAATGATAAAAAATATATTACATATGTTAATTATATTATTCTTTGTTTCAGTATTATTAGTTTAATTTATTTATCACAAGTATTATCTGGAGTCCTAATTTGAACAACGTTATTTCCTGGCTCAGTTTGACCAGGCTATACAAATTGATTATATGCAATTGTTTATAACTTTATTCATAGTTTTCTTTTTACCTATCCAATTATGCAACTTGTCATTCCGTTAGTTCTGCGGAGTTTAACTCCCGTTTTCTGACAACGTTATCTAAAATATACCGATTAAAAAGGGAAATTAAAGCTTAATTTGATACAAGACATCCTTTGCTAAAATGTGTTTCGGTGAAATTATTGGCATTTACAATTTACCTCCGTTTTCACTATTATTTGGTTTTTAGCAACTAATTAACGATGTTGTACTTGTTGCTTTTAATCCGATTGCTCCTAAAATACTTAAAATGTTATAATTATTGCGCAATAATTATAACATTTTAAGTATTTTAGGAGGTAAAGTATGAAAAAATATGAAAGATTAGATTTTAATGAAAGAGTAAATTTGGAAAAATTAAAAGATAATGAATTATTTAAAAAGAAAAATAAAACAATTAATATTCGAAAAATTGCTAAGCAAATGAATAGAGATTATAGAACTATTTGGCAAGAGTTAAATATGTTTTTGATAATATTAATGATTATAATGCTGCAAAAGCACAAAAAATACATGATAAAAATAAAAAACAATGTCGTAAATATTCAACGTTAAATTCACAAGAATTAAGTCATTTTTCTAATGAATATAATAATTTTGGTTGTTCGCCACAAAATATTATTACTTCGTATGAATTACAATATAATGTAAAATTTGGTGTATGTTTTAAAACAATGTATAAATATATTAAATTAAGTTATTTTAATTTAAAAAAAGAAATGTTATATTTTAAAAATAAAAAAAGAAAAACAAAAAATGGGGAACAAAATCATAATCGTGGAAAATTACTTAATATTAGAGATTATAAGCAATTTTTAAATGATTATGGAAATGATTTAAGTTTTAGTGGAATTTGAGAAATGGATACTCTTGATTGTG
Source organism: Spiroplasma endosymbiont of Polydrusus cervinus (assembly GCF_964019755.1). NCBI lineage: Bacteria > Bacillati > Mycoplasmatota > Mollicutes > Entomoplasmatales > Spiroplasmataceae > Spiroplasma > Spiroplasma endosymbiont of Polydrusus cervinus. The sequence goes on from NZ_OZ026469.1 coordinate 853,824, forward strand.
GTAATTTTTATTTGTTAGTTTTAGTAAATCGTAAATCAAAAATACTTTTTTATCATATTTTATTTAGTAAAAAGGTAAGTATTGTATTAACAATTTTAATGAAAATGATTAAACAAATTTGTATTAGTAAATTTAGTTGTATTTTAACCGATAGAGGAAAAGAATTTTATAGATGAAAAACAATAGAAAAACACTTTAAAATAAGAGTTTATTTTTGTGATCCTGGTAAACCTCGTCAGAAAGCATTAGTAGAAAGAATAAATAGAGATATAAGGCGTTGATTGGGTCAAAATGAGCCATTAATTAATACTCGTAGTAGATTAAAATCTATTTTAGATATATTAAATACCACAATTAGACCTTGCTTGGAAAATTTTACATCAAGACAATATTTTAAAAAAGTTTTTTTAAATTAAATTAGTGTTTGTTAAGATTAGTAAAATTTATTTTTTGTTGTGTTTAATTTTATAATTTTTAAAATAAATATTAAGAACAATATTTTTAATTTAATATTTTTTGTGATTATTGTTTTTTATTTTTAATTTGTTATAATTTTATTAGCTTTTTATGATCTACTTTTACAGTAGACTGCACCCAAAAAAGTAAGTAAAGAAAAAAAGTCTTTGCTAAACTTTAAAGGAGGTGCATTTTTATATGGCAAGAAAAGGACAAAAATTTAATAAATATACAGCATATTTTCGAAAAATGATAGTACAAGAGGTTAAAAATAATAGTATAAGTTTTATTGCAAAAAAATATCAAATTAATAAAAAAACTATTGCTTCATGGTATGAAAATTTTAAGAAAGGAATTTTAAACACCAATAAAGGTCCAAAAGAATCATTTGAAAAAAGAGATTTAAACTATTACAAAGTTAGGTATGAATTACTAAAAAATCTTCATGACTTTTACAATTAAATAAAAGAAAAATTGTATCTTTTATCAAAGAAAACATTAATAAATATCCACTAAATTTATTACTTGATATAACAGATTTAAAGCATAGTTATTGAGATAAATATAAAAATTATTCAAGTAATGGTAAGGATAGCGAATCATTAAAAAATATTGTAAAAGTCTATGAAGAAAATTTAAAACAATTTGGTTATCGTCGAATTACCAAATATTTAAAAGAAGATTATGGCATTGTTTATAATGCTAAGAAAGTATTGCGAATTATGAAAGAAAATAATATTCAAGCTGAATATGTAAAGCATATGCGTAGAAAAATATTAATAAAACAAAATAGAAATAAAAATATAATTAAATATCCTGATTTAGTAAATCGTAATTTTAATGATATTAAAGAAAGATTTTCAACTTTATTTACTGATGTAACTTATTTAATTTGAAATGGTAAAAAACATTATCAATCAACAATACTTGATGGATATACTAAAGAAATTATTGATGTAAAATGATCAAAATTTAATAATAACAAACTTGTAATTGATAATTTAAATGATGCAATTAATAAAATTAAAAAAATAAAAAAATATTTAAATAAAACAATAATTCATTCAGATCACGGATATCAATATACATCTAAAGATTACAATAGTAAATATTTAGATAACAAAATTATAATTTCAATGGGTAAAAATTATCATTGTGCAGACAACATTATTATTGAAAGTTTTCATTCATTACTTAAAAAAGGAACAATCCATAATAAAAATTATAAATCTCATAATGAATATATTAATGATGTTAAAAAATGAAATAAATGATATTCAAACCAAAAAGAAAAATATATAATAAATGAAAGTTTGTAAACCTTTTTATTATATACTTACTAAACAGGGTGCAGTCTTCTACAGTATACATAATTACGGAAACTGTTCATTAATAATCCTAAATTTGTTATAATTATATTGTCTATTTTAAGGTAAAATTTTATCTTTTTCTTAAAATATTACAATTATCTTAAATACTAAATTCAATTTGGGATAAAAATTATTTAATGTAAAAAGCTAATGATTAAGATTATTTAACACTAGCAACATTGATTTGATTTCATTATGAAAGGAGATTACGTATGCCAGTAAGCTCAAAAGCTAAAAACAAAAAAGTGCCCCCGGCTAAAAAACCAACATCAAAAAATGCGACAGAAGAAAAATGATTATTCATTAAATCACAAGCAGTTATTGATTCAACGCCAGCAATGAAAAGATCAATTGATCGCTCGGTAGGACATGTTTATACAAAAACCGCAGCAGATTATCGTACAAAAGATGGAACGGCTATTACTACTGCTATTACAGCAGAAAGATTAATTGCGGAACGATTAGGCAAAACAGCAAATCAGCGTAAAGCAATTGAAACAAAAAATAGCAAAAAATATATGAAAAAGATAGCGGTTGGTGAAGCGAAAGCACCCGCTAAAAAAACAACAGGGAATAAAACTTTATCAAAAAAGTAATAACAAAAAATAAGTAATGTTAACAATAACTAGATTTTATAGTTATTTTTTTATTTAAAATTTTTATTAATATGTTTGCTATTTTTTTGTATACTGTAAATACTAAATCATAAAAAGTTAACTAAATTAATAGTTAACTTTTTTAAGTTAATTATAGGGGGTTGAAATTATGCAAATAAAGCAATATTTAATTTTGCGGTCGTTAGTGAAAAAGTGTGGTAAAGATATTTTTATTAATACTGTCAATAAGATTACAAATGATATTGAAATTAAAAAGTAAAGAATAAATCATCCCGCGTAATTTACAATCTTCAATTAACTTTCAATTACTTCCAACTGGTGGTTGCTGTGGTTTGGGTTTTGGTTTATTATTCGCCGTTTTCACTATTATTTGGTTTTTCGCAACTAATTAATAGTGAAAACGGCGGTAAATTGTAAATGCCAATAATTTCAACCGAAACACATTTTAGCAAAGGATGTCTTGTATCAAATTAAGCTTTAATTTCCCTTTTTAATCGGTATATTTTAGATAACGTTGTCAGAAAACGGGAGTTAAACTCCGCAGAACTAACGGAATGACAAGTTGCATAATTGGATAGGTAAAAAGAAAACTATGAATAAAGTTATAAACAATTGCATATAATCAATTTGTATAGCCTGGTCAAACTGAGCCAGGAAATAACGTTGTTCAAATTAGGACTCCAGATAATACTTGTGATAAATAAATTAAACTAATAATACTGAAACAAAGAATAATATAATTAACATATGTAATATATTTTTTATCATTATTAACCTTAAAGCGCATAAAGCCAGCAATAGTTGGAATAATCATCGGGACAAAATAATCCAGTAAATATGATCATGCTGAAACATAAAAATGCGAGGAAATAAATAATAGGGACATTAAAGCACTAATACTCGCAATAAAAAAACCGACTAAAGCTGAATGCCAAAAAGCAATAATTACAAGGGGAATATATTTTAGTCCGACACCACCACCAGAGGGTAAATTAATTAATAATATTTCTAAATAGGCTAATATCAAGGTTAAAACAACAAACATTGCAATAATAACAAAATCAAATGTTTTTCATTTTCAAATTCCTAAATTAATTAAAAAACGTTTGCGTTTAGTGACATTAGCAAAAAGAAAATCACTAACTTTTGTTTCATAACTATAAATAATAATATTACTAATTAGATTCAGAAGATTAAAACTAATAATATTTAAAATAATAAACTGAAATTTATAATTAATATATTCTTCATAACTTGCTAATCAAATACTTATCGCATATAAAATGCTAAAAATTAATCCAAAAGCACAAATAGTTAGACAAAAAATTCATATTTCTTTAAAATTTTCATCATTATTTAAAAGCAATAAGGTACTTAAAGTTGATAAGGGTAAAATACTAAGAGTTATTAAAAAACTAAGATATAAACTAATTACAACAAAAATAGTTATTTTATTGTATCATAAAATAATTTTTTGTTGTTTAAAATTAAATTTAATCGTTGAGGTTAAATCCATATGAAAATCTCCTTACACAAATAACTTTGTAATTAACGTCTGTGAAAATGAGGATCAAATTAAATTTATTAAATTAAATCAATAACGAATTTGAACTCCCTACGCCAGTCTTAACTAGATCAGGTTCTAAGAGTATTTCTCAAACTTATGAAGCATAAGTTACCTCTGTCAATTACACTATCATTTTAACATTGTTGTAAAAAACTGCAAGAAATTTTAATAATTTATTATAATATGTAAATTGTAAATTTATTTTGTTTTAATAATTTCTTTAATCCGTGCGTTTTTACCAACACGATTACGCATATAGTAAATTCTAGCACGACGAACACGACCATATTTTACAATTTCAATCGTATCGATTAATGGCGAATGCAAGGGGAAGTTTCTTTCAACACCAGCACCATTACTAATTTTACGAATTGTAACTGATTTAGTAATTCCACTACCTTGTAATTTAATTACTACTCCTTCGAAAACCTGAATTCTAAACTTAATTCCTTCTTGAATTTTAAAATGAACTTTAATTGTATCTCCTGAAGAAAATTCTGGTAAATCACTACGAAGTTGATCTTTTGTAATTTCGTCTGTTAAACGCATATTCATAATTGTTTTTTTTCCTTTCTACGGTAATTAAACCTATTTCTTTTTTTTAATTTTTGCTAATAAGATTTGTTGTTCTGTAGTTAACATCTTTTTTTGTAAAAGATCGGGGCGTTTTAATCAAGTTTTTTTTAATGCTTCATATTCACGCCATTGGGTAATCTTCTGATGATGCCCACTTAATAAAACTTCTGGAACAGAATGACCATCATATGCAACTGGTTTTGTATAAACAGGATAATCTAATAAATTATTAGTGAAAGAATCATTCAGATGTGATTGCGTATTAATTACATTCTCGCATAAACGCGTAATACTATCAATTACAATCATACTAGCTAATTCACCACCAGTTAAGATATAATCACCAATTGATAATTCATAGTCAATATAATATAAAATTCTTTCATCAAAACCTTCATAATGCCCACAAATTAAAATTAAATCATTATCCGCTGTGGCAAAATGTTGTGCTTGTTGTTGATCATATTGTTTACCTTGTGGTGCTAATAAAATTGTAATACTGTTTTTGGTTTGATGCGCTTTAATCGCGGCAACTAATGGTTCAATCATTAAAACCATTCCTTCACCACCACCATATTGATAATCATCAACCTGATGATGTTTGCCAATACTATAATCACGAATATCAACAATTTTAATTACAATTAGTTTTTCCCGAAGAGCTTTTTTAATAATTGATGTTGTCATAAAATCATCAAACATTTCTGGAAATAAAGTTAATATGGTAAACTTTTTCATCTTAAATCACCTTTTTCAAAATAATTTTTTGGTGTTGAAGATCGATTTGTTGAATATACTCTTCAACATTTGGAATCATAATTAATGTTTCATCAGTCTTTTTAATTTCAAAAACAAGATGGGCTTTTGTTGCAAATTGATTTACTAAAAGACCAATTTGATGTTGATTATAAAATACAGAAAAATTAATTAAATTTTCTTGACTAACAACTTCGGTATAATCTAAGTCTGCTTTTTGAGCAAACAAATAACATTCTTTAAAAGATAATACTTCATTAATATTAGTAAATTCTTTAAACTTTAGAATATAATCTTGCTTAAAAGCATTAATTTTGCTTAATGTTACTGGCTTATAAACCATCTGTAACTGAATAAACGTTAATTTATTAAGTAATTTATCGATATTTTTAATGTTTACTAATAAAGTAGCCTTAACTTCGCCTTTAATGGCATGGGTTTTTTTAATCTTAAAAATTTTTAATAAAGCTTCCATCTATAAAACCTCAAACTTAATATTAACTTTATTTTGATCTAATTGTGCTCTAATATTTAGTAAAGTTCGTAAACTATTAGCAATTAAACCGGCTTTTCCAACAACATACCCAAAAACTTCTTCGCTGCACATTACTAACAAATTAATTTCTCCCAGCTTTGTCATTGGCATCTGACGAATTTCATAATACAATTCGTTATTATCCTGACAAATTAACGGATTAATTAAATGCTTAAGTTCGGTAATATACATTAATTAACACCACATTCTTAATTACAACTATTTCTTTGCAGGCTTTGTTGTTTTAGCTTTGGTACTCTTTGTTGGCTTTGCCACATGTTTTTCATTATGCAATTTAGTCATTAAGCCTTCTTTGCTTAACAAATTACGAACAGTATCAGTGGGTTTTGCCCCTGTTGATAATCATTTATAAGCAAGGTCTTGATCAATTTTAATATCACCATTGATTGGATTATATGTTCCAATTAATTCAATATATTCGCCATCACGTTTCATACGAGCATCTGTTGCAACAATTCGATAAAACGCTACTTTCTTTTTACCTATTCTTTTTAAACGTAATTTTACCATTAATAATTTCCTTTCTAATTCTGCGTTCATGTTAAACTATAAAACTTAACATCTTTTATATAATACCCTAAATTAAAAAAGCGTCAAGTTTTTTAACTTAACACTTTTATTTTTTGGTAATCTTATTTTTCCAATTCTATTGAATTATTATTGTAAATTGTGTATGCTGTAAAACTAAATCATAAAAAGTTAATAAAATTATAATAAATTGTATCATGTACGATGAAGCGGCAAAAAACAACTCTTGTTAAATAAAAAGGGTTGTTTTTTTATTTGTAAACCCATAATTATTAATTAATTCAGAGAAAGGGCAGCATCTTAAATTCTTAAAATAAAAACTTTTTATCACAACTTTTTCGTTAACTTAAAGTTGTGTTACACATTTATTAAATATCTTAGAAATCTTTACAAAGTGTACCTGTTTTTTCTCCAATTTTAAGGTGTTGTCCTTTCTCTGTTTTAGTTAATTAATTTGGCTAATAAATGAAAAAACTTAATATCAAGAAAAGGAGTAGGTAATGGAAATTAATAAACAACAAAAAATATGTGATATTGATAATTGTTATAAATCAATATCATTCATTACCGAAGAATTTTTATCAAATAAAGCTTTATGAACTTGTGAAAAACATAAAGATTTATTAAATCGTACAAAAGATAAAAAACAAAAGCGGTTTTATAAACGCTTAGAAAATTCAAAAATTATCTTTGATGATAAAACTGGTTCTTTTAAACTTTGATTTTATAAAACAACTTAATGCAGCGTGGGACCGTTATTTTAAATAACTAAGTGCTTTTCTCCATAAGAACATGAGTTTAAACTCATTCCCACAGCCAGCCAAGGCAAGTACTGAAATAGTGTATGAGGAAAAAAGTAAATCGGCGCTGGTTATTATATTTAACTAAGCGATAGTCGTGATAAGTGCAAGGTCAACATCAAACGACAATAAACATAGAGATGAATACTTTATAAATAAATTTGCGATAGATTTACTTCTTAGAAGTGGCAGCGGTTTAAAAACCACAAAGCCAGCACCAGGCTCTTCAAAGTGAAAGTAAATTTATTTTAAAAACTGAACGTTTTGACTTGAAATGGTGCGGATGAAGAGAGAGAATTCTCTGGCTTTACCTCATAAAAACAACTGTCGATTATTTAATAATAAATAAATATTAAATATATTATCGCCACCGCTCACCCCAGTGAAGCGGATGGCGTAGTAAATAAATAGATAAATACTTATATAACTAATTCTCGCTTTGGCACTTTCACTCGAGAGTGAGTGCCAGCGAATTAAAAATAGGAGGAAATATAATGACAGAATATAAAAGTAAATATATTAATAAAAATTGAAATGAAATAACAACATCATTTGATTGAGTGAATTGTCAACCTGTTAATTGTCGTATTTCTCATCATAAAAATCATTATGATTTGCAATGTTTAGAATGAGCAAAAATGTACTTAAATTTATTTGAAGATAAATGAGATGTTATTGCTTCTTATATGCAACATTACAAAATTAACGATATTTTAGATTTAGCATCAGATGGTTGAAAAATATTACAAATTGAGAAAAAAATCAATCAAATAATTTAGAAGGTTTATATGAAAAAGTTAAATAAAATTTATCTTAAACAAAGATATTGAGGTTATTATTTTCATAAAGAATGCAATAAAGAAAATAAATTACAAGAACTAATGTTTAGAAGTTATCCAGCATCATTCGAAGATATGACTGATGAACAATGAACATTAGGTAAAAATAATTAGGAGGAATAAAAATGTCATATTGTATTAGTGATTACTTAAATGAAAAATGAATTAATAATAAAGCATTAAAAATTAGTAATAAAGATATTATTTATGCACAAATTGATAGTGATTATGATATGAGTTGAGAATTAAATTTATATCTTAAATTTTGTAATGAGGAAAGACGTATAGGTGGTGTTTCACTGCTAACAGATTTTGACTTAAATTTAAAATGATATGAAATTGATGAAGTTAAAGATTTAATTAGTGGTTATTTAGAATATGAAGAAGCAGAATATGAGGTGATAAATTATGAATAATATGTGAAAAGATGAAGATGGTTATGTTTATACAGAAGAAGATTTATTTAATATAGCATTAGAAGAATGTCATTCAGAAGATAGTGCTTATGAATATATTAATAATTTAATTGAAGAAATGGAATTAGAGGAAATTTAATAATGGAAGATTTAATTAAAAATATTACTTATCCATTTTATTTGAAAGGTAATGATTTTAAAGAATTAAGTTTAAAAGCATTACCAATTAAAAATTTAATTAATGAAAATGGGCAAGAATTAGCAGAATTTATATATCGACAACAAGCTTGATTAATAAATGGAGAATATAAATCACAATCACTAAAAGATTTAAAACTAGTAGTTTCAAAAATTGATTATGTTTTTAGAGAACCATTAGAATTAATAAAAAATTTTAAAGATGAATTAAATTTTATTAGAAAAGATATTTTGAATTTAGAAAATAATATTAAGAATAATCATGATTCTTTAAAAAATAATGTTATTGATATTCAATTTCAAAAACAAAATGAAATTATTGAAACTCATAAAAAAGAGCAATTTTTAGAAATTAAAAGTGTAGCAAAACAAGAGCAAGAATTAAAAATTATTACTAGTAATTTTCGTAAAGATAAATTATTAATTAAAGATATTGAGGTTATTGGTATTAATCATGATTTTTTACAAAATGCTGATAAATTAGAACTTATTAATCTTATTAAAAATTATTTAATTGTTGATGAGCAAATTGTAAAAAATGAAATTAAAAAACAATGAGATAGTAATAAAGATATTAATACTATCGGAGTTAATGGAATTAAATTCAAAATAAATAAAGGAGAGAAATAATTATGAATAATCAAATAGGAATAAAATAATTAGTAGCAACAGCAGTTAAAGCATATGAATTAAATGTTAATGCTAAATATTTACAAGAAAATTTAATTGCTTTACAAGAACTAAAATTAAAAAATAATCAAAGTTATATGAATTTAGTGGGTAATGCTGATAATGGAAAAATTACAGCCTTAGGAATTATTAATTTAAGTAATAAAGGTTTAATTTTTGGCAAAGATTTTAATATTATTCCATTCAAAAATAAATTAACAACTATTATTGATAGTGGTGTTTTTCAAAAAATAATGGAACAAGAAAATTGAATGTTAAAAAGAGGAGTTATTTATAAAAGTGAAAAATTTCAATGAGATACTGATTTACAAAAACCAAAACTACACGAAATAGATTTTATGACAAATATAAGTCGATATGAAAATATTATTGATGCTTATGCTTTTGGTATTAATCGTTTGACTGGTGAAACAAAAGGAATTTTATTAAGAAAAGCCGATATTGACCGTTTAAAAAATAGTAGTCCAAGTGGAAATAGTGAATATTCACCTTAAAATAAATGACCAAAAGAAATGGTTGAAGCAAAATTATATCGTAAATTAGCCCAAGAATTAGGTGTAGATATTACTGATATTGATTTAGATGAAAAAGAAATTAAAGAAGATGGTAATTTTGATTACATACCTTTTAATGATATTACTGTAGCCAAAAATCAGGGGCAAATGAGCAATGAACCCGTATCAAATAATATAATAAATACCCCATCTTATACAGAAATAGCGGACACAAACAATAATATAGTTAAAGAAGATGATATATCAAATTTAGTGCCAACAGTTAATAATAACGATGAGGAATGAGCAAGATGGGAATAAAAATAGGTATTGACCCATCTGGAGCCGGTACTACTGCTATTGCTGTTTTTGAAAATAATATCTTATTAGATAAACAAGAGTTTAAAAATAAAGATTGAAAAAATCATTCTAAATTTATTATAAATTATTTAAAAAATGAAAAACCATTTGAGGAAATATTATCAAATAATCATAAACTAGAATATTCAATTTTTATAGAAAATTATTTATATACAAAGGCCAGCGGTTCAAAAGATAGAGATAATTTATTAAGACTATTAGGTTCATTAGAAACACAAGGATATATTGCTACTATTTCTCCAAAACACACTAAATCCGTTGTTAAAAATATGGAAAATTTAAGTAAATATAATGATAGTTGTTTATGAGAATTTGATAAAGATAGTAATTTAATTTATCAATATGGTAAAGGTTGAAAATATAATAATGAGAAAATAAGTAATCATTTACGAGATGCCATTATTATTGTTAATTATGAGGGTTAATATTATGAAAGAGTCATATAATCAAAAAACAGAAAAATATTATTCTTGTAAAATTCGAAATGTTAATATTTACTTAAATAAAAATGAAGAAAAAGTTTGAAATCAATTATCTAACTTTGATACTTATTCACAACGAATAGAATAACTTATTAATTTTTATATTAGTCACAATAAAGGTGACAAAAAACATGAATAAATATATTTTATGTTATCGTACCGAAGGAGGTAATGTTCCTTGTAAAAATCTTCTTGGTGAATATATTACTGGTTCAGATATTGAAGGTGTAAACATTAATTCAACTTGAAATTGGGAATATTTAATTAAGGCATATGGTGAAGAAAATTTAGTTATCTTAAAAACAAATAAAAAATAACCTTAATTGGTTATTTTTTTAAATACTATTTGTTAGTTTTCTAATAGCATCTTTTTGTGCTTGTTTTTTATCGTTTACTTTAACTTGTTTTTTAACGTTTTTAATTTGACCTGTTTTAAGGGCTAATTCTGTTGCATAATCAGGTCCTCGTAAATGTTTTTCGTGGGCAATAACAGCAGTTCTTAATTCTCTAATTTCTGCTTTATATTTTTTAATTTTTTTAGCAGATAATCCAAGAATGCCAAGACTACCCATCCCCCCCTGCGCCAGCTAACACAAGTAAAGTAATTACTAACTCATTACTAATTTCCATTTTTATATTTCCTTTCTTATCCTTACTCAAACAGTGGCCATATATCCTTTCAGAACAAAATTATTGTTGTTTTTTATATTTGGTTAACCTTGCTATAATTATATATTATTTTTAAGAGTTATTGTTTATATTTAATTCTTTGTTATTTTCTTCTTGTTCTTGTTTTTTAATATTTTTATCTTGTATATTTTTAAATATTTCTTCTGTTACACCATCTAAATTATTTCATTGTTTTGCTATTCTTGGTTGAATAACACGAGGATTAATCCGGCAATCTAAACAATATCTTAAATGGTCTTTTTTTCATTTTGATTTATCAATTCAAATAATAATTAAAGAAATTATTAAAGTAATTAAAGGCAAAATTGCAAATACTAATCCCATTTTAGAAACTTTTAATCGTGGAATATCAATCTTCATATCTACTTTTGGTTTACTACTAGCAACAAAAACACCTTGAATTCCATGTATAAATAATGGTGTTAATAAAATAGCAATCCCATTACCCCAATATTGGCCGTAATTATATCAATTAATATTATCTTTAATTGCATTAATCATTCCATATTCCAATCAACAATTTAATGTTAAAAACATTAAAATATAAAAACTAACTACTCAACTCCTAATTTTATATTTTCTTTCTCATTCTCTAATATCTTTATGAGTTCAATTATAAGTTGGAATAGGGTCTTTTTTAAATCAATTTCACGGTAAGACACCTTTTAATCAACTTGTTTTATCTTGTTTTATTAATTAAACTCCTTTCTAACTTACTTTTTTTCTTTCAACAAAAACAAATTCCAAAGATCTAAACGTTGCTGGACCATTAACTCCAATATTAATCAATCCATCAGGATTAATAGATAATACTAAACATGCACTATTAACACCAATTTGATCATATATAATACCTATTATTTGTGTAAAACCACGCCTTATTTGCAACATTCCTTGACTCTTTAGATCTCCCTGACTGTTTTTCCCTGAGGCTCAAATTCTATAAATATATTTTTCTTTATAAAAATTAGGAATATTATATCCAGTTTGACCCGCTCTAAAATCATGAGTATCAACTTCTTCTCAATCATTACTAGAAATAATGGTTACATTACCACCCCCTAATAATGAATTACCATTAATAGTTTTAATGTTTGTTCCACTTATTAATTTATTTTGTTTTGTATTAATATCTTGTGATGTTTTTACAATATATTTATCATTTTCTTTATCAATATAATCTTTATTTAAATCACTATCTTTAATAATGTCAGTTGGAATATTATTAGACTGCACCCTGTTTAGTAAGTATTAATAAAAAGGTTTACAAACTTTCATTTATTATATATTTTTCTTTTTGGTTTGAATATCATTTATTTCATTTTTTAACATCATTAATATATTCATTATGAGATTTATAATTTTTATTATGGATTGTTCCTTTTTTAAGTAATGAATGAAAACTTTCAATAATAATGTTGTCTGCACAATGATAATTTTTACCCATTGAAATTATAATTTTGTTATCTAAACACTTACTATTGTAATCTTTAGATGTATATTGATATCCGTGATCTGAATGAATTATTATTTTATTTAAATCTTTTTTTATTTTTTTAATTTTATTAATTGCATCATTTAAATTATCAATTACAAGTTTGTTATTATTAAATTTTGATCATTTTACATCAATAATTTCTTTAGTATATCCATCAAGTATTGTTGATTGATAATGTTTTTTACCATTTCAAATTAAATAAGTTACATCAGTAAATAAAATTGAAAATCTTTCTTTAATATCATTAAAATTACGATTTACTAAATCAGGATATTTAATTATATTTTTATTTCTATTTTGTTTTATTAATATTTTTCTACGCATACGCTTTACATATTCAGCTTGAATATTATTTTCTTTCATAATTCGCAATACTTTCTTAGCATTATAAACAATGCCATAATCTTCTTTTAAATATTTGGTAATTCGACGATAACCAAATTGTTTTAAATTTTCTTCATAGACTTTTACAATATTTTTTAATGATTCGCTATCCTTACCATTACTTGAATAATTTTTATATTTATCTCAATAACTACGCTTTAAATCTGTTATATCAAGTAATAAATTTAGTGGATATTTATTAATGTTTTCTTTGATAAAAGATACAATTTTTCTTTTATTTAATTGTAAAAGTCATGAAGCTTTTTTAGTAATTCATACCTAACTTTGTAATAGTTTAAATCTCTTTTTTTCAAATGATTCTTTTGGACCTTTATTGGTGTTTAAAATTCCTTTCTTAAAATTTTCATACCATGAAGCAACAGTTTTTTTATTAATTTGATATTTTTTTGCAATAAAACTTATACTATTATTTTTAACCTCTTGTACTATCATTTTTCGAAAATATGCTGTATATTTATTAAATTTTTGTCCTTTTCTTGCCATATAAAAATGCACCTCCTTTAAAGTTTAGCAAAGACTTTTTTTCTTTACTTACTTTTTTGGGTGCAGTCTATACAACGACTTAAATTTTTTACGAAAATCATTAATTCTTATCTTTTTTTATTATGTAAAGAGAATTTAGATTTTTTAGGTTTTGATTTAACCGGATTATAAGAAACCTTATCCAGATTGTTTGTTTTTACTTGTTTTGTTTTTATAATTTCGACCGCTTTTGGCGAATTATTAGTTGTTTTAAAATGTGGTTTGCGGACAAATAAATGTTTAATTTTTTGTCCCAATGAATCCGTATTTTTATTTTTTTTGCTTTGTTTTTTAACTCGTAAAAAATGAAATCCTAATGTTTGTAAAATTTGAATAAAGGCTGAAAAAATCCAGTAAATAGCAACCCCCGACGCAATTGAGATTGTAACTACAAAGAAGACAACAATCATTACTCCTTGCATAATGAATTGGCGTTTACGAGCTTTTTTCTGCTCTTTTGTAATAACTCTTGTTTTTCGAAGGTTTAAAATAGTTGGTAAAATCATTGATAGAATTTGAATTGGTAAATATACAAATAATAAAGCTAAATAAACATAATTTCCACTTGTAATCATATCTCATGGCTTTTCAATTAAAAAAAGTTCCCCAATTGTTGCCATTTTTAACTCTCGTGTTGCTCTAACAACAGTATACATCGCAATTAAAAATGGAACTGATAAAAAGGAAGAACCAATTGTTGATAACGGTGAAACTCCTTCTTTCCGGTATAGTTGCATCATTTCCATTTGTTGTTTTTGTTTTGCAACAGGATCTTTTGAACCCTTATATTTCGCTTGAATTTCTGCTTGTTTAATTTGCATTAACTGCATTTTGTCTTGATTTCGTTGGACTTTTCAACTAAACATTAAAGTAATTAAACGGACAATTAATGAAGTTAAGAATAGCGCTCCAATAATTCCAGCTCCATTGTCTAAGCCACCAAAACCATAAATTAAATTAACTAAAATTCAGGCAACAGGAAATACAAAACATCCATAAAACGGTGATGATGTTTTAACAAAAGCATCAGATCATGTTCTAATTGCTAAATATGGATATTCATATAATTCTCCATTTTCAAAATGAAAAAAGTGTTCTTTTCCGACATTAGCGTATCCTAAAATAATTTCAAAAAAAACTCCTGGTTTATATACTCTTTGGCCAGAAACATCTAAAATTTGCGCTGTTCCATACTTTGGAACCATCATCTCTCCACAACCTCATAACATTGATATAATTAAAAAAAGATACAAAACTAATTTTGCTCATTTTCAGGTAATTGAATATCAAGGTTTTCGTGTTTTTTTCCCGTCTGAGAAAATATAATCACGATAATTCACTATTACGCCTCCTTTTTACATTTTGATTTGCTTTAATAAAATCTCTTTATTAACTAAATAACTATTACTAAAATATGATTTTCTAACAATGATGATTTGATCATAACCTTCTGTTACAGCAAAATCAAAAGTTAACATACTTCGAATTTGTCTTTTTACTTTATTTCTAACAACGGCATTTCCTAATTTTTTACCAACAGATATTCCAAACCGATGATAATTAAGATCATTTTTTTTTAAATAAATAAAATAAGTGTTAGTTTTAATAAAAGAACGATTACTTATTATTTTCTGAAATTCATAATTTTTTTTAACAATAAATTTTTTTCACATTTCGACACAAATAGAAAAATAAAGTATTTTACCAGCAAATTATGCCGATAATACTTTTCTTCCTTTCGTTCTTCTTTTACTTAAAACTTTACGTCCTGTCGCTGATTCCATTCTTGCTCGAAATCCATGTGTTCTTTTATGTTTAATTTTACTTGGCTGTCACGTTCTTTTCATGCTAACACCTCCTTATGATATAAATTATTAACATAGCGCTGTGTAGATACAAACGGTAAATTTATATCTTGCTAGATTAATAATAAAATATTTTTAATAAATTGCAACCATTTTTTCAAAAAAAAAAAAATAATAGCTTCATCGTACATGATGCCATAATATACCGCAACCGCTCACCCTCAAAGTGAAGCGGGCGGCAAAGTAAATAAATAGATAAATACCTTAATTATATAACTAATTCTCGCTTTGGTACTTTCACTTGGGAGTGGGTGCCAGCGAGTTAAAAAAGAGAATTAAAAAAATTAATAAAATAATTTAACGAAGGGATATATATGAAAAAGAAAAAAGTTAAATAAATACATAATTAATAAATTAAATCAAATAATGCTTAGAAGTTACCCTGTATCACTTGATGATATTACTGATGAACATTGAGCATTAAACAATAAAAATAATTAGGAGGAATAAGAAAATGTCATATTGTATTAGTGATTACTTAAATGAAAAATGAATTAATAATAAAGCATTAAAAATTAGTAATAAAGATATTATTTATGCACAAAAATTTAGACTGCACCCCGTTTAGTAAGTATTAATAAAAAGGTTTACAAACTTTCATTTATTATATATTTTTCTTTTTGGTTTGAATATCATTTATTTCATTTTTTAACATCATTAATATATTCATTATGAGATTTATAATTTTTATTATGGATTGTTCCTTTTTTAAGTAATGAATGAAAACTTTCAATAATAATGTTGTCTGCACAATGATAATTTTTACCCATTGAAATTATAATTTTGTTATCTAAACATTTACTATTATAATCTTTAGATGTATATTGATATCCGTGATCTGAATGAATTATTGTTTTATTTAGATCTTTTTTTATTTTTTTAATTTTATTAATTGCATCATTTAAATTATCAATTACAAGTTTGTTATTATTAAATTTTGATCATTTTACATCAATAATTTCTTTAGTATATCCATCAAGTATTGTTGATTGATAATGTTTTTTACCATTTCAAATTAAATAAGTTACATCAGTAAATAAAATTGAAAATCTTTCTTTAATATCATTAAAATTACGATTTACTAAATCAGGATATTTAATTATATTTTTATTTCTATTTTGTTTTATTAATATTTTTCTATGCATACGCTTTACATATTCAGCTTGAATATTATTTTCTTTCATAATTCGCAATACTTTCTTAGCATTATAAACAATGCCATAATCTTCTTTTAAATATTTGGTAATTCGACGATAACCAAATTGTTTTAAATTTTCTTCATAGACTTTTACAATATTTTTTAATGATTCGCTATCCTTACCATTACTTAAATAATTTTTATATTTATCTCAATAACTACGCTTTAAATCTGTTATATCAAGTAATAAATTTAGTGGATATTTATTAATGTTTTCTTTGATAAAAGATACAATTTTTCTTTTATTTAATTGTAAAAGTCATGAAGCTTTTTTAGTAATTCATACCTAACTTTGTAATAGTTTAAATCTCTTTTTTTCAAATGATTCTTTTGGACCTTTATTGGTGTTTAAAATTCCTTTCTTAAAATTTTCATACCATGAAGCAACAGTTTTTTTATTAATTTGATATTTTTTTGCAATAAAACTTATACTATTATTTTTAACCTCTTGTACTATAATTTTTCGAAAATATGCTGTATATTTATTAAATTTTTGTCCTTTTCTTGCCATATAAAAATGCACCTCCTCTAAAGTTTAGCAAAGACTTTTTTTCTTTACTTACTTTTTTGGGTGCAGTCTAATTGATAGTGATTATGATATGAGTTGAGAATTAAATTTATATCTTAAATTTGGTAATGAAGAAAGATATGTAGGTAATGTTTTATTGTCAACAGATTTTGACTTAAATTTAAAATGATATGAAATTGATGAAGTTAAAGGTTTAATAGATGATTATTTAGAAGATGAAGAAGCAGATTACGAAGTGATAAATTATGAATAATATGTGAAAAAATGAAGATGGTTATGTTTATACAGAAGAAGATTTATTTAATATAGCATTAGAAGAATGTCATTCAGAAGAAAGTGCTTATGAAGATATTAATAATTTAATTGAAGAAATGCAATTAGAGGAAATTTAATAATGGCAGATTTAACATTAAATAATCAAATTAAAAATATTACTTATCCATTTTATTTAAAAGGTAATGATTTTAAAAAATTAAGTTTAAAAGCATTACCAATTAAAAATTGAATTGATAATCATGGTCAAGAATTAACAGAGTTTATCTATCGTCACCTTAATCATTATACATTAAATGGTTATCAAGATATACATTTAAAAGATATACCCAGTGCTATTAGTAAAATTTATTTTGTTTTTAGAGAACCATTAGAATTAATAAAAGATTTTAAAGATGAATTAAATCGAATTAGAGTTAATATTATTAATTTAGAAAAAATACTTCAAAATAATAAAATTTAAATTAAAAATAGCCTAATACAAGTTCAATATTTAAAACAACAACAGTTTATTCAAACTAAAAAACAAGAACAAGAAAATAGGATTGAATATGCTAATAACTTAACGTCTGATATGGGGTTAGACATGGACTAAATTGAAGATGAACAAGTTCGTGCTATGGAAGATGTAGCAAAAATAGATAGGGAATTAGAAAAAAATATTGGTAAATTTCGTAAAGAAAAAATATTAGTTAAAGATATTGAGATTTTAGGTGTTAATGATGATTTTTTACAAAATACCGATAAGTTAGGACTTATTAATCTTATTAAAAATTATTTAATTATCGATGAACAAGTTGTTAAAAACGAAATTAAAGAACAATGAGATAGTAATAAAGATATTAATACTATTGGAGTTAATGGAATTAAATTCAAAATAAATAAAGGAGAAAAATAAAATGACAAATAAATTACAACAAAATGTATACTGTAAAACTAAATCATAAAAAGTTAATAAAATTATAGCAAATTAAAAATAAGTTAGAATATAACTTATTTTTTAACCCGTTAATTTATAAATTTCTTTACTTGGTTCATGCTCATCCATTTTTTTCGCATTCTTGTGTAAAGTTTCTTCTCGTTCCCATATCTTTTGATACGGCATTTCTGGTTCGGTTAAAGTAATAAAATCATTTTCGTATTTTTTACGGCGAATTGTTCGCATTTTATTTTGTCGTTTTGTTCAAATTTTATAAACAAGGGGTAAGCATAAGAAGAGACCACGGACGGAACCAGGGACTCAAAAGATTGAATTAGCAAAAATAACAAATAAAGAAGCAAAGATTAATCCGAAGAAGAAATTTAATAATTTTTGTCATCTTCAAACTGGTTGTAAATCAATATTATAAATTTCATTTGGATTATATGCTTTTGTTAAGAATAAATAATTCACTAAAATTGCAATAATAATTGGCACTAATAAAATCATTCAATTTTGAAAGACTCCTTTAAAGTTACTATTATAAGTTAAAAAGATTCAATTATAAAATCATAAGTATAAGAACCGCAGGAAACTAACAAAACAAGTAATGATTAAAATACTATATAATGCTGCGGATAAATCATCTAAACCAAAGCGGCAAATTAAAGCACTGAAAAAAGAAAGAACAATATTGATGCAACCAATAATAAAAGTTGGCATCGCTGTTTGTTTATAATTCGCTTTAGCATACACCATTACATTTGACGGCTCCGCTAAAATAATGAAAACAGAACTTAAGGCCACTAATAAGGAGAAAGTTGGTTCGTAAAAAATACTTTTAAAAATTTCAACTTCTTGTATTATTCATGGGTTTAATGTTGAATTACTATTTCTAATTTGTTCAATAATTTGGGGCGCATATAGCGTTGTGACAAAATATGGCGATAAAATAAACTGGTTAATAAATAAGAAACCACCAATCATAAACGCATATGTTTCAAATTTCATATAACTTTTTCAATCAACTCGCCCATTTTTTGCTGTTCAAGCGGCAAAGAATTCACGGAAGGAATTAATTAAAATCATCATAATGCTTCGTACCCCGACTGTGATCGTCATATATAACAATAAGGTTGAGGATGCCCGTAACCCTAATAATAAGGCGGTAATAATAACATCGCCATTAATTAGTAATGTTTCACCAATGTTTTTAAACACAACAATGTTGCTCGCTTTAACTAATTGCATATTATCGCGTTGACGAAGGAGGCGTATTCACGGATAATGTAACTTAATAAATAAATAAATTAAGCTTCCTTTCATCACCGAATAAACTAAAAAGATTAGGAAGACAAAAACCGGATCAACCGCAATTGCAATTAAGTAGAAAATAACTGAATAGGTTATTAAATCACAAATCATTAAAATTAACCGGCGTAAATGATTATTTTGGTCAGCTTGCATTAAGTTTTCATAAGCCGCTGTTCAAAATAAGGTAATTAAGTTTTTTAAGCCAATAATTAAAACAATTAAAATCATTTTTCATAAGGGATAACTAATTGTTTCATCATTTCATAAAATACTAAAATTATTTTCAAATAAATAAATATAAGCACTATAGCCAACCGCAATTGCAATTAATAAAATAATTCCGACATAACCTGATACTTTATACTGGTGCTTCGCGGTGTTAACCATTTCATTCGCTTTAATTCAATCTTTTTGTAGTAATGGCTTTACTAAAAAAATAACAGTAATGGCCCCTAAACCACCCTCTACTGTTCCTAAAAAAGAGACAATCGCCACGCTATTCTTTACAAACCCGTTTAATTGTGATCCATAACTACGAATTAATAAATACATTAGCGTAAATTGAAAACATGTTCCAATTAACGAAGTAAAAGCCCCGATTAAAATACTAAAAATTCCTTTTCTTGTTGACAATTACTTCACCTCGTTTCTAATATTTTTATTTTATAATATTTTCTGAGATTTTAATAACCTTTTCATTTAAATACGCTAAATGATCTGGTAATTTATGGAAACTTAATGTTGTTACATATAAGGCAATCATATAAGCTTTTGTTATTTATTTCACCCCATATTTAACATCATTGACAACCGGATGATGGAAATAACTTAACGATGCTCGAATCTGATGTTTCTGACCAGTTATTAATGTTCCTTCTAATCAAGTCGGATTTGCCAATCGCTCTTGAACGATAAAATGCGTGCTAACTGCCTTTGCTATTGGTTGGGCAATTTTAGTAAAACCCATTTTTTGATTAGGCTCATCTTTATACATGGATTGGCAACCCTTTTTAGGACACTTTTTATATGGACTGTTGTTTTCTAAATTCAACAGGTGTTAAATAATTTAAACTACCGTGAATTCGAATATTGTTATATCAATGCACAAAGTCAAATAATTTGTTATAATTTTATTAATTTTTTATGATTTAATTTTACAATATACAGTCAGTTCATCGTACAGGACGCGTCTTACGAATTATTTAATTTATCACCAATATTTTTAAAACTAAGCTATAATATAAATAATGTTATGGTTAAGGAGGAAAACAATGGTAAAAATGAAATATTCAACAATTAAAATTGCTGTAACATTCCAAAAAATAATGCTTTGAATTTCTGGGTTTTGATTATTTATCTTGGCAATTTTAAATTCTTTTCCAAGCGTTTATGTTAACACAAAACTTTTTGATCTTCATAATACTGGTGGCGATAATGGCGCAATTATTTTAATTACAGCTTTCTTATTTATTTTTATTGCAACCTTTATTCGACATAAAATCGGTAAACTAGTTGCAGGAATTATTTTTATTACTATTGCAGTTGTTGGAATGATTGGAGCAATTATTACTTCAACAAAAGAAGTTTCAACATGAGTAATTGTTGTTGGTGAATTAATCGCTATAATTGGTGCATTAATTTGATTATTAGAAGGAATTGGGGCAATTCGTGCCAATAAAACTAGTCCTTCAACAAGTACAACACGTAGAAACAAACAGTAAGTAATTACAAACTGTAAATTGTAAATACTAATCCCATTTTAGATAATTTTAATCGTGGAATATCAATCTTCATATCTACTTTTGGTTTACTATTAGCAACAAATATACCCTGAATTCTGTGTGTATACTGTAAAACTAAATCATAAAAAGTTAATAAAATTATAACAAATTAAAAATTGTAATATCTTGATTTGGATTATCCTCATCGTCATCATCAATAATATGTTTGGCTTGTAACGAACAACTAGCAAGCTCAAAACTACTCCCCAAACCTAACACAAAAACATTAGTAATTTTTTTATTAAATTGTCACCTTCCTTTCCTTTTGCGATGTAAGCATAATTACACTGAAAAAAAGCACCATGGTTGGTGCTTTTAACAACTTAATTGCTTACAAAGACATTTTGTAGGGAATTATTTGTTTTAAATTCGGTTAAATGTAAAATTATTTCTCCCAAATTTTTTCTTTTTTTCTTTTCAAGTTTTATTACCTTGCGAACTGAAGTCTCTCTTACCATTAGATTGCTTACTTTTATTGCTACATTGTAAATTATCATATTTAAAATTACTATTCTTTTGCTTAAAACTCGTTTGTTTACGATTAGCACCAAAGTTTTTTATTCCTTGTGGTTTTGGTTTTAAACCATATTCTGAAATATCTAATAATTCAATTCTTTTCTTCTGATATTCACCTAAGTGCTGCATTTCTTTCAATTCATTACAATTTGAAACAATTGATATTGCTACTCCAGTTGCGCCAGCTCGTGCTGTTCGCCCAATACGGTGAATATAACTTTCTCGTTCAGTTGGAATATCATAATTAATAACATAATCGATATTCTCAATATCAATTCCTCGCGCAGCAACATCAGTTGCAACCATTACCGTTTTTTTACCATCACGGAATAAACGCATTGCTTGTGTTCGTTCATAACGACTTTTATCACCGTTAATAACACAGCAACTAATACCATTGCTTGCTAACATATCCGCAATTTTATTCGTAAAAGCTTTTGTGTTAGAAAAAATAATACTTCGTTTTGGTTGTAAATGTTGGTATAAAGCAATTAAAACATCTTCCTTATGATAATTAATTGCATTAACATATTGTTGTGTTATATTATTTTGTTCAATGCTGTTTTTTGTAACAACAATTTCAACTGGATTATTTTGATAAGTATTAGCAATTTCTAATACTTGTTTTGGCATTGTTGCAGAAAACAATAATGTTTGATATTTTTCTGGGGCATTTTCAAACACTTTATCAAGATCATTTTTAAAACCCATTTTTAACATTTCATCAGCTTCATCAAGGACAATTGTTTTAATTTTATCTAAGCGTAATGTCTTACGATTAATATGATCAGCAATTCGCCCTGGTGTTCCAACAATAATATTGCTTTTTCGTAAAGCATAAATTTGGCGTTGCATATGCGAACCACCACAAATTAATGTTGCATTTACTCCTTCTAAATAAGTTGCAAATTTACGTACTTGACCAATAATTTGGGTTGCTAGTTCATGTGTTGGACATAAGATAATTGTTTGTGACCGTTTTAAGTTTGTATCTAAGTTTTGCAAGATTGGTAAAATAAATGCTACCGTTTTACCAGTTCCGGTATGACTTTTACCAATAATATCTTGATTATTTAGGGCAAGTGGAATCGCTTTTTCTTGGATTTCAGTTAGATTAGTATAACCCATTTTAGCAATCATTCGCTGTAATGCTGGGTATAAATTTAATGTATTAAAATTCATTTAGTCTCCTTTTATTTTCATATCATAGTTTAGTTGTTTTTTTAACATTACAGCTGTTGAATTTAGATATTTATATTATTTTAGATAACAGAATAAATTAAAGTTTAACAACTTAATAAGTATATCTCAAAATGAAAAAAAAATAAAGTTTTTTTATGCTAATTTTTTAAATGTATATGGTACCTTAAATTTAGTTTTACAGTATACAAAAATTTTATTTATTTTTAGTTGTTTTTGATTAAAAAAGGCGTATAATCATAAATAGTGACAAGATGTTAAAAGAACTACGGTGAGAAAAATTTTTAACTTTACTTAGATGATCAACATTTAGTGTTAGTTAATGATTTAATTACCCAATTGCAAGTCTCCCCAACAACATTACACCGTTATTTAAAGGAATGGAACAACAAGGTTTATTAAAAAATCGCGTTCATGGTGGGATTAAGTTGCAAAAGGGCCGTGAATTTTGGTTAGAGGAACAATTAAATGAAAAGATTCAACTGCATGTTGAAGAAAAGTATTTAATTGCTTGTCAAACAGTTGCAAAAGTTAAACCCAAAATGTGTCTTTACTTAGACGCTGGGGGTTGTCAACCGTAGCCCTAATTAAATTGTTATAACCAGCAGATGATTGAGTAATTATTACTAATTCAATCGATCTTCCATGTTGAATTATTAACCTTAACGGGGTTTAATGATGATTCTATTTAGGTGGTAAGTATAACGACCAAACAGGGGCTTTAATCGGGTGAGAAGCAATGAGTACCTTGCAAAAATATTACATTGATTGTGCTTTTTAGAAGTGAATGGGATTAGTGGGCAAGATTTATACACTACTGATCCAGAAGAAGTAATGATTAAAGCGGAAGTTATTAAACGAGAAATCAAGAGTTATATTTTTGCGGATTAATCAAAATTTAACATCAAATCATTAGTAAAATTCGCTTCCCGTTAGGAAGTTGAAATCATTACAAATTCAAAGAAAGGATAGAAGAATAAAAATTATGAAAATAATTGATTATTTTACTGAAACGACAACCATCTTAAAAACTTCTGCGACAGATAAAACTGAAGTTTTTGCCACACTAGCAGCAGCATTAGTTAATAATGAAACAGTTACTGATCAAGCGGCATTAATTAAGGCTTTAGAAAATCGAGAAAAAGAAGGCCCAACGGGAGTTGGTGATGGTTTAGCAATTCCCCATTGTTCAAGTAGCAGTGTTACAAAACTAGCAATTTCGATTATGACATTAGAAAAAGCCGTTGATTGACAGAGTTTAGATAATAAACCAGTTGATATTATTTTTATGATTACAGTTCCAGCCGAAGGAGGCGAACAACATTTAAATGCCTTGGCAAAATTAGCTGGTTTTTTAGGGAAAGGTGAAGTTGTGAAGCAAGTTCGAGCAGCAAAAAATTTTGCTGATATTATTACTGCTTTTGCCGAACCAATTAATGAGCATGAGACAGTTAAGACTGATGGTCATTATGATATTATTGGGATTACAGCTTGTCCAACCGGAATTGCCCATACTTATATGGCTAAGGAAAAAATGGAAGAAGCTGCTAAAACAAAGGGCTTAACAATTAAAGTTGAAACCCAAGGGCGGAGTGGCAATGAAAATGTGTTAACAGCCAAGGATATCGCCAATGCGAAAGCAATTATTCTTGGAATTGATAAAAAAATTGCGGGAATGGATCGTTTGCAAGGAGTTTCTTATTTAGAAACAAGTACAAAAGATGTCATCTACCATGGCCCAAGTGTAATCCAAGACGCTTTAAACGGAAAACGTTTAACAGTTGGTAAAGCTAGCAAAGGTGGCAGTGAAGAAGTTGGAGAATTAAGTTTAAAAAACTTTAAAGATGTTACCAAAAACCTTCTTGGTGGAGTTTCACGAATGCTGCCATTTGTGGTTGCTGGGGGAATTATTTTAGGAATTGGATTCTTATTAGACTCTGGTAATTCTGGTGGTAACTTTGGGGTAACCCGTGATGTTGCTGCTTGATTTTCAGGATTAGGAAAAGTAATCTTTGGAATGATGGTCCCAATTTTAGGAGCCTATGTTTGTTACTCAATTGTTGGACCCCAAGGATTATTACCAGGGATGACAACAGGGTTAATTGCGAATGCGCCGGGAATGTTATATGATGCTTCAACCAAAACAGGATGAGCAAACACATGAGGGCGTTTATTCCCAGACTCAATTTCAACCTTTAACTCAGGGTTCTTTGGTGCCTTGATTGGTGGTTATCTGGTGGCCTTTGTTGTCTATGGATGTCAAAAAGGATTTTCCCGTTTCCATCCATCATTAAGAGGAGTACGAGATATTGTCTTAATTCCTATTTTAACAGCCTTAGCAGCCGGAGTCTTAATGTTTGGTTTAAATATTCCATTAGGATATTTAAACTGAGGTTTAATTGAAGGATTAAAAGCCATTGCTGATTATAATTTAAATGCTTTAATTGGAATTATTATTGGGTTAATGATGGCAGCCGATATGGGTGGGCCAATTAATAAAGCCGCCTATGTTTTTGGAACCTTAACGATTGATGCAACGCAAACAGCTTATGCAGGAATTCGTGCAACTAATGGGGGAACAGTCTTTATGGCTGTTGCGATGTTAGCTGGGATGGTGCCACCATTAGCTTTAGCCGTATGTACTAGAATGTTTAAAAAATATTGAACAAAAAAAGATGTTGAACAAGGTAATACAAACTATTTCTTAGCAGTCTGCTTTATTACAGAAGGGGCAATTCCATTTGCCGCTGCTGATCCAAAACGAACAATTCCTTCAATTATGGCCGGAAGTGCTATTACCGGAGTGATTATGAGTGGCTTTGGGGTAACCTTAGTAGTACCACATGGTGGAATCTTTGTCTTCCCATTATTACAAATTCAAGATAATGGTAAAAATTGATTTACGATTGCTAATCATGGCGCTTCAATTGGGGTTGCTGTCTTAATTTCAGTTATTGCCTTAATTATCGGAAGTTTTGTTAGTGCCTTAATTCTTGGTTTTTGAAGAATGCACGATGTTAAAAACAATAAAATTACTTTAGCAGTTTAATTTAATTTAAAACATAAAAACCCAATCATTTGGGTTTTTATAATACTAAAATAAGAACGAAAGGAGTAAAAAAGATGATTTATACATTAACATTAAATCCCGCAATTGATCAAGTAATTCAAGTTCCTAATTTTCAGTTAGGAGAAATAAATAAAGCTGTTAGCGAATATGAGGTTATTGGGGGCAAAGGAATTAATGTTGCAGTGATGCTACAATATTTAGGATATCCAACTACTGCCTTAGGCTTTTTGGGTCACGATAATAAAGAAATGTTTGAACATTATTTAGCAAAGCAAGGTGTTGTTGCTTGTTTTCATGAGGTTGCGGGTAAAACGCGAATTAATATGAAAATTAAGAGTTTAGAAATAAAGCAAGAAACCGAATTAAACGGAATTGCTTTTGCAATTAGTGACAATGATATTGCCGCAATATTAACAATTATTAAAACAGAAGTAACAAAGAATGATTGTTTAATTATGTCTGGTTCGTTACCGCAAAATTGTCCATTTGATTTATATCAAAAGATTAGTACTTATTGTTATGAAAATCAAATTCTATTTGTTGTTGATGCAACAAAAGATGTATTATTATCAACTTTAGGGGCAAAACCGCTCTTAGTTAAACCAAATTTAGATGAATTAAATGAATTATTTGGAACCGATTATAAATTTACCCAAAAAGCTGAAATTGTTGATTTAGGTCAAAAACTACAAGCACAAGGGGCCCAAAATGTTTTAATTAGTAGTGGTAAAGATGGCAGCATCTTAATTACGCCAACAGATGTGTATTTTGGTAATGCAGCAACGGGTCAATTAATTAATTCAGTTGGAGCTGGTGATTCTATGGTTGCTGGTTTTGTTGGAACTTATTTAGCAACTAAGGATTATCAAAAAGCTTTGTTAACTGGAATTTGTGCTGGTTCAGCAACTGCTTTTAGTCCAGGAATTGCTGAACCAGCAGTAGTGGAAAGTTTAAAAAAACAAATTAAGATTACTGTTTTTAAATTGTAAAACTAAATCATAAAATTTTGTAAATTGTAAATGCCAAATCATAAAAAGTTAACTATTAATTTAGTTAACTTTTTATGATTTGGCATTTACAATTTACAAAATTAAAGCGCTAATTTTTCTTTTACATCTTTCCGATAAATAAAGTAATATAAGAACGGTAAGAAAATTCCACCACTTAAGCAATTACCAATTAAAGTTGGTAATTGCACACTATAAGCAAATTTCCCAAATTCTGATCAATCACCACTTGTTCCAAAAATTTTTAAAAATGGTTGTAAAAATCATAAATATGAATTAGCAACAACATGTGAAAAACCTGAAATTGCAAAAGCCATAATAATTAAATTTACCATAAAGAATTTTGCAATTGATGATTTAGTTGTATGTGCAGCATAAATTGAACCTGCAACTAAGAAGTTACATAAAATTGCACTTCCAAAGTTTTCTCATCATGCATGTTCTAACTTTCCATCAATTAAATTAACTGTATTATAATAAAAATCAGTTATTGAATCAGGTGTATGATTTAAAAAACCACCTCAGACTGTTAAACCTGCCATAATTAAACACCCAATGAAATTTCCACTTAAGACAATAAATAAATTACTAATAAATCTAACAATATTTAATTGTTTTTTAATAACAACAATTAATGCTAACAAATTTGAGGTAAACATTTCTCCCCCTAGAAAAACAATCATTGTAATTGCAACAGTAAAGACAAGACCAAATACTAAACTTTTTAGTCCAATTGGAATATTATTTCAATCCCCTTTTGTTGCAGTAATCGCCGCAATATAACCAAATCCAATAAATAATCCCGCTGCAAGTCCCATTAAAAATGTTTTATAAAATGGACTGCTCCCCTTTTTTAAAGCATACTTATAAATATTTATAAAACTATCTTCATTACTATAACTATCGGAATTATCTATTTTCTCTTCTTTTTTAATTTCGTCACTCATTCTTTTCCTCTATTTTACATTCTATTTATTGTATACTGTAAATACCAAATCATAAAAAGTTAATAAAATTATAACAAATTAAAAATAAAAAACAATAATCACAATAAATATTAAAAACAATATTTTTAATTTAATATTTATTGTGATTATTGTTTTTTATTTTTAATTTGTTATAATTTTATTAACTTTTTATGATTTGGTATTTACAGTATACAGATCAACAATTAAAGATGGCGTAGAACAAATTGTTAAACAAGAAATGCCTGATATTAAAGCTGTTGAAGTTATTATGTAACTTCTTTTTTTGTATTGTAAAATATTACTTAAAAAAATAATGAGGCATAGAACCTCATCCTAAAGTTTATTAAGTTTATCAACACGAAGATTATGATGCCCAGAATCAAATGCAGTATTTAAAAACATTTCAACAATTCAAATCGCATTTTGATTGGCAATAACTCTAGCCCCCAATGCTAAAACATTAACATTATTGTGTTCGCGAGCTAATTTTGCTAACACTGTTTCATTACATAATGCTGCTCGAATCCCCTTTACTTTATTTGCTGCAATTGAAATTCCAATGCCTGTTCCACAAATCACAATTCCAATACTATTTTGCTCTTGGATTACTCTTTCCCCAACAGCTTGACCAATATCAGGATAGTCAACTGCCGTAACACTATCTGTTCCCAAGTTAATAATTTGATGCTTTTGTTCGGTTAAATATTTAACAATTGCGTTTTTCATTTCAGTTCCCGTATGGTCGTTCCCAATTACAATTTTCATTTTTTAGTACTCCTTTATTTCTGATTTAACTATAATATATTGCTTTCTTAAATAAAAAATCAAAAATTAATTTCTTGCAATAATATCTAATAACTTGCCAGGACTCATTGGCGTCACTGTTACAATTAAGCGGGATTTTTTTTCAACAACAACATATAAATCCCCTTTTAAATCATCTAACTTAATATATAAATTCTGGGTTGTTTCAACTCGGTCAGAAGAATTATCAATCATTTTAATAATTTTTTCTTTAATAATTCAATCATTTTCATTTTTAAAAATTGGAATTCGTTGCCGAATTCGTTGTAAACAATGAAAAGAAAAATTTAAATGATGTTGATAATAATAACCCACTACGATCCACCTACTTTGTAATTATTATACATAATATTTAATAAAATATTATAAAATATTAAGAAAAAAGCATTCTCTAGACTGCACCCTGTTTAGTAAGTATTAATAAAAAGGTTTACAAACTTTCATTTATTATATATTTTTCTTTTTGGTTTGAATATCATTTATTTCATTTTTTAACATCATTAATATATTCATTATGAGATTTATAATTTTTATTATGGATTGTTCCTTTTTTAAGTAATGAATGAAAACTTTCAATAATAATGTTGTCTGCACAATGATAATTTTTACCCATTGAAATTATAATTTTGTTATCTAAACATTTACTATTGTAATCTTTAGATGTATATTGATATCCGTGATCTGAATGAATTATTGTTTTATTTAAATCTTTTTTTATTTTTTTAATTTTATTAATTGCATCATTTAAATTATCAATTACAAGTTTGTTATTATTAAATTTTGATCATTTTACATCAATAATTTCTTTAGTATATCCATCAAGTATTGTTGATTGATAATGTTTTTTACCATTTCAAATTAAATAAGTTACATCAGTAAATAAAATTGAAAATCTTTCTTTAATATCATTAAAATTACGATTTACTAAATCAGGATATTTAATTATATTTTTATTTCTATTTTGTTTTATTAATATTTTTCTACGCATACGCTTTACATATTCAGCTTGAATATTATTTTCTTTCATAATTCGCAATACTTTCTTAGCATTATAAACAATACCATAATCTTCTTTTAAATATTTGGTAATTCGACGATAACCAAATTGTTTTAAATTTTCTTCATAGACTTTTACAATATTTTTTAATGATTCGCTATCCTTACCATTACTTGAATAATTTTTATATTTATCTCAATAACTACGCTTTAAATCTGTTATATCAAGTAATAAATTTAGTGGATATTTATTAATGTTTTCTTTGATAAAAGATACAATTTTTCTTTTATTTAATTGTAAAAGTCATGAAGCTTTTTTAGTAATTCATACCTAACTTTGTAATAGTTTAAATCTCTTTTTTCAAATGATTCTTTTGGACCTTTATTGGTGTTTAAAATTCCTTTCTTAAAATTTTCATACCATGAAGCAACAGTTTTTTTATTAATTTGATATTTTTTTGCAATAAAACTTATACTATTATTTTTAACCTCTTGTACTATCATTTTTCGAAAATATGCTGTATATTTATTAAATTTTTGTCCTTTTCTTGCCATATAAAAATGCACCTCCTTTAAAGTTTAGCAAAGACTTTTTTTCTTTACTTACTTTTTTGGGTGCAGTCTAGAATCATTAAAAAATATTGTAAAAGTCTATGAAGAAAATTTAAAATAATTTGGTTATCGTCGAATTACCAAATATTTAAAAGAAGATTATGGCATTGTTTATAATGCTAAGAAAGTATTGCGAATTATGAAAGAAAATAATATTCAAGCTGAATATGTAAAGCGTATGCGTAGAAAAATATTAATAAAACAAAATAGAAATAAAAATATAATTAAATATCCTGATTTAGTAAATCGTAATTTTAATGATATTAAAGAAAGATTTTCAATTTTATTTACTGATGTAACTTATTTAATTTGAAATGGTAAAAAACATTATCAATCAACAATACTTGATGGATATACTAAAGAAATTATTGATGTAAAATGATCAAAATTTAATAATAACAAACTTGTAATTGATAATTTAAATGATGCAATTAATAAAATTAAAAAAATAAAAAAAGATTTAAATAAAATAATAATTCATTCAGATCACGGATATCAATATACATCTAAAGATTACAATAGTAAATGTTTAGATAACAAAATTATAATTTCAATGGGTAAAAATTATCATTGTGCAGACAACATTATTATTGAAAGTTTTCATTCATTACTTAAAAAAGGAACAATCCATAATAAAAATTATAAATCTCATAATGAATATATTAATGATGTTAAAAAATGAAATAAATGATATTCAAACCAAAAAGAAAAATATATAATAAATGAAAGTTTGTAAACCTTTTTATTAATACTTACTAAACGGGGTGCAGTCTAGTATACTGTAAAACTAAATCATAAAAAGTTAATAAAATTATAGCAAATTAAAAATAAAAAACAATAATCACAAAAAATATTAAATTAAAAATATTTTTTTAAATTATTGTCTTGATGTAAAATTTTCCAAGCAAGATCTAGTTGTGGTATTTAATATATCTAAAATAGATTTTAATCTACTACGAATATTAATTAATGGCTCATTTTAAGCCAATCAACGCCTTATATCTCTATTTATTCTTTCTACTAATGCTTTCTGGCGAGGTTTACCAGGATCACAAAAATAAACTCTTACTTTAAAATGTTTTTCTATTGATTTTCATCTATAAAATTCTTTTCCTCTATCGGTTAAAATACAACTAAATTTACTAATACCAATTTGTTTAATCATTTTCATTAAAATTGTTAATACACAACACTTACCTTTTTATTAAATAAAATATGTAAATTGTAAATACCAAATCATAAAAAGCTAACTATTAATTTAGTTAGCTTTTTATGATTTGGTATTTACAATTTACACTTATTTGCACGCTAAGCTGTTACTTCACTTAATTTTCATGAAGATATGTTACGCAAAGATTCATGTAACATCACAGTCATTTGATAAGCAATATAAATAAAATCAATTTTCATCAACTTATTACCATATCTTGTTTCTAAAATTTTAACAAAATCAATATATAAATCATCATGATATTCTTTAATAAATATCTAATTTTTCTTTAAAATAACTAAAAGCTAGTGTTTTAGCATTTTGTAACAATGCGTCAATTCGTAATGATAAGGTTTTATAGGTATCAGCTAAAACTAATTCCAACCGATATGTGAAATCTTCATCAGTAATCAATCACGCGACCATTATTGTGAATTAAAATAACATTATCATATAGTAATTGAATTGGATTTGTTGAATCATGAATTTTTTCAGTATTTAAAACTAGGCGTAATTGATCACAAATATTACTAAAATGTTTTTCTAAAATAATATTCTTCATTTTATATTCTCCTTAATTATTTCAATTGTGTCCATTATCAATAGTAAATAAACTAAAGGATAGCAATGATAGTTTTTTTAAATTATTTTTATAAGATTTCAGTCTTATATATCAATACCATAACATAATAAGTATTTTTTTCTGAAAAAACCCTTCTTTTTTCCATGCGACAAAAAAACACTAAAATTTTTTAGTGTTTTCGTATTTTGATTAAACTGTTGCAAAGTATAACAATGTTCGTATCATTTGTGATACATATGACATTTCATTATCATATCATGCATATACTTTAACTAATTGTTTTCCATTACGTTCAATAATTTTTGTTAATGTTGCATCAAAAATTGATCCATGTGTTTCACCAATAATATCTGACGAAACGATTGGTTGCGTATTATAACCAAAAGTTTCTGATTCTGCTGCTTTCATTGCATTATTAATTTCTTCAACTGTTGCTGTTTTTTTCAATTCAACTGCTAAGTCAACAATTGAACCAGTAATAATTGGCACACGTAATGCCATTCCATCAAATCTACCTTCCAATTGTGGCAATATTAATGCTGCTGCTGCTGCTGCTCCTGTTTTAGTTGGAACAATATTAGAAAAGGCAGCACGTGCTCTTCTTAAATCATCATGCGCTAAGTCTAATAATCTTTGGTCATTTGTTACCGCATGCACAGTTGTCATATATCCTTTTTCAATTCCAAACTTTTCATCTAATACTTTCGCCATTGGTGCTAAACAGTTTGTTGTACAACTTGCTCCTGAAATAACAGTATCATCTTTTGTAATTTCTTTATGGTTTACATTATAAACAATTGTTTTAACATCTGTTCCTTTTGCTGGAGCGGAAATTAAAACTTTTTTTGCTCCTGCTGTAAGGTGTTTTGATGCTCCGGCACGATCAGCAAAGAAACCTGTTGATTCAACAACAACATCAATTCCTAATTTACCTCATGGTAATTCAGCTGGATCTCTTTTAGCAAAAACATTTATTTTTTTCCCATCAACGATAATAACTCCTTCTTCTGAAAAAATTTTCCCACGTTTTCATCCCCCTTGTACTGAATCAAGTTCCAATAATGTTGCCAAAGTTTTTGCCTCTGTTAAATCATTAATTGCGACAATTTCAACATTTTTTTCATCAAATAATCTTCTAAAAGCTAAACGGCCAATACGTCCAAATCCGTTAATTGCAATTTTTGTCATCTACTTTTTCTCCTCTACATACATTTAATAACTTAGTCTGCAATAAAATACTGCATACTTATTATAATTTTACAACCTCTAGTCTTAATTTGCAAGAAAATTAACAAATATCCAGATATACAATGGTTTTATAGTCTTTTAATTCAATATATTTAGATTACTTTAAATTCTATTATTTGTAAAAATTAATATTTTTTGTAATTATTGTTTTTTATTTTTAATTTGCTATAATTTTATTAACTTTTTATGATTTAGTTTTACAGTATACATCATAAAGGAAATACAGATATGAAGAAATTACTCAGCTTATTAACATTAACAACCTTAGCAATGAGTGTTCCTGCACCGTTGCTGGCCAACACACCGTTAACTCGCGACAAACGCGATGTTGGGACAAGTGAAAAAGATATTACTGATGGATTGCAAATAAATATTAAGGACAGTGATAAATTATGAATTAAAATTTCAAATCCATTAACTGAAATAAACCCCGATGAAAAATATTGATATTTCATTATAGTAAAAGGGATAAATATAGATTGAGGTAAAAATATTTATGATAGTAGTGAATTAAAATGAGATTTTACAAATCAAAGACTTGATTTTCCCAAGTTAAAACCAATAGGAGAAGGAACTATTGGCATTTCTCTTGAAAAAAACAGAACACCATATTTTATATATAAGTGGTCTAGTAATTGAGGTGACTCATATATACCAAAACAACCAATAATAGATAAAAATGCAAACATTATTGATTGAAATATTGATGTATCACCGTTTCAAAAAGGAATAACTTTTTCTATTGATAATGATAATAATGGTTATTGACTAAAACCTTATCAATTAGTAACAAAAGGACAAGTTAAAGTTAAAATAGCAAATACTAATATTAAGATTGTTAAAGTCAATGGAAAAGAAATGCCACAAACAAATAAAGTATGGGAATTTGACTTGCCAACAGATAGTACCACCGTTGAAAATAAAGACTATAAAATTGAGATTGCTTTTACCCTTGATAAAAAAAGTTATGTGGGGCAAATTCTCGTATCATTATTGTTGTCGCAACCAAGTATTAATGTTAAAAAAAATACTTCGGTAATTGGCAATGTTGATAGTTATGTTTATCAAGCACCAACTAATGGTAAAGTGGGGGATATTACTTTAACTAGTGATTTGTATTATTCTGATACCAAAGTTAAAGTCAGTTTAAGCAAACCAACTGGTAGTACAACCATTACAGCACAAATATTTGGGTTAGATGAAAAATGAGAAAAAAATAAAAAAGTTTTTCAAATATTTGATAACCAAACACACAATTTAGATGGTAGTCAATTAGAAACATATCAAGGCCACTATTTAATAGAAACAGAAGATAATGCAAAAAACAAAAGTAGTTACCATGTTATTATTAACAAAAATAATTCAACGCTTAATTTTTGAGATACTGAACAAGGAAAAACTTTTTATCAGTGAGCAAATTCAAATGGCTATAATAAAAACATTAAAAAACTTAACGCAACAGAACTAAACAAAATAATCAAAGATAGTACAAACTGGCAAAAGTTAGCTAGTGATAGTCAATTTTCCAATGCGGTTGCCGAGTGGTTTAAAACAAATGGTAAACTTGCTTCCAAAGAATCGTTGATAGCTGAGCAAGTAATCGAACAGTTAAAAACCGAAATTCCAAGTAGTATCATCATTCATGGGGTAAATACTAGCAATTATGATGTAAACAAAGTGAGGTTTGAAGTAAACAAAAGTGAATCTAAACCAAACGACAAAGTCAATATTGTTATTAAATATGGTTCAGAAAAATCAAATAGTTTCACATTACAAATTCAAAGTAAGAACCCACCCGACAGCAACAAAAAGGGACTAACTGGTTGGGCGATTATTGGGATTGTTGTTGGTTCACTGTTGGGGTTACTTATTCTTGGCTGGTTGTTTAAAAAGTTTG
Source organism: Spiroplasma endosymbiont of Polydrusus cervinus (assembly GCF_964019755.1). NCBI lineage: Bacteria > Bacillati > Mycoplasmatota > Mollicutes > Entomoplasmatales > Spiroplasmataceae > Spiroplasma > Spiroplasma endosymbiont of Polydrusus cervinus. The sequence goes on from NZ_OZ026469.1 coordinate 889,655, forward strand.
TGGTTAGACTGCATCCAAAAAAGTAAGTAAAGAAAAAAAGTCTTTGCTAAACTTTAAAGGAGGTGCATTTTTATATGGCAAGAAAAGGACAAAAATTTAATAAATATACAGCATATTTTCGAAAAATGATAGTACAAGAGGTTAAAAATAATAGTATAAGTTTTATTGCAAAAAAATATCAAATTAATAAAAAACTGTTGCTTCATGGTATGAAAATTTTAAGAAAGGAATTTTAAACACCAATAAAGGTCCAAAAGAATCATTTGAAAAAAGAGATTTAAACTATTACAAAGTTAGGTATGAATTACTAAAAAAGCTTCATGACTTTTACAATTAAATAAAAGAAAAATTGTATCTTATAGACTGCACCCCGTTTAGTAAGTATTAATAACAAGGTTTACAAACTTTCATTTATTATAATTTTTCTTTTTGGTTTGAATATCATTTATTTCATTTTTTAACATCATTAATATATTCATTATAAGATTTATAATTTTTATTATGGATTGTTCCTTTTTTAAGTAATGAATGAAAACTATCAATAATAATGTTGTCTGCACAATGATAATTTTTACCCATTGAAATTATAATTTTGTTATCTAAACACGTACTATTGTAATCTTTAGATGTATATTGATATCCGTGATCTGAATGAATTATTATTTTATTTAAATCTTTTTTTATTTTTTTAATTTTATTAATTGCATCATTTAAATTATCAAGTACAAGTTTGTTATTATTAAATTTTGATCATTTTACATCAATAATTTCTTTAGTATATCCATCAATTATTGTTGATTGATAATGTTTTTTACCATTTCAAATTAAATAAGTTACATCAGTAAATAAAATTGAAAATCTTTCTTTAATATCATTAAAATTACGATTTACTAAATCAGGATATTTAATTATATTTTTATTTCTATTTTGTTTTATTAATATTTTTCTACGCATACGCTTTACATATTCAGCTTGAATATTATTTTCTTTCATAATTCGCAATACTTTCTTAGCATTATAAACAATGCCATAATCTTCTTTTAAATATTTGGTAATTCGACGATAACCAAATTGTTTTAAATTTTCTTCATAGACTTTTACAATATTTTTTAATGATTCGCTATCCTTACCATTACTTGAATAATTTTTATATTTATCTCAATAACTACGCTTTAAATCTGTTATATCAAGTAATAAATTTAGTGGATATTTATTAATGTTTTCTTTGATAAAAGATACAATTTTTCTTTTATTTAATTGTAAAAGTCATGAAGATTTTTTAGTAATTCATACCTAACTTTGTAATAGTTTAAATCTCTTTTTTCAAATGATTCTTTTGGACCTTTATTGGTGTTTAAAATTCCTTTCTTAAAATTTTCATACCATGAAGCAACATTTTTTTTATTAATTTGATATTTTTTTGCAATAAAACTTATACTATTATTTTTAACCTCGTGTACTATCATTTTTCGAAAATATGCTGTATATTTATTAAATTTTTGTCCTTTTCTTGCCATATAAAAATACACCTCCTTTAAAGTTTAGCAAAGACTTTTTTTCTTTACTTACTTTTTTGGATGCAGTCTATCTTTTATTTAATTGTAAAAGTCATGAAGCTTTTTTAGTAATTCATACCTAACTTTGTAATAGTTTAAATCTCTTTTTTCAAATGATTCTTTTGGACCTTTATTGGTGTTTAAAATTCCTTTCTTAAAATTTTCATACCATGAAGCAACAGTTTTTTTATTAATTTGATATTTTTTTGCAATAAAACTTATACTATTATTTTTAACCTCTTGTACTATCATTTTTCGAAAATATGCTGTATATTTATTAAATTTTTGTCCTTTTCTTGCCATATAAAAATGCACCTCCTTTAAAGTTTAGCAAATATTTTTTTTCTTTACTTACTTTTTTGGATGCAGTCTATCTTTTATCAAAGAAAACATTAATAAATATCCACTAAATTTATTACTTGATATAACAGATTTAAAGCGTAGTTATTGAGATAAATATAAAAATTATTCAAGTAATGGTAAGGATAGCGAATCATTAAAAAATATTGTAAAAGTCTATGAAGAAAATTTAAAACAATTTGGTTATCGTCGAATTACCAAATATTTAAAAGAAGATTATGGCATTATTTATAATGCTAAGAAAGTATTGCGAATTATGAAAGAAAATAATATTCAAGCTGAATATGTAAAGCGTATGCGTAGAAAAATATTAATAAAACAAAATAGAAATAAAAATATAATTAAATATCCTGATTTAGTAAATCGTAATTTTAATGATATTAAAGAAAGATTTTCAATTTTATTTACTGATGTAACTTATTTAATTTGAAATGGTAAAAAACATTATCAATCAACAATAATTGATGGATATACTAAAGAAATTATTGATGTAAAATGATCAAAATTTAATAATAACAAACTTGTACTTGATAATTTAAATGATGCAATTAATAAAATTAAAAAAATAAAAAAAGATTTAAATAAAATAATAATTCATTCAGATCACGGATATCAATATACATCTAAAGATTACAATAGTACGTGTTTAGATAACAAAATTATAATTTCAATGGGTAAAAATTATCATTGTGCAGACAACATTATTATTGAAAGTTTTCATTCATTACTTAAAAAAGGAACAATCCATAATAAAAATTATAAATCTCATAATGAATATATTAATGATGTGTATACTGTAAAACTAAATCATAAAAAGTTAATAAAATTATAGCAAATTAAAAATAAAAAACAATAATCACAAAAAATATTAAATTAAAAACAATATTTTTAATTTAATATTTTTTGTGATTATTGTTTTTTATTTTTAATTTGCTATAATTTTATTAACTTTTTATGATTTAGTTTTACAGTATACACAAATAATGTTATTATCAATTTAATTTAACAAGAGATACAAACGGCAAATTTGTATCTACACAATGCCATAAATATATTATTAAATTTATGCAGGAAAGGAAAGCATATGGAACAAAAAAAACCAACAATTGTTTCAGGCATTACTGCTACTGGACAATTAACATTAGGGAATTATATTGGTGCAATAAAAAATTTTATTGAATTACAAGAAGATAATAATTTAATTATTTTTGTGGCAAATTTACATGCTATTACAATTCCAATTAGTAAAGAAGAATTACGAAATAATATTAAAAATATGATTGCATTATATTATGCCTGTGGTCTGGACCCTAAAAAAGCAATTATTTTTGTACAATCAGATATTTTAGAAGTTACTTTATTAGCCCATATTTTATTATGTAATACAACTGTTGGGGAGTTATCCCGAATGACCCAATTTAAAGACAAGTCAATTAAAATGAAAGCAGAAAATGGCACGGAATTTATTCCAACCGGTTTATTAACTTATCCAACCTTAATGGCCGCCGATATTTTATTATACGATGCTGACTTAGTTCCGGTTGGAAAAGACCAAAAACAACATATTGAATTAACCCGAAATATTGCCGGACGAATGAATAATCGTTACCAACAAGATCTTTTTAAAATTCCAGCTGATTTTATTCCACCAATTGGTGGTAAAATTATGGATTTACAAAATCCAACCAAAAAAATGAGTAAATCTTCCAAAGATATTAAATCATTTATTAGTTTATTAGATCCCTCCGATGTAATTCGAAAAAAAATTCGTAGTGCAGTAACTGATTCAGAAGGCAAAATTACTTATAACCTGGAGAAAAAACCAGGGGTAAGTAACCTGCTAACAATCTATGCTGTTTTAAAAAAAGTTTCAATTGAAACCGCTGTTAAGGAATTTGCTCAACAAGATTATGGTCAATTAAAAGAGCAAGTCGCCACAGCAATTATTGACACTTTAGAACCAATTCAAATAAAATACCAAAAATTAATGCAATATCAAATAATTGATGAATTAATTGAGGCAGGGGCAATAAAAGCACGAGCAATTACGAATAAAAAAATAACAAAAGTTAAAAATACCATTGGTTTAAATTATAAGAAAAAGTAATGCAAAGCATTACTTTTTTAGTTCCCCTATTGTTAAAAGATTAACTTTCAATTCGATATTTTAATGTTTGTAAATTGTAAATACCAATTTGTTTAATCATTTTCATTAAAATTGTTAATACAATACTTGCCTTTTTACTAAATAATATGTATATTGTAAAAAGTGTTGCATTTAATTTACAATATACAATTTAACTTAAAATTAATTAATTTTAAGTTATAATATAAATGTTGTCAAGTAACAACATAAAACTTATTCAGAAGTGGTTAGTACGCTAAGCGATGATCCACTAGCAACCCTATATTTAACTAGAAGGTGCTTTTAGCAGGGCAAAATAATATGCTACTAATAAGATTTATTAGTTATTGAAAAGAAGTTAACTATTAATTTATATGTAACAATATTGTTATTAATGCCACATTATTCTGATGTGGTTTTATTTATGATTAAGGAGAATAGAAAATGGAAAAAGAACGCATTTTATTTACATCAGAGTCAGTATCGGAAGGTCATCCGGATAAGATTTGTGATCAAATTTCAGATGCTGTTTTAGACGCATGTTTAAAAGAAGACCCATTAGCTCGTGTTGCTTGTGAATGCTTTATTACAACGAACCGTGTTATTATTGGTGGTGAAATTACCACAAAAGCCAAGGTGGATTATGCTGCGGTAGCTCGCAAAGTTTTAAAAGAAATAGGCTATAATAATGCCGAATGAGGCATTGATTGAGAAACTTGTGAAATTGAAGTTTTAATTAAAACCCAATCACCTGATATTTCAATAGGGGTTGATAAAGCGGGAGCAGGGGACCAAGGAATTATGTTTGGTTATGCAACAAACGAATCAGATAATTATATACCATTGGCAATTTCAATTGCCCATGCTTTAGTAAAGCGCGCAACGATGTTACGGAAAAAAGGAGTCTTTATTGGGGCCCGACCAGATATGAAATCACAAGTAACATTAGATTTAACTAATATGAAACATCTTTATATTGATACAATTTTAATGTCAATTCAACATGATGAAGATATTGATGAAACAAAATTTAAACAATTTGTCATTACCGAAATTATGGAATCAGTTGCCCATGAGTTTAAATTAAATTTAGATTTTAAAGTTTTAATTAATTCAACTGGTCGTTTTGTTATTGGCGGACCAAAAGGTGATGCTGGCTTAACGGGACGAAAAATTATTGTTGATACTTATGGTGGTTATGCTCGACATGGTGGTGGAGCGTTCTCAGGAAAAGATGGGACAAAAGTTGATCGCTCAGCGGCATATATGGCACGATATGTTGCAAAAAATATTGTCGCAGCAGGCTTAACAGAACGATGCGAGATTCAATTATCTTATGCAATTGGCGTTGCGGAACCAATTTCCATTTTTGTTGAAACATTTGGCACTAATTTTGTTCCGAATGATGTTATTTTAAAAGCAATCAAAGAAAATTTTGATTTTCGGCCACAAGCAATGATTGAAACACTAGAATTACAAAAGCCAATTTATCAACAAACAGCAATTTATGGTCATTTTGGGCGTTATCATACAGAGTTACCATGGGAGAAATTGGATAAAATTCAAAGTTTAATAAAATATTTACCAGTTGTTTAATTTTTAGATATAATTAATCTACAAGAAACAAAAGGAGAAAAACTAATGGAATATAAGTTAATCGCTCTTGATTTAGATGGCACAACAGCAAGGAGAAATCGAATTTCAAAACAAAATATAACGGCAATTAAGTGAGCAATGGCCAAGGGGGTTAAAGTAATTATTGCGACTGGTCGTAGTACTGGTGCAATTCGCAAAGTTGCCAAAAAAATAGGTGTTATTGAAAAAAAGATGCCCATAATCGCTTTCAATGGAAGCGTAATTTATGATTTTGCAAAAGAGAAAATTCTGCAACAAACTATTTTTTTAAATGTCGAATTAATTAATGTTTTTAATATGGCTAATGAATGTAAAGTGCAATTATGAGCTTATTCGGTGGATAATGAACATTTAGCTTATGTTAATACAAAACATAGTTTAATGGTTAAATGAATGAGTTTTCACACGAAACGAAAAATAAAATTAATTCATAATCCAGGTACTTTGCAAGATCGGGCTTATAAATTTGTTGTTAGTGGTAAAAAAGAAAATGTTTTAAAGTTTAAAACAAAAATTTTAGTAAAATATGAATTTAATATTTTTGATTGGTCGTACTTACCAAATCAAAGTTTAAACTTAGAAATTAGTCCAAAAGGAAGTGACAAAAAAGATGCTTTAGAGTATCTGGTTCAAATTTATAATATTCAACCATCAGAAGTTATTGCCCTGGGAGATGGCTCAAATGATTATGAAATGTTAAAATGAGCTGGTGTTGGTATTGCAATGAAAAATGCAAAAGACCATCTTAAAAACATTTCAGATGATACAACCGCCTATTATCGTCATTCGGGAGTAGCAAAAGCAATTAATAAATATTTTAAAAAATAAAAAATATCATCAAAACTATTGATATTTTTTTTGTTTTTTTTATAATTAATGTGGTCGTAATTTAAAAACAAAAAGTTTAGTATAATTAAACAAAATTACGAAGGGAGGGATACCAATGTTACTAGGAGAAAAAATCAAATTATTACGTCAGAAAAACAATTTAACAATTGAAGAATTAGCAAACCGTTGTGAATTAACGAAAGGTTTTATTAGTCAGCTTGAACGCGATATTTCTTCTCCAAGTATTGAAACGCTAGAAAGTATTTTAGAAGTTTTAGGCACCAACTTAGCAGATTTTTTTAAACAAGAAAAAAATAAGAAATTTGTTTATGCCGCAGAAGAACACTATGAGGTTAAACAAGATAATTATCGGATTGAATGATTAGTTCCTAATGCCCAAGTAAATAAATTAGAACCAATTTTAATTCAAATTAAGTCCCACGGCGAATCGAAACGGATATTACCTTTTGAAGGTCAGATTTTTGGTTATGTCTTAAAAGGGCCGGTCGTAGTTTATTCGGGGCAAAAAGGACAAGAAGCCCATACCCGGGATAGTTTTTATTTATATGGTAATAACCAACATTATTTAAAAAATGAAACAAGTGAAATAGTTGAAATATTATGAATATCAACCCCGCCAATATTTTAAAAGATTAGAAAAGGAGTAGGAGCATTGAAAACAAATATTTTAGAGTTACGGAATATTTCAAAACAATATGAAGGAAAGGTTATTTTGAAAGGAATTAACTTAAACATTAAAGAGGGAGAATTTGTCACATTACTGGGGCCATCAGGATGTGGTAAAACAACAATATTAAGAATTATTGCTGGATTTGAACAGCCAAATAGTGGTGAATTATTATTTTTAGAAAAAGATTACTTAAAAACGCCGGTTCATAAGCGCGAAGTTAATACTGTTTTTCAAAACTATGCCTTATTTCCTCATTTAACTGTTTTTGATAATATTGCTTATGGTTTAAAAATTAAACGAAATAAATATAATATTATTGAAACGGAAGTTAAAAAATTTCTACAGTTAGTGGGATTAGAAGGCTTTGAAGATAAATCAGTTGAGCAGTTGTCGGGAGGACAATGCCAACGGGTTGCGTTAGCCCGTGCTTTGATTAATAAACCAAAGGTTTTATTATTAGACGAGCCAATGGCGGCCTTAGATGTTAAGTTACGAAAAAAAATGCAAACAGAATTAAAAGCTTTGCAGGGGGAAATTGGGATTACTTTTATTTTAGTAACCCATGATCAAGAAGAAGCATTGACAATGTCTGATCGGATTATTGTGATGAATGATGGGGCAATTCAACAAGTTGGAACGCCAGCGGAAATTTACAATGAGCCAGAGAACTTATGAACGGCCCAATTTATTGGTGATTCAAATATTATTTCAAATGCCATTTTTATTAAAGACAATTTAGTTGAAATTGATGGGAAAAAATTTATTTGTGCTGACCGTGGTTTTGGAGAAAATGAAAATCGCATTGATATTATTATTCGTCCCGAAGATATTGATATTGTTCCAGTGGGGAAAGGGTTTTTTACAGGAACAGTTATAAGAGTTAACTTCAAAGGGGTTCATTGAGAAATTATTATTAAATATAAGGAAAGGAAATATTTAATTCATTCAACAGATAAAGTTGAAGAAGGTGATCAAGTTGATATTTCATGAAATGTTGAAGATATTCATGTGATGTGAAAAGAAATTGATGATTAAAGAGTAAGCGTGATGGAAAACAAAGGGAAACCACTGGGAAAAGTTAAAGGGTGATTTAAAAAACACGGTAGTAGGGTTAAATCAAATAGCCAGCAATTTTCTGCTTGATGCCGCACAAAATATTTAAAAATTTCTTATCACACAAAACAAAGTAAATGGTTTAAAAGAGGTTTAAATCCAATTTTATGACCATACCTTCTTATTATGATTTTATTAATTGTTTTACCGTTATTAATTATTTTGCTATATTCATTTATTCAACCAACAGGAAATAGTTTGGTATTTGAAATTAATTTTAAAAACTTTGTAACATTTTTTTCAGAACAGAATTTTGTTATTGCCTTATTTTTAGCATTGGGGTATTCATTAATTGCGGCCATAATTGCGATTGTGATTGCTTATCCAGTTGTATATGTGATGGCATTTTGTAAATCAAAATTGTTATCAAGAAATATTTGAATTTTAGTAACACTACCAATTTGAATTAATATGTTATTAAAAATTATTGGGTTGCAAACATTGTTTAATATTATTGCCCCAGGGTTGCTAGGAACGCCAATTTCAGTTGTTATTGGGATGGTTTATGCTTTTTTGCCATTTGTAATTTTACCAATTTATAATAGTTTAGATAGAATTGATACTTCATTAATTGAAGCTTCAAAAGATTTGGGAGCAAATGGTTTTAAAACATTTTGAAAAGTTATTTTTCGTCAATCAATTCCAGGCATTATTGCGGGAGGAACATTACTATTAGTTCAAGCCACAACGTCTTTAATCATTGTAAAATTTATGGGGAATGGTCGCATCAATCTAATTGTTGATGTCATTGAAGCGTATTTCTTTAAAGGGGAAAATTTTGGAATTGGCGCAGCGATATCAGTTGTTTTAGCGCTTATTGTCTTTTTAATTATTGTCCTATCAAATTGATTATCGAAATATTTTGAAACAAGAAAGGGGCGTCGAAATGAGAAAGTTTTTTAAGTCATCTTATATGGCATTAATTATGCTATTTATTTATATTCCAATTATGATTTTAATTTTATTTTCCTTCAATAGTGGGGAAAGTATGAGCATTTTTAATGGTTTTTCTGATCGTTGATATAAACAACTTGCCAGTGAACAACCTTTTTTGAAAAGTATTATTGTGTCAGTTTTTACCGCGGTAATTTCGACCATTGTTTCAGTTATCATTGGGACGTTAGCGGCGATTGGTTTAAGTCGAGCACGCCGAGTTACCGAAAAAATGACCTTATCAATTACAAACATTCCGTTAATTAATGCTGATATTATTACAGCCGTATCGTTAATGATGTTATTTATTGCCTTAGGAGCAAATTTTGGAATGTTAACATTAGTTTTAGCGCATATTTCATTTGATGTTCCGTATGTTATTTTAACGGTATTCCCACGATTACGAAAAGTGGATCCAAAATTAATTGAAGCATCATTAGACTTGGGGGCAAAGCCATCACAAACATTACGGAAAATTATTTTGCCAATTTTAAAACCAGCTATTATTGCGGCGGCGGCAATTGCCTTTGTGATGAGTTTTGATGATTTTATCATTTCTTATTTTACGGGTGGTGATGATGTTAACGTTGCAACATTCATTTATACGATGAAACGCATTAAACCATTTATTAATGCTTTTGGAACAATTTGTATTACAATTATTGGAATTGTTATTATTGGTTGAAATGGTTGAAATATTTATAAAATTAATTATAATAAGTTTCGCCGGGAAATGTTAAAAGGAACTTATAAAGACAAAGATATTATGCATTATGAAAAGAAATTAGCCTTTCTTTATCATCAATTAAATAGTAAGCAATTTGATAATGAAAAACAAAAAGAACGTTTACGTTGAAAAATTATTAGACTAGAAAAAAAATACGATAAAAGTGTTTTATGAATCGAAAATAAGAAACAAAGTTTTGTTGAACAACAAGAAATCAAAGAAAATATTAATAAAATGTCTCGGAAAAAATTCCGTTGATTGGCAAAAAGTTGAAAACTAGTTTCGTTGACAATTATTGCTGTTGGCTCAATAGCCTTATTAACGGGGGGTTATATTAATAATAATATTTATGATTTAGCCGTCGCGAACTGAGGGGGGTATATTACTGTTGATTTAATTAGTAATTTTGAAAAGAAATATAATGTAAAAGTTAAGTATAGTGTTTATGATAGCAATGAAACATTATACAACAAACTATATACAACACATTATGACATTATGGTACCAAGTGATTATATGGTTAATAAGTTAGCACAAGAAAATCGTTTAGAAGAAATTGATTATCAAAAACTAAATGAAGTTGATAAAAGCTTTAACATTATTAAACCAAATGTAAATTATCATGGTGAACAGGTGACAGAACGAAAAATTGGAAATGAATATTTTAATGATTTAAATGTTGATATTGCAACAGTGCAAAAAACAAATCCAGAATTTTACCAAAATTGTATTGTGCCAGCTAATTTAGACCCAACAACATCAAAATGTTTTGATAAAAATCATACCGCATCATTAGCCAATGGTTTATTAAATGTTTTAAATAAAAATAAAATAAGTGGCGAAAAAACAATTGTAAATTATAGTTTACCTTATTTTTGAGGCGAAGTTTCGTTAGTAGTTAATCCAACAGCAAGTAATTTAGAATTCTTAAAATATTTTTTTGCAAAGGCAAATCAAACTTTACCATCATCAGCGAAAGGGCAATTTGGTTATGAACGAGCAGAGTGAGATACTGATGCTGGCCGTGATCAAATTAAACTTATTGATGTGGTAAATAATAGTGTTGAATCAAATGGAATTTCATGAGATATTTTATGACGAGCAGCAGCAGCAAATAAGCGCGTTTTAATTAATAATGATCCGCGAAACTTATTTATGTTGACTACTGAAAAAAAATATTTTAAACCAGTGCCAACAACAAAAAGCGAAATTGATTATGGTTATCATGAATTAGCAATATTGTTAAAACATAATAATGTTGCCTTAATGAATGATGAATTAATAAACGCTGTTGGGGATGGAAACTTTGATTTTGCCTTTATATATAATGGTGATGCAATTTATGCTGATACATTATTTGCTAAGAGTCGTAGAGAAGCTAGTGCTACCAAATTAATTATTACCCGACCACGAGCAACAACTGAATGAACACCAGCAACAATCGAGGGAACTAATATTTGAAGTGATAATATGGTTTTAGCAAAGAATGCGAAGTATCCTGATTTAGCTTATAAGTTTATGAATTTTATTATTCAAAACGGAACCGCTTTAACTGAAGAAGCAAATTATATTTCTCCTTACCAACAAGTAATGGATTATGAAAATAATTATAATTATTATCGTAATGAACATGGCCCAATATCAGGAGCTATGGTTAATTATCGTCGTGACTATGTGCCGGTGGCGAAACTTGATGATAATGATATGTATATTTCCCAACCAGAAATGGCAGATGGACCATTTACAATTTACAATATATTAAACACAAAAAAATAAATTTTACTAATCTTAACAAACACTAATTTAATTTAAAAAAATTTTTTTAAAATATTGTCTTGATGTAAAATTTTCCAAGCAAGGTCTAATTATGGTATTTAATATATCTAAAATAGATTTTAATCTACTACGAATATTAATTAATGGCTCATTTTAACCCAAATCAACGCCTTATATCTCTATTTATTCTTTCTACTAATGCTTTCTGGCGAAGTTTACCAGGATCACAAAAATAAACTCTTATTTGAAAATGTTTTTCTATTGATTTGGTATTTACAATTTACATTTTAGGCATATATTCCATAGCGATCAACCAACTGTCTTGTTCGTCTTTCTAATAATAAAAATAAAGTAGCATTGACAATATATTTTCCTGTAAAAATTCCAAATAAAATTCCGATAAAAATTAAAGTATGCTGTCATGATTCAAAAATCGAAGCCATTCCGTGAATATCATGGTCATGATCATGACCAACATCAGTATGACGGATATTTACTAAAATTTTGGCAACAATTAGAAATAAAATTGCTTCAATTAAAGCACATATTGGAATAATAATAACAAATGCTAAAATTTTCTTTACGCAATTAATATTGCTAATTTTATGATGATGATTATGAGCTTTTTTAACATGATGATACTCATGAATATTATGGTCGGTCACATTTTCTGGCACCCTAGTTTTTGCACAAGCATTGAATAAAATATAATAAACAAATCATGTTATAAACACAACTAAAATATTAGAAATCATAAAAAACGCCATTTCAATTCAGGTATGATACCCATCAATTAAGTTATGAATTCATGGTAAGGCTATTCCCTCTAATAAACCAAATCCTAACCCAACAATTGAAATTGAATAAATAATTACTAAAGTATCAAAAAAACGCAATCCAAAAGTTGCTCCCCAAGGAGTTGGCACATTAAAAACTTCTAATAAGCTTAACTCAACCACCATTGCTAAAAAAATAGCAGAAGTCGCAATTTTAAAAGTAATTGACCTTTGATTATATAATTCTTTATGAAAAACTGATTTTTTAATTCGTGCTCAAATCTTATCATTTTGTAATATTAAATTACTGTTATTATTTTTTCTCATTATTTTTTCCTTTATTATTTATAAAAAATATAATTTTTTTAAAAAAGTCAAGTTAAACAATTTATTTTTATAAAAAAAATTATAACTAATTTAAATAAAAAAAATTATGAATATGTAAAGAAAAGTTTACATAAAAAATAAAATTTATTTAGGATTGAGTTATTCTGTATTCAACAGGACTTAATCCTTTTAATTTTCTTTGTGGTCTAATTTCATTATAAAATTTAATATATTGTGGAATCATTTTATATATATATTCTTTGTTTCTAAAAATACGTTTTAATGTTTCAAAAAATTAAGTTTTAAAAGTTCCAAATCAAGATTCAGTATGACCATTATCTGATGAAGATCCTCTTCGTGACATTGAAATTATTATTCCTAATTTTTTACATAAATTTGTAAATATAAAATTTGTATAGTGAAATCCTTGATCAGTTTGTAAAGTTCATGTTTTAGGTTTCCCCGCTTTTATTCAAGCATTAATTATATTTTTTACCACAAAAGGCATATCTAGAGTTTTGTTAATTTGGTAATCTAAAATTTCATTAGCATGAAAATCTTTTACTATAGATAAATAATATTTTTTATTATTAGTAGTTAAATATGTAATATCTATTCCATTTTTTGGTTAATTCCAGTTGTAGAAAAATTTCTATTTAGAATATTTTCATATCTTAATTGACCAGAAAGTTTTTTATAATTGAATCTTTTTTTCTAATTATAGCTTTTAATTTCATTTCTTTCATATATCTATATACTACTCATGGATTAATATTTAAATCATATAATTTTTTTAATCATAATGTAATCATATTATAACCATAGATTCTTTTAAAATTATGATATGTTGATTGAATAATATCCGCAATTAAATTATTTCATTTATTATATTTTGGTTTCCCCAAACATAATAATTTATGATAACCAGCTCTGGAAACTTTAAATATTTTACACAAAGATACAATTGTATAAATATTAGATAATTCATAAATTTTTTTATATTTATTTTTTACGCTTAAGGATACGTACTTTGATAATTCTTCAAATTGTTTTGCATATTCATATATTTCTTTCTTTGTCAGTAACTCTAATGGTTTATTGGCAACGCCATGCTTTCTGGTTCTGCTTTTTATTTGTGTTCCATGACCTCATTCTAAACTTTCTTCACCTTTTGCATTATATGTTTTAATTCATAAATAAATAGTATGTCATGAAACATTATATTCCTTTGAAAGTAATTTTACGGGTTTTCCATTTTTGTATAAATTAATAATATTTATTTTAAATTCTTTATTGTTTTTTTCATATAAAAGAACATCTCCTTAATAAATTAATAAAGTTTTAACATAATTTTCTATTTTTTATGTCTACTTTATTTTAGATGTTCATTAATATCTATTTTTATTAACAAAGTTACAACATCATAACCCACGTTCTGTTTTTATTTTCTTAAAATAAAATACTAGTTATTTATCTATCAATCATTAAATTGATCCTCTTGTTTCTTCTGTTTAAAAACAAGAAGTTCCCTTACCAAAATTTAGGTTTCTCGCTTGTGGGGTTTACCCGTTCCATTTTTTAAATTTCTTTAAAAACTCGTTTCTGTGGCACTTTTATAGGAAAAACTCCATATTATTTAATAATAACGTAGGAGTTTTTTCAGCCGTCATAAGTTACCCTTATGCCTAATTTTATGAATTAAATTAGCACAAACACTACAATCATCACAGACTGTGCGAGCGTGGAGTTTCCTCTATTAACAAAATGTTAATAGCAACTAGCTCTGTTATAACTCATAATTATTATACTATATCTTTATTCTTAATTAAACAAATCTAATCATTATTTATTTTACCCTCTAAATTATGAATTCGTTTAATTAAATCCGCTTTTGAATATCCTTCTTCTTCTAAGCGCGCTTTTTGTGCTTTTGTTTCATCAAGTTGAGCACGTAACACATCATTTTTATCTTGCAACTCACTTAATTGTTGACGCAAATACTTGATTTCTTTATTAAAATCATTTGTAATGTACTCAAAAATTTGATAATCAGTGGCAATCATATCCAAAAACATATCAACATCATTTGGATCATACCCCTGATAATCAACTTGAAATTCTTTATTAATAATATCAGTTACTCGTAATTTAATTGCTTTCATTTTTACACCTCATTTGTAATGAACAAATTCCCCTTTTTGATAATTATATTAGGGAAGGAGAAAAACAACAATGCCCCTACTCAATAATCGTGGAATGTTTTTAGAATCTTTACTTAATTATACTATTCAAAAATATTATGATAATAATATTCGTCTCTTTTTTAAACAACCAGTAACTATTATCCCGCTGGAAAAACAGCAACATTTAATCACAAAAAGTTATTTTAAATCAAAAACTGGTTGTGATTATTATGAACTTTATTAAGACCATTATATTGAATTTGAAGCAAAAGAAACCAACCAAAAAAATTTAATTTAAAAAATATTAAGACTCATTAATTACAACAATTAGCTTTGGTTCATAACCATCATGGCATTAGCTCTATTATTATTTATTTTCATATCTATAATCGTTATTTTATTTTATCATATCAGAAATTAATAGAATTGTATACTGTAAAACTAAATCATAAAAAGTTAATAAAATTATAACAAATTAAAAATAAAAAACAATAATCACAAAAAATATTAAATTAAAAACATTGTTTTTAATATTTATTTTTAAAATTATAAAATTAAACACAACAAAAAATAAATTTTACTAATCTTAATAAATACTAATTTAATTTAAAAAAATTTTTTTAAAATATTGTCTTGATGTAAAATTTTCCAAGCAAGGTCTAATTGTGGTATTTAATATTTCTAAAATAGATGTTAATCTACTACAAATATTAATTAATGGCTCATTTTAACCCAAATCAACGCCTTATATCTCTATTTATTCTTTCTACTAATGCTTTCTGACAAGGTTTACCAGAATCACAAAAATAAACTCTTATTTGAAAATGTTTTTCTATTGATTTTTATCTATAAAATTATTTTCCTCTATCGGTTAAAATACAACTAAATTTACTAATACCAATTTGTTTAATCATTTTTATTAAAATTGTTAATACACATAGACTGCACCCAAAAGAGTAAGTAAAGAAAAAAAGTCTTTGCTAAACTTTAAAGGAGGTGTATTTTTATATGGCAAGAAAAGGACAAAAATTTAATAAATATACAGCATATTTTCGAAAAATGATAGTACACGAGGTTAAAAATAATAGTATAAGTTTTATTGCAAAAAAATATCAAATTAATAAAAAAACTGTTGCTTCATGGTATGAAAATTTTAAGAAAGGAATTTTAAACACCAATAAAGGTCCAAAAAAATCATTTGAAAAAAGAGATTTAAACTATTACAAAGTTAGGTATGAATTACTAAAAAAGCTTCATGACTTTTACAATTAAATAAAAGAAAAATTGTATCTTTTATCAAAGAAAACATTAATAAATATCCACTAAATTTATTACTTGATATAACAGATTTAAAGCGTAGTTATTGAAATAAATATAAAAATTATTCAAGTAATGGTAAGGATAGCGAATCATTAAAAAATATTGTAAAAGTCTATGAAGAAAATTTAAAACAATTTGGTTATCGTCGAATTACCAAATATTTAAAAGAAGATTATGGCATTGTTTATAATGCTAAGAAAGTATTGCGAATTATGAAAGAAAATAATATTCAAGCTGAATATGTAAAGCGTATGCGTAGAAAAATATTAATAAAACAAAATAGAAATAAAAATATAATTAAATATCCTGATTTAGTAAATCGTAATTTTAATGATATTAAAGAAAGATTTTCAATTTTATTTACTGATGTAACTTATTTAATTTAAAATGGTAAAAAACATTATCAATCAACAATACTTGATGGATATACTAAAGAAATTATTGATGTAAAATGATCAAAATTTAATAATAACAAACTTGTAATTGATAATTTAAATGATGCAATTAATAAAATTAAAAAAATAAAAAAAGATTTAAATAAAATAATAATTCATTCAGATCACGGATATCAATATACATCTAAAAATTATAATAGTAAATGTTTAGATAACAAAATTATAATTTCAATGGGTAAAAATTATCATTGTGCAGACAACATTATTATTGAGAGTTTTCATTCATTACTTAAAAAAGGAACAATCCATAATAAAAATTATAAATCTCATAATAAATATATTAATGATGTTAAAAAATGAAATAAATGATATTCAAACCAAAAAGAAAAATATATAATAAATGAAAGTTTGTAAACCTTTTTATTAATACTTACTAAACAGGGTGCAGTCTAGTAAGTAATAGATTAAAACCTATTTTAGATATATTAAATACCACAATTAGACCTTGCTTGGAAAATTTTACATCAAGACAATATTTTAAAAAAATTTTTTTTAAATTAAATTAGTGTTTGTTAAGATTAGTAAAATTTATTTTTTGTTGTGTTTAATTTTATAATTTTAAAAATAAATATTAAAAACAATATTTTTAATTTAATATTTTTTGTAATTATTGTTTTTTATTTTTAATTTGTTATAATTTTATTAACTTTTTATAATTTAGTTTTACAGTATACATCCCAATTAAATTATTATTTATAACAATATCTTTAAATTTTGTTACAATTTCGCTAGCACTATGATTTTTTAATTTCACTGCAAAGTAATTGTTACTTGACTGTTCAACTAATACCAAACAACTAGATTGGTAGTGTTTTCCCACAACAGTATCCATTTCAAATCAACCAACACTAGAAACTTTATTTTCAATATCTCAAATTGATTTAAAATTAATTAATTTTCCACGATTATCATTTTGTTTTGTTTTATATTTTTTACCACGATGAGGAAAATTTTCTTTTCTTAACCCTAATTTTCCTAAACGAATTAATTTATATAAAGCTTTAACACAAATAGAAAATTTAACACCAAATTTTATAAAATAACGATAAATCAATTATTGGGGTGTATCACGGTATTTATTAAATCTTGTTTTAATAAAATCTAACTGATCTTTTGTAAATTCAGGTATTTTTTTAATACATTTTTACGCTTTTGTTTATAATCTTTGTGAGCATCTGATGGCTTATAATCTTGTATATTTTTAAATCGCTTAATTTCTCTTTTAACAGTATTAATCCCACGACCCATTTGTCTTGCTATTTCAGATAAATTAATCGTGCCATTTTTCTTTTTACAAGTATCAGATAATAATAAATCCTTAAAAAAATCTCGTTCATCAAATATTAAATGTTTAAATTTTTTCATTTTTATACAAATTACCTTTATTTTTTCTTATAATGTATTATATATAAAATAAAGAGGTTAATAAATATGCAAGAATTTAGTAAATTTAACAACAAAAAACGAATTATTAGTTATGAACATTTAAATAAAAAATATGATTTAAATTTTAGTGACTATAATTTTGGTTTTGATTGAGAAATATTTAAAAATTTTGTTGGTGATAGTTATGCTCGATATTTTACTTCGCCAAGTTACTGCCTTACCTTTAAACTATACACAAAAGTTAGTATTTAATCCTTTTACGATACCGGGTGGAGTTGGTAAATTCTTAAACTTTATTTCTTTTGGTATTCCTTGGGGATAAGTAATTAACGAAGATGAAAATACATGACCTAATTTTTAATGATTAAATGGTTTTATGAGTGCTAATGTTTATAGTTTTTATAATGATGCTTTTTGAAGTGGTGATGCAAAAGGTAATAGTTATTTACCATTTGAAATATTTAGAGAACAAGGTAATGATAAAGTTGGTGCTATTTTTGGTGCAAATGCTACTAGTTTTGGTTTTACTACTTTATTAACTGATAAATTAGTAGGTACTGTTTTAACTAAGGATGGTAAACCAACAAATAATATAGTTTATTCAACATATAATCTAAAACAATTAAACGAAAAAACTAATCGAGTTTATTTAATTAATGAACTTACAACAGCAGTAGATGCTCAAACACCAGTTAGTGATAAGTGAAGAAGATAATGATTGTGAATTCTTACAAACACCCGATGGGATAAATTGTAGTTATATAATTCATATGTTTTCAATCCAAGCATTATATAAAGGTAATTTTGAAATTATCTTTTATGCTGATAACCCATATACAAATAATGAAGAAGATTATTTACGTTTATCAGTATGGAGTTTTCGTGGTAAAACAAAAAGTGTATTAAATAACTATTTACGCGATATTACAACTAATTATAAAGCTAGTTTTTTATTATCCCATGACTATGAAATACCAACATTTAATTACCCACAACAATATGTATTGCCACCAGCTCCTTATAATTATCGAGAGTATACAAAAGATATTATTTCTGCTGGTGCAGTACAACCATTAAAAACTAAAATTACCGCACCAGCACAATGTAAAAGAACAGGTACATATATTAACTTATTTTTTGATGAATTTAATTATGCTCATTATGAAACTGAAATTGATTTAAGACAAATTGACCAACAATTCAAAGTATTGATAAATTTATTAGTTCTTATAAAATAATAGAAATAAGTAATCTAGGTAATTTACAAATTGAATGTGGGCCACCTGATATCGAAAATTTTATTCCTAATAGAAATATTAATATAATAAGTGGGAGTGAAGAATGTAGTAATAATTTATTTTCATTGAAAAATATAACTTTACAACAGAAGGGTTATTCGCAAACTGATAAAGTTAATTTTGATAATACAATAACTTTATATACTGATAATATAACTAATGAAATTAAAACATTTGCTACTGGTTATACTAATAGATTATTAAAAAAAACTATAATCCATATGATTCAAAAAATGGTGATAGAATAAAATTTTTACTACAAATAGTCTGATTAGACAGACTAGATAATCCTAAAATTAAAGAAACATATTTACAAGAATATTATACTAATGATATGAAATTAAAAATTAGATTTTCAAAAACATTACTATCTAAATTATTATTCACTTTTAAAGAAATACTTACTCTTTTTTTCGGTAATGATAAAAATGTTGTATTAGATGTTAATAATCCAAATACACTGGGAATTAGAAATAATAGTACTAGTCCTGTTAAAATTACAATGAAACCATGGTGAATAGAAGAAAGAGATTTAATATCTCTTTCTTCTATTCACCATTAACTTTTACATCACCATTTTTATCAACAATTACGTTAGGTAAATCTTGTTCTTTACCATTTCAACGATAAACTGCTTTAAAATAATTACCATTGTCACTTTCTTCACGAGTAGGATTGGGCCAATTCATAATAGTATACTTAATTCCTATTTTATCGTTAAATAAATATATTTTTCTACCTTCTTCATTATTTGATACTTTTTTAATTTTTCAACCATCTGAATAAAAAGTTATAAAATATCATTTATTATTAGGATTAAAAAATGGTTTTTCTTGTGGTGATATTCATTCTAAATTGTCTCTGATTTCTTGATTAGCAGTATCTATTTTATGATTTTCTTTTTCTTTTTTTAATTCATCTTCAGTATATTGTGGTTTATTACAAGCAACTAAACTGGTTGTACTTATTCCAATTAAAGTGATTGTTATTAAGGAGACTAATATTTTTTTCATTTAAGTATTTTTTTATTATCAATTAAGTGAATCTATTGAAATAGAATAATTAACATCTATATTTCCAATATAAACAGTTAAATCAGAAGAATTAATAGTTGCTTTGTTATTATTAATATTTTCAACTTTTATTTTATCAATATCTACCCGTGGATTTAATCCTTTTACTTTATTTTTGATTTGTTGCGCTGTTGGGTTAGATAAATTATTAGTTTTAAATTCGTCTAAAGTATTATTATTAATAACTGTACTTAGTAATACAGATTTATCAACTGTAAAATTGATATCTAATATATCAGAAACAGTATCATTATTTGGTCTACAACTAATTTTTGCATTTGTAGAATTTATAATATTAATGTTCAAAAAATTTAAAAAACTACTTTTTAACATTATAGGGTATAATTCTTTTATTTTATCTTTAATTTGATTATCTGTTGGTATACTTAGACCATTGGTTTTTATTACACCCAAATTATTATTTTTTATATAAAAACCTAGTGGTAAGGTATATTTAACATCTGTTTCACCAATATAAACATTTATATCATTTGAAGTAATTTTAGAAGAATGTGTACTAAGTAGTTTAATATTAATTTTTGAAATGTTTAATGACGGAAATAATTTTTTTAATTTATCTTTAATTTGTATTTCACTTATATTTACAATATTTTGTTTACCCTCCTCATTATCAATTATTTGACCTAAACTAGTATTATTTGGAATTATAGTATTTAAATCAACAGATTTATCAATTATAAAATTAATTGTTTTCGTATTACTAAAACCAGTTAGAGTGATTACCGCGCTATTTTCAGTAATTTTTGTAACATTAATGTTATTAACATTTAATTGAGGATTTAATTCTTTTACTTTATTTTTGATTTGTTTTTCAGTTGGTCTGTCAGCTCCATTAGTTTTAAATATATGTTTAGTTTGATTGTTTTTTGTGTCTCTTTTATTTTTATTTATATTTAAACCTGTTCAATTTAATTCAGATAAATCTTTAATAGTATTTTTTTGATAAGGAATATCAGCAATCATTATTCGTACACCAGTTCCACTAATTGTTAATATGCTTAATAAACTTAGTAATTTTTTCATACTTATATTTCTCCCTTTTTCAATTTCTATTGACAGTGTATATATCTATATATCTATATATATATATATATATATATAGATATATACACAAGCAAAATTATGAATTATTTTAAAAATTTTATCTTGTTAAATAACTACTATCACGCGTTTTAAGACCTAAAATGGTAATAAAATATATTAAGTTTAGTATTTATGTATAAAAAGTATTGTATTGGTAAAATAATAGTATATAATTAATTCATAGGTTTAATCTTTTTCCGTAAAAAAGAGTTATGCTGACTTGTTAATCGAACAAGAATAAAAAAAGAGGAGTTTATAAAAATGGCACTTACAAAAGAACAATTAATCGAACAAGGTTTAAATGAAGAAATTGCGGAAAATATCTTAAATCAGTTTAATAATGAAGCAAAACAAATTAGAGAAAGTGTGCAAAAACGCGAAGATGTTATATCTAGACTGCACCCCGTTTAGTAAGTATTAATAACAAGGTTTACAAACTTTCATTTATTATATATTTTTCTTTTTGGTTTGAATATCATTTATTTCATTTTTTAATATCATTAATATATTCATTATGAGATTTATAATTTTTATTACGGATTGTTCCTTTTTTAAGTAATGAATGAAAACTCTCAATAATAATGTTGTCTGCACAATGATAATTTTTACCCATTGAAATTATAATTTTGTTATCTAAACAATTTACTATTGTAATCTTTAGATGTATATTGATATCCGTGATCTGAATGAATTATTATTTTATTTAAATCTTTTTTTATTTTTTTAATTTTATTAATTGCATCATTTAAATTATCAATTACAAGTTTGTTATTATTAAATTTTGATCATTTTACATCAATAATTTCTTTAGTATATCCATCAAGTATTGTTGATTGATAATGTTTTTTACCATTTAAAATTAAATAAGTTACATCAGTAAATAAAATTGAAAATCTTTCTTTAATATCATTAAAATTACGATTTACTAAATCAGGATATTTAATTATATTTTTATTTCTATTTTGTTTTATTAATATTTTTCTACGCATACGCTTTACATATTCATCTTGAATATTATTTTCTTTCATAATTCGCAATACTTTCTTAGCATTATAAACAATGCCATAATCTTCTTTTAAATATTTGGTAATTCGACGATAACCAAATTGTTTTAAATTTTCTTCATAGACTTTTACAATATTTTTTAATGATTCGCTATCCTTACCATTACTTAAATAATTTTTATATTTATCTCAATAACTACGCTTTAAATCTGTTATATCAAGTAATAAATTTAGTGGATATTTATTAATGTTTTCTTTGATAAAAGATACAATTTTTCTTTTATTTAATTGTAAAAGTCATGAAGCTTTTTTAGTAATTCATACCTAACTTTGTAATAGTTTAAATCTCTTTTTTCAAATGATTCTTTTGGACCTTTATTGGTGTTTAAAATTCCTTTCTTAAAATTTTCATACCATGAAGCAACAGTTTTTTTATTAATTTGATATTTTTTTGCAATAAAACTTATACTATTATTTTTAACCTCTTGTACTATCATTTTTCGAAAATATGCTGTATATTTATTAAATTTTTGTCCTTTTCTTGCCATATAAAAATGCACCTCCTTTAAGTTTAGCAAAGACTTTTTTTCTTTACTTACTTTTTTGGGTGCAGTCTATAACAAAATTACCATCTTCTTTAATTTCTTTTTCATCTAAATTAATGTCAGTAATATCTATACTTAATTCTTGTGCTAATTTACGATATAATTTTGCTTCAACCATTTCTTTTGGTCATTTATTTCAAGGCGAATATTCACTATTTCCACTTGGACTACTATTTTTTAAACGGTCAATATCTGCTTTTCTTAATAAAATACCTTGATAATTTCCATTAATATCTTTTGCAAAAGCATAAGCACCAATAATTTCATTATAATCACTAGTATTTGCATTAAAATTAATCTCATGAATTTTGGTGCAAGAATTTATAGTATCCCATTCAAATTTTTCATCTTTAAATATAATAGATTTTCGTGGACTGTATCCTGCTTCTTCAATTCTTTTACAATAAATTTTACTATCAATAATAGTAGTTAATTTATTTTTAAATGGAATAATATTAAAATCTTTTCCAAAAATTAAACCTTTATTACTTAATTTAATAATTCCTAAGGCTGTAATTTTGGCATTATCTGCATTATTAATTAATTGTAAATAACTTTGTCCATTTTTCATTTTTAATTCTTCAAGTGCTAAAATATTTTCTTTTAAATATTTCTCATTAACTTTTAATTCATATTTAATAATTGCACCTTTAATATATTGTTGTAATTTATTTGTCATTTTATTTTTCTCCTTTATTTATTTTGAATTTAATTCCATTAACTCCAATAGTATTAATATCTTTATTACTATCTCATTGTTCTTTAATTTCGTTTTTAACAACTTGTTCATCGATAATTAAATAATTTTTAATAAGATTAATAAGTCCTAACTTATCGGTATTTTGTAAAAAATCATCATTAACACCTAAAATCTCAATATCTTTAACTAATATTTTTTCTTTACGAAATTTACCAATATTTTTTTCTAATTCCCTATCTATTTTTGCTACATCTTCCATAGCACGAACTTGTTCATCTTCAATTTGGTCCATGTCTAACCCCATATCAGACGTTAAGTTATTAGCATATTCAACCCTATTTTCTTGTTCTTGTTTTTTAGTTTGAATAAACTGTTGTTGTTTTAAATATTGAACTTGTATTAGGCTATTTTTAATTTCAATTTTATTATTTTGAAGTATTTTTTCTAAATTAATAATATTAACTCTAATTCGATTTAATTCATCTTTAAAATCTTTTATTAATTCTAATGGTTCTCTAAAAACAAAATCAATTTTACTAATAGCACTGGGTATATCTTTTAAATGTATATCTTGATAACCATTTAATGTATAATGATTAAGGTGACGATAGATAAACTCTGTTAATTCTTGACCATGATTATCAATTCAATTTTTAATTGGTAATGTTTTTAAACTTAATTTTTTAAAATCATTACCTTTTAAATAAAATGGATAAGTAATATTTTTAATTTGATTATTTAATGTTAAATCTGCCATTATTAAATTTCCTCTAATTGCATTTCTTCAATTAAATTATCAATATCTTCATAAGCACTTTTTTCTGAATGACATTCTTCTAATGCTATATTAAATAAATCTTCTTCTGTATAAACATAACCATCTTCATTTTTTCACACATTATTCATAATTTATCACCTCGCAATCTGCTTCTTCATCTTCTAAATAATCATCTATTAAACCTTTAACTTCATCAATTTCATATCATTTTAAATTTAAGTCAAAATCTGTTGACAATAAAACATTACCTACATATCTTTCTTCATTACGAAATTTAAGATATAAATTTAATTCTCAACTCAAATAATAAAAAGTTAACTAAATTAATAGTTAACTTTTTATGATTTGGTATTTACAATTTACACATCAAAGATAATTTTTGAATTTTCTAAGCATTTATAAAACCGCTTTTGTTTTTTATCTTTTGTTCGATTTAATAAATCTTTATGTTTTTCACAAGTTCATAAAACTCTATTTGATACAAATTCTTCGGTAATGAACGATATTTTTTATAGCAATTATCAATATCGCAAATTTGTTGTTGCTTATTAATTGCCATTACTTACTCCTTTCTTTATTAAGTTTTTTATTTATTAGCAAATTAATTAACTAAAGCAGAGAAAGGACAACACCTTAAAATAGGAGAAAAACAGCTACACTTTGTAAAGATTTCTAAGATTTTTAATAAATGTCTAACACAAATTAAATACGGTAACAAAAATTGTGATAAAAAGTTTCTATTTTAAAATTTAGGATGCTGCCCTTTCTCTGAATCAATTAATAATTTTTGTTTTATAAATAAAAAACAACTCTTTTTATTTAACAAGAGTTGTTTTTTGGAGCTTCATCGTACATGATGCCTTTTGAACCAATCCTTAATCAATTAATCAATTATATTTAGTTAATGATTTTGGTTTATTTTTAAGGTAATTATCAATAAATTTCAATAATTCTTTAAAAGTTATTTTTGTTTCTTGATGACTATTAATAATTAAAGTTAATTGAAAATCAGAAATTTTATTTTCTAAATAAGTATTTAAGGTAGATTTTTCGTGGTCATTAAGCGGTTGTTGTAAAATTTCATTTACTTGGTCAAATAAATTCTTTTTCTCAACATTTAACTGTAAGTTTTCAAGTGAAATAATAATTTTATTAAAAATTGGTGATAAATCCATTTCCAAAACATCTTTTTTCATCTTAATATCAATGAAACCATCTTGTTTCAACTGATCTAACATTTGTTTTGCTTGTGCTTCGGTAAAATTAGAATGATTTGCAATCTCTAACGGCGTAATAAACCTTTTATCAGAAGAAGAACAGTTCATAATCAACATGATTAACACTAACTGTTCTTCTGACAAATTTATTAATTTATAATGACTTAACAAAAAGCGTCACTTATTAATACTGCCTTTGTTAAATAAACTATTTAACATAACAATTAAATCTTTTCTAATTGTTAATTAGTTTAATACATCTTTTAATTGTTTAGCTGGTTTAAATTTAGCTGCTTTAGAAGCTGGAATCTTGATTGTTTCCCCCGTTGCTGGATTTCTTCCATCTCTTGCTGCTCTTTTATTTACAACAAATTTACCAAATCCTGCAATGGATACTTCATCTTCTTTTACTAAAGTTTCTTTAATTTTATCAAAAATAAAATTTGTAATTTCTTCAGCACGTGATTTTGATAAATCAGTAAATTGTCCTGCAATTTGTTCTGCTAGTTCTTTTTTTGACATAATTACACCTCTTCTAATAAACCTTTTATAAATTTAGGTTTATATTATCTTACCCAATTTTCCAGAAAATGTATACCTTTTTAGCCAAAAAATTACTTTTGGCAAGTTTTACAGTATACATTATGGTATAATGACTCTATGAAAACGTTGAAATTTAAGACAAAAACAAATAAGGAGTTCTATGTTGACGGTTCTTCATTTATTAATAAAAATAATAAATCTAAATTTGTTTTTAAGATATTGAAAATTGTTCTCTTAATTGTATACTGCACCCAAAAAAGTAAGTAAAGAAAAAAATCTTTGCTAAACTTTAGACTGCACCCTGTTTAGTAAGTATTAATAAAAAGGTTTACAAACTTTCATTTATTATATATTTTTCTTTTTGGTTTGAATATCATTTATTTCATTTTTTAACATCATTAATATATTCATTATGAGATTTATAATTTTTATTATGGATTGTTCCTTTTTTAAGTAATGAATGAAAACTTTCAATAATAATGTTGTCTGCACAATGATAATTTTTACCCATTGAAATTATAATTTTGTTATCTAAACATTTACTATTGTAATCTTTAGATGTATATTGATATCCGTGATCTGAATGAATTATTATTTTATTTAAATCTTTTTTTATTTTTTTAATTTTATTAATTGCATCATTTAAATTATCAAGTACAAGTTTGTTATTATTAAATTTTGATCATTTTACATCAATAATTTCTTTAGTATATCCATCAAGTATTGTTGATTGATAATGTTTTTTACCATTTCAAATTAAATAAGTTACATCAGTAAATAAAATTGAAAATCTTTCTTTAATATCATTAAAATTACGATTTACTAAATCAGGATATTTAATTATATTTTTATTTCTATTTTGTTTTATTAATATTTTTCTACGCATACGCTTTACATATTCAGCTTGAATATTATTTTCTTTCATAATTCACAATACTTTCTTAGCATTATAAACAATGCCATAATCTTCTTTTAAATATTTGGTAATTCGACGATAACCAAATTGTTTTAAATTTTCTTCATAGACTTTTACAATATTTTTTAATGATTCGTTATCCTTACCATTACTTGAATAATTTTTATATTTATCTCAATAACTACGCTTTAAATCTGTTATATCAAGTAATAAATTTAGTGGATATTTATTAATGTTTTCTTTGATAA
Organism: Spiroplasma endosymbiont of Polydrusus cervinus; assembly: GCF_964019755.1. Lineage (NCBI taxonomy): Bacteria > Bacillati > Mycoplasmatota > Mollicutes > Entomoplasmatales > Spiroplasmataceae > Spiroplasma > Spiroplasma endosymbiont of Polydrusus cervinus. The sequence continues at coordinate 917,332 of NZ_OZ026469.1, forward strand.
AAGATACAATTTTTCTTTTATTTAATTGTAAAAGTCATGAAGCTTTTTTAGTAATTCATACCTAACTTTGTAATAGTTTAAATCTCTTTTTTTCAAATGATTCTTTTGGACCTTTATTGGTGTTTAAAATTCCTTTCTTAAAATTTTCATACCATGAAGCAACAGTTTTTTTATTAATTTGATATTTTTTTGCAATAAAACTTATACTATTATTTTTAACCTCTTGTACTATCATTTTTCGAAAATATGCTGTATATTTATTAAATTTTTGTCCTTTTCTTGCCATATAAAAATGCACCTCCTTTAAAGTTTAGCAAAGACTTTTTTTCTTTACTTACTTTTTTGGGTGCAATCTACAACGTAGCAATGACTATTCAACTTAGAATTGAACTTATCTTAATATGTGCTATTTCTTGATTTTTAAGAGTTAAATTTTCAAAAAGAGATGATTTGTTAAAGCATAATTATTGAATTGATGCTTTAAAAATATTTGTCGTATTTGGCCTTTTTTGGTGTTATTTTTGATCCAGTTTTAAAACTTTCTTTGGTAGACCATACTGAGTTCATGTTGATTATCAATATGTTATTGATCACTTACCAAGTGATTGAATAAACAAACCAACGGATATAATTAATGCCGAATATTTAGATTGATGACAAATTCAAGGGTTTAAATCTGAATATTGAGATTTCTTATTAGGAAAAGCAGGAGAAGAAACGCATCACTGAAGTGACAAAGCCTTTCCATCTGGTCATATTAATTCATCCTCAATGCCTGTTTATGGATTCTTATTATATTTTATGAATGAAAAACAAAAAAATATTACTTGATGAAAATGATTAGTATTTGGATTCTTTATCGCAAATGTTGCAATGATGGCATTTATGCACATTATTTCAAGAACACATTATTTAACAGATTTAATGTTTAGTTTAATCATCTTATTAATTTTCTTTAAAGGGGTAGCTTCTGTGATTGATCATGTTATTTGTAAAGTTTTATCATTAATTTGAAACAAACAGAATAAAACATATCATGGATAGGTTACAATAAGTTGGACCATATTTATATGGACTTTCAAATAAAATATAATTATGAAGAAAGTAGGAATATAAAAATGGGAAGAAATTCATATACCGATGAATTTAAAAAACAAATTGTTTTACTTTATCAAAATGGTAAAACTATTCTTGAAATTTTTAAGGAATATGGGGTGTCAAAATCAGTCGTATATCAGTGAATTGAAAAATTTAATAATTCTGGATCTTTTAAAGCAAAAGATAACCGCACTGTTCAAGAAAATGAACTGATTGCCTTGCGGAAAGAATTAATCCAATTACGAATGGAAAACAACATTTTAAAGCAAGCGACACTGATAATTGGCAAAAAATAGAAATTATTAACAATAAAGCGCTGTGTAGATACAAACGGCAAATTTATATCTTGCTAGATTAATAATAAAATATTTTTAATTTAATATTTTTTGTAATTATTGTTTTTTATTTTTAATTTGTTATAATTTCATTATCTTTTTATGATTTAGTTTTACAGTATACAAGGAGAAAAGTGATTATGACAGATATTAAATTAATTGCTGTTGATTTGGACGGAACATCTTTGAATTCAACTGGTGAAATGTCTCCGCATACTTTGCGGATTTTAAAAGAATTGGCTAGTAAAGATATTAAGTTAGTAATTGCTACTGGCCGACCATTATATCAAAGTAAAGATATTGCAGAAAAATTAGGATTAACTGATGATAATGATTTTACAGTTAGTTTGAATGGTTCAGTTGTAACAAATAATGCAACAAAAGAACTTTTATTTTGTGATTTTTTGAATCAACAATTATTACGAGAAATTTATTTGGATGTTATTAACTTTGATTTAGAAACCTTAATTATGTTTGATGCTGATCATTCGTCGTTTAATAAGATGTTATTGCATTGTAAAGGGTTCAAAGATAAAATAACCAAAAATTATTTAGCAACTTTTGCTGAAGCTAAAGATGAAGTAACGGCTTGTCTATATTCTACTAATTTTGATATTAATGTTAATAAGATTTATATTAGTAGCTATACTTCTGATGTGAATCGTTTTGTGGCGAAATGAGAAGGAAAAATTGAAATTTCACAAGAAATTCGTGGTGATCGCTCGTCGTTAGAAATTACTAGTCGCCAAATTAATAAAGCAACGGGAATTACCAAGATTTGTGAAAAATATCAATTAACAGCCAAGAATGTTTTAGCGTTTGGAAATGAACATAACGATGTTGCGATGTTACAGTGAGCAGGCATTGGCGTAGCAATGGGAAATGCTCCGGCCGATGTTAAAGCAATTGCTGATTTAGTGACCGATGATAATAACCATAATGGAATTACGAATGTAATTGAAAAATTACTTTAAATTAGGATAGTAATTCAGCAGTGCTAATAAGAGTAGACTGTACCCTGTTTAGTAAGTATTAATAAAAAGGTTTACAAACTTTCATTTATTATATATTTTTCTTTTTGGTTTGAATATCATTTATTTCATTTTTTAACATCATTAATATATTCATTATGAGATTTATAATTTTTATTATGGATTGTTCCTTTTTTAAGTAATGAATAAAAACTCTCAATAATAATGTTGTCTGCACAATGATAATTTTTACCCATTGAAATTATAATTTTGTTATCTAAACATTTACTATTATAATCTTTAGATGTATATTAATATCCGTGATCTGAATGAATTATTATTTTATTTAAATCTTTTTTTATTTTTTTAATTTTATTAATTGCATCATTTAAATTATCAATTACAAGTTTGTTATTATTAAATTTTGATCATTTTACATCAATAATTTCTTTAGTATATCCATCAAGTATTGTTGATTGATAATGTTTTTTACCATTTCAAATTAAATAAGTTACATCAGTAAATAAAATTGAAAATCTTTCTTTAATATCATTAAAATTACGATTTACTAAATCAGGATATTTAATTATATTTTTATTTCTATTTTGTTTTATTAATATTTTTCTACGCATACGCTTTACATATTCAGCTTGAATATTATTTTTTTTCATAATTCGCAATACTTTCTTAGCATTATAAACAATGCCATAATCTTCTTTTAAATATTTGGTAATTCGACGATAACCAAATTTTTTTAAATTTTCTTCATAGACTTTTACAATATTTTTTAATGATTCGCTATCCTTACCATTACTTGAATAATTTTTATATTTATCTCAATAACTACGCTTTAAATCTGTTATATCAAGTAATAAATTTAGTGGATATTTATTAATGTTTTCTTTGATAAAAGATACAATTTTTCTTTTATTTAATTGTAAAAGTCATGAAGCTTTTTTAATAATTCATACCTAACTTTGTAATAGTTTAAATCTCTTTTTTCAAATGATTCTTTTGGACCTTTATTGGTGTTTAAAATTCCTTTCTTAAAATTTTCATACCATGAAGCAACAGTTTTTTTATTAATTTGATATTTTTTTGCAATAAAACTTATACTATTATTTTTAACCTCTTGTACTATCATTTTTCGAAAATATGCTGTATATTTATTAAATTTTTGTCCTTTTCTTGCCATATAAAAATGCACCTCCTCTAAAGTTTAGCAAAGACTTTTTTTCTTTACTTACTTTTTTGGGTGCAGTCTAGAGGTTGCTAAATAATGTAGAAAAATAGTAACCTTTTCTAAAATAATCGTTTTTAAAAAATATTTTAGTGATATAATATTGTTGTTCATATGACAATCTAATAAATCTTCCTTTTTTTTCAGTTAAAATTTAAAGTATGATTTAAGTATTCATTTGAATAAGAAAGGAGGGCGGCAAGGATGTATAATAATAGACCACAACACAACAAATTTAATAAAAAAGATGAACAGTTTATTAACGATGTAAAATTCTTACTAGCATCAAAACAACCACAATTAAAAACAGTTACTAGTAAAGATGGACAAACAAGAGATTTATGTGAATTTTGAGTTTTAGATAATGGTGAAGAAGTGCAATGCGTAGTATGAAATGATTTAGCAGAAAGATTAAATGCTGAATTTGATCTTGAAAAATTTAAAGCAATTACTATTACTTATAAAAATAATTTCAATGATTTCACTGGTAAAACTCGTTATAGTGTTCGTGATTTTGCTTTTACTAATTAATTCATTCTTTAATTTTAAAGTAAAATAATAAAAACCCTTTAACAAGGGTTTTTTCTTTGTTTATGGAAAAGGAATTTAATCGTCTTTTATTTTGTTAACAAGACTTTTTTAATCAAAAATGTTATAATATCGCTAAATAGAAGCAAAAGGATGATAATAAATTTATGGAGAAAACATACTTAATTAAAATATTAGCAAAAAAGGATGCAACATTAAATTATAAAGCAGCAATGAGTTTGACCCAAAAGCTTTTAACAGAGGAAAATGGTGTTGTTGATCCTAAAATTATTTTACGTTTCAAATGATATTGCCCAACACAAGAAATTTTTGAAAGCATTTATTCGACAGCGGAGCGGTATGGGGCACAAAAATTGCTTTTGACCGTTATCAGACGTTGATTCCAAATATTGCATTAAAAGCTGCTGTTTCTTTTAATGCCCTGTAAATTGTCGTTAACCTTGCTTAGTTTAAAAAAATAACAGCAAAACCAACCGAATAAAACTCTCCTACTTGGAATATCGTAAAACCAAGCAAGCGAGGATAAACAATATAGGGGTGACTGTACCGCTACTACACAATAAAGGCAATTCTTTTAGGCAATATAAAAGAGTTATCATATCATGGTTTGGGGATAAATCTTTAACTTGCAATAGCTAAAGGGTGAGTACTCCACAATAAAAAAATTTAGAAATCTTACTATTTATAAGGGTGTTTTCCGAGTGTCTTTAAAAGAACTCTGTTAAAAGGAGTTAAAAATTAAAGTACAAAATAAATCAACGCTAATTAACAAATGTCAGTGTTATATCAATGAGTGCTTTTTAAAATTAACCAAAAACTGTATACTGTAAAACTAAATCATAATGCTTTTTATGATGAGAAATAAGACAATTAATAGGTTGACAATTAACTCAATCAAATGATATTGTTATTTCATTTCAAATTTTATTAATATATTTACTTTTATATTCTTTCATAATATTTTTCTCCTTTATTTTTTTAAATAAAAAGAAAATACCTTTGTTGGTTAATATTTTGATATTTAGTAAGAAATATTTATATTTTTATTTAATTAGCTTACTTCTCCACCCACCTGACTTCGGTGGTGAATGGTGGCGATACTAAAACTTTATATTTAGACAGAGTTTACCCCCCCAAAAACAGTTTACCCAGTTATTAATTACGCTTCATCCATTCCTACACAACTTTATATAAAGAAAATAACCTTTTGGAGTTCGAACCCTATTGTTTTTTTCGGTTTAACAGCAATCTTATTATGAAAACAAGCAAAAAACACGCACTCTGACATTTCATAAGGGATTAATCTTGCCGAGAATTAAAGAAATAAATAGGAGTAAAATCCAATCGCTTTCATACTTTCTTTAAGGCTTCGCGCCATAGATGAGTTATTCATCTTTAAGCATCAAAATATCAAAATATTAAGTTTTAAAGATTGAATTTTGAATTAATCGTTAGATAGTATCTTTATTATTTTTTATCTCATCATCTTTTTTTAATTATTTGTTTATTAAATGTATTTTTTAGTAATATATTTAACAATTAACTAATAACTAAGTAAAACAACTACTTAAAAATTTTTAAGAAAAGAAAGGATGGAATTTTTCAGAAAAAACCTATTTTATTAAGTGTGAAAGATACTATCTAACGATTAATTAATTTTATCTCTAATTATGTTATTTATAATTTTTATAAAAACTTAACTTTTTTCTTACTATCACTTTTTATTTAGTTTTACAGTATACAACATCAGGATAAATTGTTCCTTGCCCTAACCATTTAACATTTTGTATTTTCCCTACTTCTTCATTAAAAATTTCAATAAATAAACTACCAATAATTTTACGCTTTTGTTCAGGATTAGTAGCCCCTTTTACAGTATACAGTTGTTTTCATTTACTCACCTCTCCATATATATACATCTGGTAATTGTCGAAACTGATCATCATAATCAAATCCATATCCAACAAGAAACTCATTCGGAACTGAAAATAATGCATCATAAGAATGCTTAAATTCTGTATGCATTGCACCCTTATCTGCTAAACAAACTACACGTAAACTATTTGGTTTTTTTGCTTGAATTTGGTCAATTACAACCGATAAGGTGTTACCAGTATCAATTAAATCTTCAATTAATAACACATCTTGGCAAGTAATATCTTTTGAGATATCTTTATGAACCGTAACCTTATTTTTCGACTGTGTTTTTAAATAACTTGAAACACTCATTGTATCAATCACAATTTTCATTTTAAGTTGTTTTAATAAATCACTCATAAAAAATAAGGCGCCGTTTAATAAACCAATACAATATAATTTTTTCCCTGCGTATAACTTATTTATTTTTTCTGCATAAATGCTAATTTCTTGTTGAATCTTATCCTCTGATAGATATAATTCTAATTTGTCCATTTGCACAATTGTTAATCTCCTTTACAAATAAAAAGGCATCGTGTAGATACAAGCTCCAAATTTGTATCTCTTATTAAATTGATAATAGCATGATTTAAAATAAATACAACGATTTTGTATACTGTAAAACTAAATCATAAAAAGTTAATAAAATTATAACAAATTAAAAATAAAAAACAATAATCACAAAAAATATTGCCCAATATTTTTTGTGATTATTGTTTTTTATTTTTAATTTGTTATAATTTTATTAACTTTTTATGATTTAGTTTTACAGTATACAAAATCCCAATTGGTGGTTCCTTAGATTACATTGACGAGGTAACTTTAAAACAAGCACTAGAAGGACGTAAAGATGTTTAAGAATAGGGAGTGTAGTGATGCTATTTATAACATTGGAAGGAGTTGATGGTTCTGGAAAAACAACAATTTCAAAATTATTAAAAGAAAAATTACGGTCAGAAGGATACCAAGTTGTTTTAACACGCGAGCCGGGAGGCAATGAAATTGCTGAACAAATTAGAAGTGTTATTTTAAGTAAACATAACTTAGGAATGGATCTTTGGACAGAAGCTTTACTATATATAGCTGCGCGAAGACAACATGTTGTAGAAGATATTTTACCAGCTTTAAAAGAAGGAGCAATTGTCATTTGTGATCGCTTTATGGATTCAATTTCAGCCTATCAAGGATATGCGCGGGGATTAGGAATTCGCACATTAGATGAAGTTCAATCAATTGTTTTAGGGGCAATAAAACCCGATTTAACACTTTTTTTTGATATTGAACCAACAATGGCAAATGAAAGAATGAAGGTTAGAAATGAAGGTGAAATGAATCGCCTTGATTTAGAAAAGAATTCGTTTCATGAGAAAGTATATGAAGGGTACCAAGTTTTAATTAGTGAAAATGCTGACCGAATTAAAGTTGTTGATGCTCATAAAACGGTAAGTGAAGTATTAGAACAAGTATATTATTATGTTGAGGAGATTATTCAAAAAATAAAGGACAAAGCAAATGGATAATTTATTTACAAAAAATGATGATGAAAAAGTTACCTTATTTAAAAATTTAATTTTAAAAAACAATTTATCAAATCAACTTTTAATTTCTTGCAATAATAAGGTTAAATTAGCAACATTTGCAACAGAAATTATTAAATTTTTATTATGTTCAGAAAAAAAAGTTCAGAATTATCAATGCGATATTTGTCAACGCGTTAATAATCAAACTTATTATGATTTAAAAATTAAAGGTGATTTTGAAACAACAATCAAAAAAGAAGCAATTCAAGAAATTATTCAAACCTTTAATTATTCAGCTTTAGAAGAAACGGGTATTAAAGTATATGTTATTAAGGGGGTTGATTTATTAACTTTAGAAGCAGCGAATTCCTTATTAAAATTCTTAGAAGAACCTAGTCAAAATACTTATGCTTTTTTGTTAACAACTAATAAGACAAAAGTAATTGAGACGATTAAATCCCGCTGTTTAAATATAATTTTAGAGAATAGTACTAATTCCGAAGAAGTTGATGATTTTAAAAATAATTTTATTCAAACTTTTTTTAAAAATTTTGAAAATAATGCAGCAAATAACTTTATTCATCTTCGCCAGTTAAATAGTTATGATAATGCTGAATGTCGCAAATATTTTTTAGCAATTGCTAATGTTCTCAAAAAGAAAGAATGAAATAAATATCAAATTACTGATCAAACTTTAATTGAAAAATTAAATCGTAAAAATAGTAAGTTAATTGAGATTTGCTATGCTACGGCTAATTTATTATTGGAGAATTTAAATAAGGAATTAATTTTGGAAAAAGGATTGATTGATTGATATAATGAGGTGTAAAATGGAAATTTTAAATGATTTATTAGATTATGATGGGATTAAAATTAAACAACGAACTGATATGTTTAATTTTTCCTTGGATACTGTTTTATTAGCTCGTTTTGCAACCTTAAATACGCGAGTAAAAATATTTTAGATATTGATACTAAATCTAAATAATGCTACAATTCCATTAATTTTATCAACTTTAACATCAGCAAAAATTATGTGGGTTGAATTGCAAAACGAGGCGGTACAATTAGCGGAAGAAAATGTTTTATTAAATTGTAAATTGAATCACTATCAGTGAAGGGACCTTCTGCAACAATTAAATCGCATCAGAATGCTGGAGGATTACCAAAATATTTACCATTTCAATTAATTGAACCATTACGTGAATTATTTAAAGACGAAGTACGACGAACTGGTGAAGCCTTAGGAATTAATCATAAATTTGTTTATAAACATCCTTTCCCAGGACCAGGTTTAGCAGTTCGCATTATTGATTGGCAAAATTACGGCTGAAAAAGTAGCTTTATTACAAAGTGCTAATCAAATTTTTTCAGTTGGGGTGATGGGGGATGTTCGGACATATGGTTATATGGTGGCTGTTGGTAGTAGTGTTGATAAAACTGATTTTATGACAGTCAATTGAAGTCGATTACCATTCAAATTATTAGAAAAAGTATCATCGCGAATTGTCAGTGAGGTGCATGGAATTAATCGGGTTACTTATGATATTACATCAAAACCCCCTGGCACAATTGAATGAGAATAGAAATAAAAAAAGATTATTCATTCCTTTACATTAATGTAAAGGAATATTATTATTAATGGCAGGAATGTTGAGGTATAAAATGAAAATTATTGATTTGATGAAAGAATTTAAAATTTGTTTACAAAGAAATAAGATTCTTTTTGATATCTTTAATATTCTACAAAATAAAACAATAATTAATATTAATAATGCAATTTACTAGTTTGTAATATTACCAACTAGTTTTTTTATGCAATTTTAAGAAAAGAGGGAGGAACAAAATTATGGAAAAAGAACAAACTGGTTTAGTTGACAATAATATTAAATTATTATTAGGGCCACATGATCGGCCAAAAATTTTTTTACAATGATCAATCTTATCATTACAGCATGTTTTTGCAATGTTTGGTTCAACAGTATTAGTGCCATTAATTATTAATCAAACGGCTGGCGTTGAAGTTATGAACATTGCAATGGCATTATTTTGTTCAGGGGTTGGAACTTTAATTTATATCGCAATTACTGCCGCAAAAGTTCCAATGTATTTAGGGAGTTCTTTTGCATATATGGGAGCAATGGGTGTATGCTATCCATTATATGGAGATGCTGTTTTTATTGCCGTAACGATGGTTGGAGTTATTTATATTGCCTTTGGTGTATTAGTGTATTTTATTGGTAATAAATTTTTAGAACGAATTCTTCCAGCAGTAATTGTGGGCCCGTTAATCATTATTATTGGAATGTCTGTTGCCCCAAGTGCAATTAATAATGCCGGTTTTAATCCAACGGCTTGAAAACAGCCTTATTTTCATTGAATTGGCATTGGTATTGCTGTCTTTACCTTTTTAGTAACAGCAATTATTGCATTAAAATGTAAAGGTTTTGTAAAAGTCGTACCAGTTATTATTGGTGTTGTCGCGGGATACTTACTGTGTGTAATTCTGCATTTTTCAATTGGATCGGAATATTAAATTTTAGATACATCAAAAATTACTGATTCAAGTCAATGACAATGATATCCATCTTTTAAAAAGATTTGAGATTTAAAAGGAAGTAATATTGGACCAGCTATTTTAGCAATTAGTCCCTTAGCAATTATTACAATTGCCGAACATATTGGTGATCATATTAGTATGAGGCAAATGACCAGCAAAAATTTTGTAAAAGATCCAGGGATGGATAGAACATTAATTGCGGATGGAGTGTCAATTATTTTCGATGGGTTCGTTGGGGGGCTACAACATATGGGGAGAATGCTTCTGTTGTTGGAATGACCCGAATTGCTTCGGTCTGAGTAACCGGATTAGCTGCTTTGTTTGCAATTGGCTTATCATTTATTGCTCCAGTTAATCAATTAGTTCAAATGTTGCCTTCTCCAGTAATGGGTGGCATTAGTATGATTATGTTTGGTTTAATTGCGACAAACGGGATTCGGGTGTTAATTAATAATCAAATTGATTATACTAATATGAAAAATGTTTTTGTCACAGCGATTATGTTAGTGTTAGGATTAGGAGGCGCAATTTTTAATTTTAATGTCGGCAGTGGTAATTTACAATTTACGGGCGTAGCCTTAGCGGCTTTTGCCGGGATTTTCTTAAATTTACTATTACCAGATCATCAAAATAATGGTTTTCAATGATGAGAGAAATTAAAATTATTAATTAAAACGCGAAAAGAAGAAAAACAAAAACGGAAATCAACAAACAATAAAAAAATTAAAAATAATCCTAAAAAGGAAATTAAAAAAAGAAGAAATTCGTAAGAAATTTCTTCTTTTTAATGATTTTGTTGATTTTAGTTGCAAATAATGGACTTTTATAGAATAATTAATAAAGAATAATTTGATTTGTTAATTTGGAAATTTAAGGAAGTGAAGATTAGTGTTATTTTTGAAAAAATTGGAAGCATTTGGATTTAAGTCATTTGCTTATCCACTGATAGTTAATTTTGATCATGAAATGATTGGAATTGTTGGACCAAATGGAAGTGGAAAATCAAATATTAATGATGCTCTTCGTTGATGTTTAGGTGAACAATCAATTAAATCGCTTCGCGGAAGTAACAGCGAAGATGTTATTTTTAATGGTTCGGAAACAAAACCACCATTAAATATGGCGGAGGTTAAATTGATTTTTGATAATACCCAACGAATTTTTGCCATGGATTATGATGAAATTGAAATTATACGTCGTGTTTTTCGAGGAACTGGTGAAAATGAATATTTTATTAATAAGCAACGTGTTCGTTTAAAAGATATTCAGGATTTTGCCATGGATAGTGGCTTAACAAAATCATCGCTTGCAATTATTTCCCAAGGAAATATTAATGCTTTTGCGGAGGCAAAGCCATTAGATCGTCGTGCCTTATTTGAAGAAGCAGCGGGCGTAGCAAAGTATAAACTCCGTAAATTAGAAACTTTGAAAAAGTTAGAGCGTTCAAATGAAAATTTAGCACGTTTAAAAGATATTTTAAATGAAATTGAACGAAAATTACCAAGTTTAAAACGACAAAGTGAGAAAGCATTAAAATATACCACCTTAAAAGATAAATTAAATCAAATTGAATTAGCTGTCTTAGTGAAAGATATTACTTTTTTTAATGACAAATTATTAGAATTACGTTCACAACAGAAAAAAATTGTTAGTACAAAACAAGAAGCTGATCGAAAATTAAAGAATCAAGAAATTGAGTATAATGAATTAAACAAAGAAAACTTCAATTTGGATACTAAAATTAATGTTTTGAGTAAAGAGTTTCAAACTTTAATTTCAGCAATTAGTGATTTAAAAGTTCACAAAATTGAATTAGATAATAAAGAGGCCGCGTTAAAAATGTTGCATAATGATATTACCATTACTAATATGGTTAATGACTATAATGAATTGACAGTTAATTTGCAAAATGAACAAGAGAAATTAACAAGTTTAGAAACCCAACAACAAGAGTATCGTATGCAACGCGAAGCTTTTAATACCAAACAGGCCGGATTGAATGAACAATTAGGGGCAATTAATAAAATAGTTATTCGCTTAGAAAGTGAATTAGAACGTGCCCAACATAATTTTGAGAACCAAGATAATTTACATGAAGGGGTTAAAAATATTGTTAATAATAAAAACGTTTTACCTGGAATTATGGTATTAGTTCAAGATATTATTAATGTTGATGAAAAATATGAACAAGCAATTGTAACTGCTTTAAGTGGTCGTTTACAAGATATTTTAGTTAAAAATGTTGATAGTGCGAAACGAGCAATTTCATATTTAAAACAAAACCGGGCTGGCCGGGCAACTTTTATTCCCTTAGATGTAATTACTCCTCGTTATCTTAGCAGTGATGAAGAATTTGTTATTAAATCAGTGCGGGGATATTTAGGATTAGGAAATAATTTAGTTAAAGCGAAGAAAGAGTTCCAGGTTGCCATTGATTATCTTTTAAGTCGTTATTTGATTTGTGTTGATTTTGATAGTGCCCAAGAAATTGGAAAATTAACAAAGTATCGTTATAATATTGTAACGTTAGATGGTGAAATAGTGCGTCCGCAAGGAGCTGTTACGGGGGGGTCACGGCGAACAAGAATGACAATTATTAATCCAGAAAAAGAACTTAACATTCTTAATGAAAAAATAGCAATGAGAACAGAAGAACAACATCATGTTATAAAACAATCAAGCCTTCTTTGCCGTCAATTAGATGAGATTAACGAAGTTATTGCCGAAAATCAAGCTTCAATTGGGGCTGGTAAACGCCAAATTGAAATTATCATGCATGATCAAATGAAATTACAGAATGAATACCAATTGTTAACATCAAAAAATATTGATGAAACAAAAATTGAAGAAAATGAAGCAGTCCTTAATATTGTGGATCAAATCAAACAAAAAGAGCTTCTAAAAACTAAAATTGAACAACAATTAAATGTTGCTCGCAGTTTAAAAGATAAACAATCGTTGATGATTAATGATCTTAATAATCAGATTGGAGAGAAACATTATTATATCTCTGCTTTACAAGACCAAATTAGTAAAATTAATACTGATTTATCAATTATTAATGTTAAAATTCAACAAAATTTAACAAGGTTAACAGAAGAATATCAAATGACATATGACCATGCTAAAACATTAGAGCTGAAGGTTATTGATAATGAAGATTTAATTCGGGATGAAATTAAACAGTTACGCAGTGACTTAGCACAAATTGGGAATGTTAATTTAGAGGCAATTGCCGAATATAAAGAAGAAAATGATCGTTTTCAATTTATGAGTAATGAATATAATGATGCCAATGATGCCGTTAAAAATTTATTAAAATCAATTGATGAAATGGACCGCATTATGGAAGAGAAATTTGATAAGACAATTAAAGAGGTTAATGAAAACTTGCCATCAACTTTTGAAGTATTATTTGGTGGTGGAACAGCAAAAATCATTTATACTGAACCAGATAATTTATTAGAAACCGGCGTTGATATTAAAGTATCTCCACCCGGGAAGAACATTACTAATTTAAATTTATTATCTGGAGGGGAAAAATCATTAGTTGCCTTATCAGTTTTATTTGCAATTTTAAAAGTTCGACCAATTCCATTAGTAATTTTAGATGAAGCTGAAGCACCCTTAGATCCAGCGAATGTTGAACGTTTTGCTAAATATATTCAAACTTTTGTTGAAACAACGCAATTTATTGTTATTACGCATCGAGTGGGAATAATGGAACATTGTGATGTATTATATGGAGCAACAATGCAACAGAAAGGTGTTACAAAAATTGTTGGAATTAAATTACAACAGGCAGCGGAAATGATTCAAGAGTTTGAAAATAAACTTGAAGATAAAAAAGCATAAGGACTAGACTGCACCCAAAAAAGTTTAGCAAAGACTTTTTTTCTTTACTTACTTTTTTGGGTGCAGTCTAAGAATTTATGATTTTTTATCTTTTTTGATACAATTAATGTAAACAAGTTGAATAGGGTAAAAACATATATTACAATAGGAGGAAACTTAACGAATGAAGCCAAGCGAATCTACTAAAGTTGTTGATGAAAAAAAGAATTTTTTTAAGCGTTTAGTAGGAGAGATTAGTCACCATAAAATGATTACTTTAATTTGTTTAGTTTTAGTCTTAGTAATATCAATTATTATTTGAACAATTGCGGCTGCGAGTAATGTAATTGTTGCTGGTGGAAGTACATCAATAGCCCAAGTAATGGCAAGTGTTACGGAACAATATAAACGTGATCATAAAGAAGATATCTTATATAATTCATTAGGGAGTGCTGCTGCGCGGGTTAGTGTTACAAATCGTAGTTATGCTTTTGGTTTTTTATCAAAAGATATTCCTTCAAGCCCACAACGAGGCGATAATCGGGGTAATGCTCGACAATTATGAGAAGATGAACGGATTGGACGGTTCGTTATTGCTCGTGATTATATTATTTTGATTTATCATTTACCAGTTGATTGTGAAATTAAACCAGAACAAGAATCACTACAGTTTAAAAGTTTTGATGGTGGAGAAGGAACAAAATTGATTCATCAAATTTATACTAACCACAATTTTACTTGACAAGATGTTTTTGGCGAGCAATTAGTTTGTTCTACTGGTAAGAAAAATAAATTCTATACTTTAACTCGTGAATCTGGTAGTGGAACAAGAGATTTCTTTGAATCAAAAGTAATTCAAAGCAAAAACTACGAGACAAACCAAGTTGTATCATCAAATGGTTCAATGTACCAAGCAATTGCAACAGTTCCAGGTTCAATTGGTTATATTTCTTTTTCATATATTCGTGAAATCATTAATAATAAAAATTTAGGAAAAAAAGCAATTGCTAGTATTATTGGTAATAAAACAACAAAACCAGAACTACCGTATCAAATTATTGATAATAATTATGAATTTAATCCTGCTTATTCGTTAACAAGACCTTTTACTGGAATTATTAATTATCAAGGCAATCAATTTGGTAGAGTCTTAGCTTTTATTGCTTGAATGTTAGATCCATTGCCGTATTCAAAAACAAAACCAAAATTACGGAATGGTGATAATAATCCATACTATGTTCCAACATTTAAATTAACGGAACATGATACCGCATATTGATATATAAAAGAAGGGGAAGAACCATTAACATTTGATGATATTTTATTCCGAAAGTACAATAATAATAAAAATTTTGCTAAAAGTGGGCAAAAAATTGATGATGAAAAAGTACCTTGAAATTTTAATCCAGATTATAAAAGTCTTTGAGATATTATTGTCGAAAGATTTCCTGAAAAATATCAGTTATATTGTGGATATGAATATAATGGAATGGAGAATTAATAATGGAGAAGAAAGAAGCCGCAAAAAAGGACAAACAATCTCTTTCAAAAAAATTACAAATGTGTAAAGTTCGTTTTACCAATAATTTTGGGGGACGAAAACAAATTATTGATTTTATTTCAAAAATTATGATTTATTGTTTTGCCCTTTTAACAATCTTAATTTTATTAATGTTAGTTGGCTTTATTATTTATAAATCAGTTTATTTTTTTCAAAACTATCCAGGGGGGTTTTGAGGATTTTTATCTGGACAAACTTGAAATTCTAATAATAGTCAATTTGGGATTTGACGGATTGTTATTGCAACATTTTTTGTGATGTTAATTGCCTTATTATTTGCAATTCCCTTAACAATTTTTTCTTCATTATATATTTCAGAATATTTAAGACCAAACATTAAACTTAAGGTTATTGGGATTATTCAATTATTAACGGGGATTCCTTCGATTGTTTTTGGGTTATTTGCCTTAGCAATTTTAGGGCCATTATTTATGTGAATGGGAGCACCAGCGACCTCAAACTTATTGGTAACCTCAATTACGTTAGTTTTTATGGCATTACCAATTATGATTTCATTATCAATTAATGCGCTAGAAAATGTCCCGGATTCTTATCGCTTTGGTTCATTAGCCTTAGGATTAAGTAAAACGCACACTACTTATCGAATTGTTTTACGCTCAGCTTGATTTAAAATTATTACTGCGATTATGATGGGAGTCGCTCGTATTATAGGGGAAACAATGGCTGTTATGATGATTGCCGGAAATGCGCCAGATGGGTTAAAACTTGGTAATGGTTTTATTAATTTTATTTTTTCTTCAATTGCAACATTAGCCTCAACAATTGGATTAGAAATGTTAGAAAATTCTGGACCAATGCATGAATCAGCTTTATATGCGATTGGGTTAGTATTATTTATTATTGTTTGTGTCATTAATATTTTTATTATTTCTTCCCAAGCATTTCATAATCGAAAACGAAATTATCATACTCATAAGGCAACAAAAGGTTTACGATTAAGTAAATCATATAATGCCAATAAAATTAATAAATTATTTTATCAACGAATTGAAAAAACAAGAGGAATTAAAAAGTTTAAGGATGGAATTGGAATGTTCTTTTTAATTTCTTCAACGGTAATTGTGGTATCCTTTACATTAGTTATTTTGGCCACAATTATTTGAAAAGGATTATTTGGCATGGTATGAAGTGATTTAATTTCCACTTCAACATTTGATGGCGGGGCTGGAATTCTTGCTACTTTTCTAGTTACCTTATTGTTAGTAATTTGTGCGATGATCTTTGCAATTCCATTATCCTTAATGGTTTCAATTTATTTAAATGAATATGCGCGACCACGTAGTGTTTTTGCTAGAATAGTACGTTTTGCAATTGATGTTTTATCATCAACACCAAGTATTATTTATGGAACATTTGGCTTAGCCTTCTTTATTGGTGTTTGTCATTTACCCTTATCCATCCTAAGTTCTGGTTTAACATTAACGATTGTTATTTTACCAATTATGATTCGTAGTATTGAAGATACTTTAACCGGCGTGGAAGATTCGCTTCGGAATGCTTCATTAGCCCTAGGAGCTAATAAAACATCAACAACAATTAAAGTTGTGTTACCAAATGCAATGCCAGGAATTATTACCGCTATTATTTTAGCACTTGGTCGGGTTATTGGTGAATCAGCCCCAGTTTATTTAACCTTAGGAACAGCGGTTCGTTTACCAATTGCTGGCTTTATGTCACCAGGAGCAAGTTTGACAACACAAATCTTAATGTTGTCAAAAGAAGGATCGACAGCCGGGGCAATACGAATTATGTTTGAATTAGCATTTGCAATTATCGTTTTAATTTGATTATCAAATACGTTAGCTTATATTCTTGGCAAGAAATTTGCGCCAAATTATGTTACAATAGGATTTAAGCAAAAGTGAAAAATTCGAATCAATAATTTAAAATTTTTCTTTTCAAAAGAAAAATTCTTGCAGCAAAAGCAGCATTGACATAATTTTTGAAAGAAATTTGTGCCAAAGAAAAAGAAATGTCATCCGAAAAATAAAGTAGATAAGAAGGGAGAAAAATAATGGATCCAAAAGTAATTATTAAAAATCCGACATTTGACTCATCAGATAATAATCCTGATTTAATTAAAGTAAAACATGTTGACTTTTTTTACAAAGGAAAGAAACAAGCCCTTTTTAATATCTCAATGAAAATTAAAGAACATACGGTGACGGCTTTTATTGGTTCATCAGGATCGGGAAAATCAACATTGTTACGATTATTTAATCGAATGAACGATGTTGAACCAAAGTCTATTATTAGAGGTGAGATTTTAATTAATGAAAAAAATATTTATAGTCCTGAAACAGATGTTGTTAAATTACGAACTGATATTGGGATGGTGTTTCAGAAACCGTCGCCATTTCCAATGTCAATTTATGACAATGTTGCCTATGGTCCTCGTAATCAAGGAATTCGTGACCGTAAATTAGTTAATAGCCTTGTTGTAGAAAGTTTAAAGCGCGCAGCATTATGAGATGAAGTAAAAGATAATTTACGTGATTCAGCGTTTGCCTTGTCCGGGGGACAACAACAACGATTATGTATTGCCCGAGCAATTGCGATGAAACCAAAAATTTTATTAATGGATGAGCCAACCAGTGCTTTAGATCCTATTTCAACATCAAAGATTGAAGAATTAATTACGCATTTAAAAAAAGATTTTACGATTATTTTAGTGACCCACCATATGCAACAAGCAGCACGGGTTGCTGATTATACTGCTTTTTTTGTAAAAGGAAAGTTAATTGAATATAATAAAACTAAGATTATTTTTTCCCGTCCGGCTAATAAAAAAACAGAAGATTATATTACTGGTCGGTTTGAATAATAATGAGCGGAAGGAGGCAAAG
Organism: Spiroplasma endosymbiont of Polydrusus cervinus; assembly: GCF_964019755.1. Taxonomy (NCBI): domain Bacteria; kingdom Bacillati; phylum Mycoplasmatota; class Mollicutes; order Entomoplasmatales; family Spiroplasmataceae; genus Spiroplasma; species Spiroplasma endosymbiont of Polydrusus cervinus. The sequence continues at coordinate 935,784 of NZ_OZ026469.1, forward strand.
TATGAGCGTTAAAATTGAAAATGATTTAGCACAAACAAAGCAAATGATTATTGATATGATTGCAATGACAAAAAATCAATATGATGATATGGTTAAATGTTTAGAAACAAATGACATTGAACTTGGTAAAAGTGTTATTTCAGCTGATGAAACAATTAACAAAATGCAAGAAGCTTTCATTGAGGTTTCATTATGAAAAATTGCAAAGCAGCAAATGGTAGCAAGGGACTTACGTCGAATAGTTGGTTTTATTTTGATTGTTAAGGAAGTTGAACGAATTGCGGATTATGTAAAAAGTATTTGTCGTTATTATATTAAATATAAACCTTCAAACAAATTAATTAGTTTTTTAAAAAAATTAGTTGCCAAAGTGATTGAAATGTTAACCGAAGTATCAAATATTTTTGAAGAGGAACGAATTGAGTCGGCCTATAATATTTTAAAATATGATGCGGAATTAGATAAAATTTATAGAGTTGAGAATGATGCATTAATTGAAAAAATTCGGGAAGCAAAAACAAAAGAAGAGATTAAAGTTATTACTTTAACAATGCAGCAGTTACGCTCAATTGAACGAGCAGGGACGCATATTATTAATATTGCCGAAACATTAATTTATATTATTGAAGGAAAAATCTATGATTTTGAATTACCAATCTAATATGGTCTTCATTAAGAAGATCATATTAGATGCAAGATTATGTAAAATAATTAGGATTTACTCGTAATTTATTAGTAAAATATTATAAAATAAAATTATTAAAAGGTTATTTTAAAGGATGTAAATTGAAATACCAAATCATAAAAAGTTAACTATTAATTTAGTTAACTTTTTTAAGTTAATTTTTAAGTTAATTATAGGGGGTTGAAATTATGCAAATAAAGCAATATTTAATCTTGCGGTTGTTAGTGAAAAAGTATGGTAAAGATATTGTTATTAATACTGTCAATAAGATTGCAAATGATATTGAAATTAAAAAGTAAAGAATAAATTATCCCGCGTAATTTACAATTTTCAATTAACTTTCAATTACTTCCAACTGGTGGTTGTTGTGGTTTGGGTTCTGGTTTATTACTCCCCGTTTTCACTATTATTTGGTTTTTCGCAACTAATTAATGATGTTGTACTTGTTGCTGTTAATCCGATTGCTCCTAAAATATTTAAAATGTTATAATTTATGTACAATAATTATAACATTTTAAATATTTTAGGAGGTAAAGTATGAAAAAATATGAAAGATTAGATTTTAATGAAAGAGTAAATTTGGAAAAATTAAAAAATAATGAATTATTTAAAAAGAAAAATGAAACAATTAATATTCAAAAAATTGCTAAACAAATGAATAGAGACTATAGAACTATTTGGCAAGAGTTAAATATGTTTGATAATATTAATGATTATAATGCTGCAAAAGCACAAAAAATACATAATAAAAATAAAAAACAATGTCGTAAATATTCAACGTTAAATTCACAAGAATTAAGTTATTTTTCTAATGAATATAATAATTTTGGTCGTTCGCCACAAAATATTATTACTTCGTATGAATTACAATATAATGTAAAATTTGGTGTATGTTTTAAAAAAATGTATAAATATATTAAATTAGGTTATTTTAATTTAAAAAAAGAAATGTTATATATTAAAAATAAAAAATGGGAAACAAAATGATAATCGTGGAAAATTACTTAATATTAGAGATTATAAGCAATTTTTAAATGATTATGGAAATGATTTAAGTTTTAGTGGAATTTGAGAAATGGATACTCTTGATTGTGGTAATTTTCATTTGTTAGTTTTAGTAAATCGTAAATCAAAATAGACTGCACCCAAAAGAGTAAGTAAAGAAAAAAAGTCTTTGCTAAACTTTAAAGGAGGTGTATTTTTATATGGCAAGAAAAGGACAAAAATTTAATAAATATACAGCATATTTTCGAAAAATGATAGTATAAGAGGTTAAAAATAATAGTATAAGTTTTATTGCAAAAAAATATCAAATTAATAAAAAAACCGTTGCTTCATGGTATGAAAATTTTAAGAAAGGAATTTTAAACACCAATAAAGGTCCAAAAGAATCATTTGAAAAAAGAGATTTAAACTATTACAAAGTTAGGTATGAATTACTAAAAAAGCTTCATGACTTTTACAATTAAATAAAAGAAAAATTGTATCTTTTATCAAAGAAAACATTAATAAATATCCACTAAATTTATTACTTGATATAACAGATTTAAAGCGTAGTTATTGAGATAAATATAAAAATTATTCAAGTAATGGTAAGGATAGCGAATCATTAAAAAATATTGTAAAAGTCTATGAAGAAAATTTAAAACAATTTGGTTATCGTCGAATTACCAAATATTTAAAAGAAGATTATGGCATTGTTTATAATGCTAAAAAAGTATTGCGAATTATGAAAGAAAATAATATTCAAGCTGAATATGTAAAGCGTATACGTAGAAAAATATTAATAAAACAAAATAGAAATAAAAATATAATTAAATATCCTGATTTAGTAAATCGTAATTTTAATGATATTAAAGAAAGATTTTCAATTTTATTTACTGATGTAACTTATTTAATTTGAAATGGTAAAAAACATTATCAATCAACAATACTTGATGGATATACTAAAGAAATTATTGATGTAAAATGATCAAAATTTAATAATAACAAACTTGTAATTGATAATTTAAATGATGCAATTAATAAAATTAAAAAAATAAAAAAAAAGATTTAAATAAAATAATAATTCATTCAGATCACGGATATCAATATACATCTAAAGATTACAATAGTAAATGTTTAGATAACAAAATTATAATTTCAATGGGTAAAAATTATCATTGTGCAGACAACATTATTATTGAAAGTTTTCATTCATTACTTAAAAAAAGAACAATCCATAATAAAAATTATAAATCTCATAATGAATATATTAATGATGTTAAAAAATGAAATAAATGATATTCAAACCAAAAAGAAAAATATATAATAAATGAAAGTTTGTAAACCTTTTTATTAATACTTACTAAACAGGGTGAAGTCTAGTATTTTAACCTATAGAGAAAAAGAATTTTATAGATAAAAAACAATAGAAAAATATTTTAAAATAAGAGTTTATTTTTGTGATCCTGGTAAACCTCGTCAGAAAGCATTAGTAGACAGAATAAATAAAGATATAAGGCGTTGATTGGGTCAAAATGAGCCATTAATTAATATTCGTAGTAGATTAAAATCTATTTTAGATATATTAAATACCACAATTAGACCTTGCTTGGAAAATTTTACATCAAGACAATAATTTAAAAAAATTTTTTTAAATTAAATTAGTGTTTGTTAAGATTAGTAAAATTTATTTTTTGTTGTGTTTAATTTTATAATTTTAAAAATAAATATTAAAAACAATATTTTTAATTTAATATTTTTTGTAATTATTGTTTTTTATTTTTAATTTGTTATAATCTTATTAAATTTTTATGATTTAGTTTTACAGTATACAGGAGAATAAAAATGTCATATTTAGATAATTTAAATTTATGAAAAAATGCTAAAAATTTAGACCCAATTTTAGCAACTGAATTTCAGAAAATGTCGGAACCAGAATTACTTGCTGCTTTTTCAGATGATTTAGAATTTGGAACAGCAGGTTTACGGGGATTACTTGGACCAGGAACGGGAAAAATTAATTTATATACAATTCGAAGAGCAACATTAGCCTTTATGGCTTATTTAAAAACAATTTATGCTGCAGATGATTTAAAAACAAAAGGAGTTGTAATTGGTCATGATAATCGGCATTTTTCAACTGAATTTGCCCAAGAAGCTGCCGATATTTTTGTAAGTAATAATATTAAAGCAATTTTATTTGCCAATAATGAACTTCGGCCAACTCCTCTTGTTTCATATACAATTCGGAAAATAAAAGCCGTCGCAGGACTTATTATTACAGCAAGCCATAATTCACGAGAATATAATGGTTATAAAATTTATGATCATAATGGGTCGCAATTTTTACCAGTGGCAACAGATGTTATTGGCGAAAATTATTTGAAAATTAAGGAAGAAGCTTTTACTTTGGTTTTACATCCTGATGCAAGTTTAATTACTTATGTTGACAAAGTAATTGAGGAAAATTATGTTACTGATGTTAAAGCGATGCAGTTTTATCCAGAACAAAAACGCAATATTAAAATTGTTTTTTCTAATTTGCATGGGACAAGTAAAGAGTGGACTCCACGAATTTTAGAAGAGTGTGGTTATGAAGTTATTATTGTGGAGGAACAATTTGCTAATGATCCGAATTTTACCTTTGCTCCAAATCCAAATCCAGAATTAACAGAATGCTATGATTTAGCATTAAAATATGCCAAAAAAGTAAAGGCTGATATTATTATTTTGAATGACCCTGATGCTGATCGCTTAGGGATTGGCGTTAAGATTAAGGATGATAAATATTATTTAATGACTGGAAATGAAACAGCCCCAGTTTTAAATGAATATTTGTTTTCGCATTATCAAAAGCAAAAAACATTACCTCCAAATGGTGTTATGTATAATACTTTTGTTACTGGTAATTTATCAGATAAAGTTGCGGAAAGTTATGGCGTGCAAGTAGTTAAAACATTAACTGGTTTTAAATGAATTGGTGATCAAATGAGCAAAGCGCCAGCGAAAGGGTTACAATTTTTATTTGGCTTTGAAGAAGCATATGGTTATGTTTTAAAAGACATTACCCGTGATAAAGATGGGATTCAATCATCATTAGTATTAGTAGAGGCTTGCTGATATTATCATCAACAAGGAAAAACATTATATGATGTCTTAGTTGAACAATATAATAAGTTTGGTTATTTTTATTGTAAAACAGTTAACTTAGTTCGTGATGGAATTGATGGTAAAAAAATCATTAATAATATGTTAAAGAAACTACGCCAAGAAACAATTACTAGTTTATCTCAAATTAAATGTACAAAGAAAGAAGATTATTTGACAGGATTATATGAAATGCCAGGACAAGATTTACTGAAATTTTATTTTGAAGATGGTAGTTGATTTGCCGTTCGTGCCAGTGGAACAGAGCCGAAAATAAAATTTTATTTTGTTTGTGTCGATAAAACAAGTGACCAAGCAGCAGCAAAGATGACGGCAATGTACCAAGAATTGGAAACTAATTATTTAAATGTGTAAATTGTAAATACTAAATCATAAAAAGTTAACTAAATTAATAGTTAACTTTTTATGATTTAGTATTTACAATTTACACTCTGCTACGCAAACAAAAGAAACTTGCAACAAAGTATTAAGAACAATTAAAACTGATAAATTACTAATAAAAGTAAAAATAAAACCGATAATCTCAAATTTATTAAAACTGTTATTGATATTTTTAATAGCTTTTGTTTTTAAAAACTAACACGAGTAAGAATACTAATAATAAAGAAAATAAAAATTCAAAGAAAATCGATGAAAAAATATTCTCTATAAAGTTAATAAATTCATTAAATTTACTATCAGACAAAAAATTTTTAATAGACTGCACCCTGTTTAGTAAGTATTAATAAAAAGGTTTACAAACTTTCATTTATTATATATTTTTCTTTTTGGTTTGAATATCATTTATTTCATTTTTTAACATCATTAATATATTCATTATGAGATTTATAATTTTTATTATGGATTGTTCCTTTTTTAAGTAATGAATGAAAACTTTCAATAATAATGTTGTCTGCACAATGATAATTTTTACCCATTGAAATTATAATTTTGTTATCTAAACATTTACTATTGTAATCTTTAGATGTATATTGATATCCGTGATCTGAATGAATTATTATTTTATTTAAATCTTTTTTTATTTTTTTAATTTTATTAATTGCATAATTTAAATTATCAATTACAAGTTTGTTATTATTAAATTTTGATCATTTTACATCAATAATTTCTTTAGTATATCCATCAAGTATTGTTGATTGATAATGTTTTTTACCATTTCAAATTAAATAAGTTACATCAGTAAATAAAATTGAAAATCTTTCTTTAATATCATTAAAATTACGATTTACTAAATCAGGATATTTAATTATATTTTTATTTCTATTTTGTTTTATTAATATTTTTCTATGCATACGCTTTACATATTCAGCTTGAATATTATTTTCTTTCATAATTCGCAATACTTTCTTAGCATTATAAACAATGCCATAATCTTCTTTTAAATATTTGGTAATTCGACGATAACCAAATTGTTTTAAATTTTCTTCATAGACTTTTACAATATTTTTTAATGATTCGCTATCCTTACCATTACTTGAATAATTTTTATATTTATCTCAATAACTACGCTTTAAATCTGTTATATCAAGTAATAAATTTAGTGGATATTTATTAATGTTTTCTTTGATAAAAGATACAATTTTTCTTTTATTTAATTGTAAAAGTCATGAAGCTTTTTTAGTAATTCATACCTAACTTTGTAATAGTTTAAATCTCTTTTTTCAAATGATTCTTTTGGACCTTTATTGGTGTTTAAAATTCCTTTATTAAAATTTTCATACCATGAAGCAACAGTTTTTTTATTAATTTGATATTTTTTTGCAATAAAACTTATACTATTATTTTTAACCTCTTGTACTATCATTTTTCGAAAATATGCTGTATATTTATTAAATTTTTGTCCTTTTCTTGCCATATAAAAATGCACCTCCTTTAAAGTTTAGCAAAGACTTTTTTTCTTTACTTACTTTTTTGGGTGCAGTCTAAAAATAGCAAAGACTTTTTTCTTTACTTACTTTTTTGGGTGCAGTCTATCATTTTTCCTCCCCCGCTCCTATTTTTTACATAAAATTATTTTACAAAAAAAAGAAAAGGGGTATCCTTGCTTTATTTTAAAAAAATTAAATTATTTAAGCTCAACTGTAGCACCTGCTGCTACTAATTGTCCTTTAATTTCTTCTGCTTCTTCAACTTTTACTTTTACTTTAATTACTGCTGGTAATTTATCAACAATAGCTTTTGCTGCCATTAATTCTTTTCCAGTAATTTCTTTAACTAATTTAATAATTGCAACTTTACTTGGCCCTGAATCTGTTAATACAATATTAACTTCTGAAGGTCCTGCATCTGTTACACCATCTGCTGGTGCTACTGCAACTGCTGCCGCAGTAATAATTCCAAAATGATCTTCAATTGCTTTTACTAATTCATTTAGTTCTGCTAATTTCATTCCTTCTAATGCTTTAATAATATCATCTTTTGATAATGCCATAATATTTTCCTCCTCAATAAGAATTATTTTCTTATAAAATATTTGAATAAATTAATTATTCACTTCTTGTTTTAGCAATTTCTTTAACTGCTATTGCAAACATATATAATGGGTATAATAAACTTGATGCAAAGATTGAAAGTAACTCGTCTTTTGTTGGTAACGCCGCAATTTCAATAATTGCTTTGGTATCCAAGACTTTACCCTCATAAATTCCAGCTTTTAATTTTATTGCTGGATGTGTTTTTGCAAATTTTGCTAAATTTTTTGCGGCAGCCATCTGTTCGCCCATACCAAACGCAAAAGCATTAGGACCTGTTAAAAATTGATCTAACTCAACAAATCCGGCCTCTTTAGCAGCCAAGTTCACTAAGTTATTTTTATATACTTTAATTTTTATTTCTTTTTTTGTAAGCATTCTTCTTAGTTCTGTAAATTCAGCAACCGTTAATTTTTGATATTCAACAACAACTGATGAATTAGAAGTTTTAAAGTTATTAATAATTTCATTAACAACTGCCGTTTTAATTTTCATTGCTGGCTTCATTCTTCGCCTCCCTAATATTTTAAAAAGCAAAGGCAATTAACCAAATTGATTAATTGCCTGAAACATTATTTAAAAAATATAAAAACATGTCATTGTTCTATATCACAATAATGCCTCGGCAACATAATTAAGATTTAATAAAATCCGTTGCTATCTATGGTATTTTGATGACTATGGTACAATACCAAAGATTATATTATTATAATTTTCCCTAAAAGTCAAATAAATAAGATTAAAAAATAATAAAAACGACTATGTATACTGTAAAACTAAATCATAAAAAGTTAACAAAATTATAACAAATTAAAAATAAAAAACAATAATCACAAAAAATATTAAATTAAAAATATTGTTTTTAATATTTATTTTTAAAATTATAAAATTAAAATTTGCAAACTCGCTCCGCTCCACTTAAAAAACATTGTTGAATAAATTATCCGCTAATAAATTACGCGGGATAATTTATTAGCGGATAATTTATTCTTTACTTTTTAATTTCAATATCATTTACAATCTTATTGACAGTATTAATAACAATATCTTTACCATACTTTTTCACTAACGACCGAAAAATTAAATATTGCTTTATTTGCATAATTTCAACCTCCTATAATTAACTTAAAAAAGTTAACTATTAATTTAGTTAACTTTTTATGATTTAGTTTTACAGTATACATATTATAAATATTAAGTAATTTTTGTTATAATGGTATCAACTAGAAAATAGGGGCGAACTTGATGCAAAAAAAAGCAAAGTTTTTAGAATTAAATAGTATTGTTAGTAAGCAACTTAATTTAGCAACTAATATTCGAAAAAAATGCAAGAAGTTTTTAATATTTATCAAAAGAGTTTTCAAAAATTAGGTTATCAAACAGTTTCCTTAGGTGAATATGGTTTTAAAACATTAACAAAATATGATAAGTTAGAGCTAGAAATAGCGGTCATTAAATATCACCCTAAAAATAAAACTGGGTTACGAGAATGAATGTTTCAAACAATTTTAAATGAAATCCAAAAGAATATTAAAAAAGGAACAGCAATTAAAGATAGTCAAAATGAGGGTTATTTGGAATATCAAGTTAATGATGAAATTAATTTTATTGTCCGGATTATTCCTTTTTATTATAATAAAAATTCTGAAGGTGAAGTAGCATGTATTTTTTGACGAAATGGCATTGAAAAAAATGATAATGTTATTCAAGTTATGCAAGCTTTTAATAAAGCAAATAAAATTTCGAATAATTTATTACGGACATTAATCAAGATGATTAAGTATGTTCTTAAAGTTTATTTTACATATTATTATATTTTATATACTTTAACTTTACGGTGGTTTTATGAATATTTTACGAAAAAATATGATAATTATTTGCAAAAAATTTATGCAAGTAAACGAATTGAAAAGCAGGATTTAATTAAATATCGTGATATTAATTTTCAAAAAAATTGGTTTTTAAATAATATTGTTGGGGAAGAATTAATTTTTTATATTTTAGAATGGTTCTGAAAAACAGAAACATATTATTTCCGTGAATTTGAATTTATTGAAGAAGAAATTTTTGAATCAATTTCTCGTTATAGTTGGTATACCAATAATTTTTTTAACACCGTATGATTATTATATTGATTTTAAAATTTATAATATTAAGGAATTTAATGATTTAAATTATGTTCAATCAGAGTTTAAAAATGCTAATTTTTCGTGAATTCAATATGATTATTGTCGTAATCATGACTTAGGAATTTATGTAACACCATTTAAAATTTCAGGGGTAGTTAGTTTTATTGATTATGCGATTAATTTTAAACAAAAAGCAACAAATTTATTTAAAAAATTAGATCCAGAGAAGCAAAAAGATGCGATAAGTGTTAATCAACGTGAAATTATAGAAGAGTTAAATTTAATTGCCCATAAATGATTAACAACTTATCGTGAAAAATTAACCTATATTAAGGTTTATTTTGATAAAAAATATCCAATTATTTCATCGTCAAACTACTATATGCGCTTGCAAGCAATTATGACTTCTGTTGATAATTTAAAAAATGATGATTATATTATTGGAAATGATTGTAAATTGTAAATACCAAATATAAATCAAACTGAAAGTTAAAATAAAAAAGAGGGTAATAGACTGCACCCTGTTTAGTAAGTATTAATAAAAGGTTTACAAACTTTCATTTATTATATATTTTTCTTTTTGGTTTGAATATCATTTATTTCATTTTTTAACATCATTAATATATTCATTATGAGATTTATAATTTTTATTATGGATTGTTCCTTTTTTAAGTAATGAATGAAAACTTTCAATAATAATGTTGTCTGCACAATGATAATTTTTACCCATTGAAATTATAATTTTGTTATCTAAACATTTACTATTGTAATCTTTAGATGTATATTGATATCCGTGATCTGAATGAATTATTGTTTTATTTAAATCTTGGCATCGTGTACGATGAACCTCCAAAAAACAACTCTTGTTAAATAAAAAGGGTTGTTTTTTTATTTGTAAACCCATAATTATTAATTAATTCAGAGAAAGGGCAGCATCTTAAATTCTTAAAATAGAAACTTTTTATCACAACTTTAAGTTAACGAAAAAAGTTGTATTACACATTTATTAAATATCTTAGAAATCTTTACAAAGTGTACCTGTTTTTTTCTCCTAATTTAAGGTGTTGTCCTTTCTCTGTTTTAGTTAATTAATTTGGCTAATAAATAAAAAAACTTAATATCAAAGAAAGGAGTAAGTAATGGAAATTAATACGCAACAAACAATATGTGATGTTGATAATTGCTATAAATCAATATCATTCATTACCGAAGAATTTTTATCAAATAAAGTTTTATGAACTTGTGATAAACACAAAGATTTATTAAATCGTACAAAAGATAAGAAACAAAAGCGATTTTATCAAAAAATAGAAAATTCAAAAATTATCTTTGATTGAGAAACTGGTTATTTTAAACTTTGATTTTATAAAACAACTTAATGCAGTGTGGGACGGTTATTTTAAATAACTAAGTGCTTCCATAAGAACATGAGTTTAAGCTCATTTCCACAACCAGCCGAGGCAAGTGCTGAAATAGTGTATGAGGAAATATGTAAATCGGCGCTGGTTTATTAGAACTAAGCGATAGTCGTGATAAGTGCAAGGTCAACATCGAACGACAATAAAGATAGAGATGGCCACTTTATAAATAAATTTGCGATAGATATTGTCCCATAGAGGATGGCAGCGGTTTAAAAACCACAAAGCCAGCATTAGGCTCTTCAAGGTGCAAGTGAATTTATTTTAAAAACTGAACGTTTTGACCTGAAATGGTGCGGATGAAGAGAGAGAATTCTCTGGCGTAAACAATAAAAAACAACTGTCTATTATCTAATAATAAATAAATATTAAATATATTATCGCCACCGCTCATCCCCAGTGAAGCGGATGGCGTAGTAAATAAATAGATAAATACTTATATAACTAATTATCGCTTTGACACTTTCACTTGGGAGTGAGTGCCAGCGAATTAAAAATAGGAGGAAATATAATGGAATATAAAAGTTTGTATATTAATAAAACTTGAAATGAAATAACAACATTATTTGATTGAGTGAATTGTCAACCTGTTAATTGTCGTATTTCACATCATAAAAATCATTATGATTTACAATGTTTAGAATGAGCAAAAATGTATTTAAATTTATTTGAAAATAAATGAGATGTTATTGCTTCTTATATGCAATATTACAAAATTAACGATATTTTAGATTTAGCATCAGATGGTTGAAAAATATTACAAATTGAGAAAAAAATCAATCAAATAATTTAGAAGGTTTATATGAAAAAGTTAAATAAAATTTGTCTTAAACAAAGATATTGAGGTTATTGTTTTCATAAAGAATGCAATAAAGAAAATAAATTGAATGAATTAATGCTTAAAAGTTATTCAGTATCGCAAGAAGATATTACGGATGAACATTGAGCATTAAACAATAAAAAGAATTAGGAGGAATAAGAAAATGTCATATTGTATTAGTGATTACTTAAATGAAAAATGAATTAATAATAACGCATTAAAAATTAGTAATAAAGATATTATTTATGCACAAATTGATAGTGACTATGCTATGAGTTGAGAATTAAATTTATATCTTAAATTTGGTAATGCAGAGCGACATGTAGGTAATATTTCATTGCCAAAAGATTTTGATTTAAATTTAAAATGATATGAAATTGATGAGGTTAAAGGTTTAATAGATGATTATTTAGAAGATGAAGAAGCAGACTACGAAGTGATAAATTATGAATAATATGTGAAAAGATGAAAGTGGTTATGTTTATAGCGAAGAAGATTTATTTAATATCGCATTAGAAGAATGTTATTCAGAAGAGACTGCTTACGAATATATTGATAATTTAATAAGTGAAGTGGATTTGGAGGAAATTTAATTCTGGCAGATTTAAAGTTAAATAATCAAATTAAAAATATTACCTATCCATTTTATTTAAAAGGTAATGATTTTAAAGAATTAAGTTTAAAAGCATTACCGATTAAAAATTGAATTGATAATCACGGTAAAGAATTAGCAGAGTTTATCTATCGTCATCTTAATCATTATGCATTAAATGGTTATCAAGATATACATTTAAAAGATATACCCAGTGCTATTAGTAAAATTGATTTTGTTTTTAGAGAACCATTAGAATTAATAAAAGATTTTAAAGATGAATTAAATCGAATTAGAGTTAATATTATTAATTTAGAAAAAGTACTTCAAAATAATAAAATTGAAATTAAAAATAGCCTAATACAAGTTCAATACTTAAAACAACAACAGTTTATTCAAACTAAAAAACAAGAACAAGAAAATAGGGTTGAATATGCTAATAACTTAACGCCTGATATGGGGTTAGACATGGACCAAATTGAAGATGAACAAGTTCGTGTTATGGAAGATGTAGCAAAAATAGAACAAGATTTAGAAAAAACTACTAGTAAATTTCGGAAAGAAAAAATATTAATTAAAGATATTGATATTTTGGGTGTTAATGATGATTTTTTACAAAATGCTGATAAATTAGAACTTATTAATTTAATTAAAAATTATTTAATTGTTGATGAACAAATTATTAAAAACGAAATTAAAAAACAATGATATAGTAATAAAAACATTAATACTATTGGTGTTAATGGAATTAAATTCAAAATAAATAAAGGAGAGAAATAATTATGAATAATCAAATGGGAATAAAAGAATTAGTAGCAACAGCAGTTAAAGCATATGAATTAAATGTTAATTCTAAATATTTACAAGAAAATTTAATTGCTTTACAATAACTAAAATTAAAAAATAATCAAAGTTATATGAATTTAGTGAGTGGGTAATGCTGATAATGGAAAAATTACAGCCTTAGGAATTATTAATTTAAGTAATAAAGGTTTAATATTCGGAAAAGATTTTAATATTATTCCATTTAAAAATAAATTAATAACTATTATTGATAGTAGTGTGTTTCAAAAAAGAATGGAACAAGAAAATTGAATGTTAAAACGAGGAATTATTTATAAAAGTGAAAAATTTGTATGAGATACCGATTTACAAAAACCAAAATTACATGAAATAGATTTTATGACAAATACCAGTCAATATGAAAATATTATTGGTGCTTATGCTTTTGGAATTAATCGTTTAACTGGTGAAACAAAAGGAATTTTATTAAGAAAAGCTGATATTGACCGTTTAAAAAATAGTAGTCCAAGTGGAAATAGTGAATATTCGCCTTGAAATAAATGACCAAAAGAAATGGTTAAAGCAAAATTATATCGTAAATTAGCCCAAGAATTAGGTGTAGATATTACTGACATTGATTTAGATGAAAAAGAAATAAAAGAATATAGTAATTTTGATTATATACCTTTTAATGATATTACTGTCGCCAAAAATAAGGGGCATATGAGCGATGAACCATTATCAAATAATATAAATAAATACCCTATCTTATGAAGAAATAGCGGACACTAATGATAATGTAGTTAAAGAAGAAGATATATCAAATGTAGTACCAACAGTTAATAATAATGATGAAGAATGATCAAGATGGGAATAAAAATGGGTATTGACCCATCAGGAACTGGCACTACGGCTATTGTTGCTTTTAAAGATAATATGTTATTAGATAAACAAGAATTTATAAACAAAGATTGAAAAGAACACTCTAAATTTATTATAAATTATTTGAAAAATGAAAAACCACTTGAGGAAATATTATCAAATAATAATAAACTAAAATATTTAATTTTTATAGAAAATTGTTTATATACAAATGCCAATGGCTCAAAAGATAGAGATAATTTATTAAGACTATTAGGTTCATTAGAAATACAAGGATATATTGCTACTGTTTCACCAAAACACACTAAATCAGTTGTTAAAAATATGGAAAATTTAAGTAAATATAATGATAGTTGTATATGAGAATTTGATAAAGATAGTAATTTAATTTATCAATATGGTAAAGGTTGAAAATATAATAATGAGAAAATAAGTAATCATTTACGAGATGCCATTATTATTGCTAATTATGAGGTTTAATATTATGAAAAAATCATATAATCAAAAAACAGGAAAATATTATTCTTGTAAAATTCGAAATGTTAATATTTACTTAAATAAAAATGAAGAAAAAGTTTGAAATCAATTATCTAACTTTGATACTTATTCGCAACGAATAGAACATCTTATTAATTTTTATATAAGTCACAACAAAGAAAAATAAAAAATAACCTTAATTGGTTATTTTTTTAAATACTATTTGTTAGTTTTCTAATAGCATATTTTTGTGCTTGTTTTTTGTCGTTTACTTTAACTTGTTTTTTAACATTTTTAATTTGTCCTGTTTTAAGGACTAATTCTGTTGCATAATCAGGCCCTCGTAAATATTTTTCGTGGGCAATAACAGCCGTTCTTAATTCTCTAATTTCTGCTTTATATTTTTTAACTTTTTTAGCAGATAATCCAAGAATGCCAAGACTACCCACCCCCCCTGCGCCAGCTAACACAAGTAAAGCAATCATTAATGTTTCATTCATTTTTTTGCTTCCTTTCTTATCCTTACTCAAACAGTGGCCATCCATTCTTTCAGAACAAAATAATTTATAAATTAAGCTATATAACCACCCAAAAATATCTACCACCCCTATATATAGTCTATTTTAATAAAATTTAATTATTAGTTTCATAATTATTATTTATATTTATTTTTATCGTTATTTTCTTCTTGTTTTTGTTTTTTAATATTTTCATCTTGTATATTTTTAAATATTTCTTCTGTTATACCATCTAAATTATTTCATTGTTTTGCTATTCTTGGTTGAATAACGCGCGGATTAATCCGACAATCTAAGCAATATCTTAAATGGTCTTTTTTTCATTTTGATTTATCAATTAAAATAATAATTAAAGAAATTATTAAAGTAATTAAAGGTAAAATTGTAAATAATAATCCCATTTTAGATAATTTTAATCGTGGAATATCAATTTTCATATCTACTTTCGGTTTACTACTAGCAACAAATATACCCTGAATTCCATGGATAAATAAAGGTGTTAATAAAATAGCGATGCCATTACCTCAATATTGACCATAATTGTATCAATCAATTTTTCCTTTAATTGCATCAATCATTCCATATTCTAACCAACAATTTAATGCTAAAAATATTAATGTATAAAAACTAACTACTCAACTACGAATTTTATATTTTCTTTCTCATTCTCTAATATCTTTATGAGTTCAATTATAAGTTGGAATAGGATCTTTTTTAAATCAATTTCAAGGTAATACACCCTTTAATCAAGTTTTTTTATCTTGTTTCACTAATTAAATTCCTTTCTAACTTACTTTTTTTCTTTGAATATATAATGCTTGCATTTTTGCAGGTGTTCCGTATTGATTTTTATATGATATAACTCTTCCTTGCGAAAATGATACATAAAAATATAATCCATCATTTGTTTCAATTGGAGCTTTAACCGAAAATGGAAATTTAGGATGTGTTGTAACCATACCACCATATCCACCAGTTGGATTATTTTCATTATTTTGAACAAAAACTTGATAACTATAATTATCTTTATCATAGTTTTTAATGTCATAATAATGACTACTATCTGATATAAAATCACTAGTATTCACAACTTCTCAATCATTATCAGTATTAATAGATATATCACCATTATCTAATAATGAATTCCCATTAATAGTTTTAATATTTGTTCCACTTATTAATTTATCTTATTTAACATCTGATACCATTAATTGTTGTTGGTCATTTTTAATAATAGTTTTATTATCAATTGATGTTTCTACACTTGAACATTGTTTTGCTTTTCATACATTATTTTCATAATAAATCGTATCATTATCAAACGGAACAACAAGTTTAATATATTCATTATAATCAATTTTACTATAATCAATAATTGTTGGATGAGTAATATTAATAGTGTTATCAGTTTGCACTCTTTCTTTTAAATAAAATAATAAACTGTCATAAAATGTTTTTTTAGTAATATATTTATATTCTTCTTCTCAAGAATGAGCATAATTCCCTAAATGATAATTATATGGTCTATCAACCGTTTTACTAGATATAATATCAATTATTTCACCAGCTAATTTTAAAGCATTTTTAACATCTCTAGTAATATTTTCATTTGCTTCGGGGTCATTAGTTTGTGAATAAGCAACTCCACCTTGTGAAAAAGATGCACTACCAGTTAAATCATTAACACCTTTTGGTAAATATCAATTCATAACTGCTAATAAACAAGCAGATTGAATATAACTTAATCATTTATCATATTCAATTAAACCAGTATTATCTTTTTTCACTCAGGGAAATAAATCTTTTTTATTAATCTTATCTGAAATTGTGCCACCTGATAATCTATCCATTCATAAACTAGTTTTTAAAATAGCATTATAAATTAAATTATCATTATAAGCAGATTGCTTACGGTCATTAATAGGTTGTCAAAGGTTACTTTCTTTAACATCTTCAACTGTTATAAATAACAAATTACTTAAATTATTTTCCATATAAAACACCCCTTAATTGATTTCGATATTTATTTCTTAAATTAGATAGTTTATAACTATTAACTTTTCTTTGTACTTTTTTAATTTTTTTAATAGTTTGATTAGTTTTATAAAACATACTTGACCGCATAAAGAAATCGTTTGGTGAGAATTTTAAAAAAACTACTAAGAAAAAGACTGAGATAAAATAAGTCTTTTTTAATTAGGTTAAAATTGTCGTTAACCTTGCTTAGTTTAAAAAAATAATAGCAAAACCAACCGAATAAAACTCTCCTACTTGGAATGTCGTTAAACCAAGCAAGCGAGGATAAACAATATAGGGGTGGCCGTACCGCTACGACATAATGGAGGCAATTCTTTTAGGCAATATAAAAGAGTTATCGTGGTTTGGGGATAAATCTTTAACCTGCAATGGTCAAATGGTAAGTGTTCCACAATAAAAAAATTTAGAAATCTTACTATTTATAAGGAGGTTTTGAAAGTGTCTTTAAAAGAACTCTGTTGAAAAGAGTTAAAAATTAAATTAGCAAATAAGACAATATCAATTAATAAATGTCAGTGTTATATCAATGAGTACTTTACAAAATTAACCAAAAATAGAAAAGGTGGTTGATATTGTAAAAAATATGCTCGGCATTGTTTAGCAAGGTTAGAATTTATTAATAAACAAAAAATAAATGCTAAACTTTGATTTTTAACTTTGCAATGCCAAAATAATCATCAAATTATTAAAAAATTAATTTTTGAACAAAATAAATGGAAAATTATTAATATCAAAAATTAGGAAATATATATAGATGTAAGAAATTTCACAAAGTGGTCAAGCTGGAACACTAAAAAATAAACGAAGTGGGAGGATATCTGATAAGGTTAATCAACTAATTAAATTATTACTACACGGGGCAGAAGAGTAGTCGCAAGTGATTAACCAAACCAATGCCTAAGGGAAACTCTACCTAAATGAGAAAAAGCAATAAAGTTATTTAACAAATAACTAATGATAAACAAAAAGAAAAGAGAGAGAGTAAGACAATTGTTTACTCTCTATTTTTATATAACAAAAAAATAAATGAGGAAAGGAAAATATATATGCTCGAAAATAATATCAAAAATACAATTAGTGATTTAATTAACGAAATTAAAACAACAACAGAAAACAATTTAAGCAATTTAGAACAAATTATGGAAGCTTTAATTGACAAAGTTAACAATATTGAAAATATCTTAAATCAAATAAGATAAAAAAATTAAACCAACTATTTATTAAAATTAGTTGGTTTTTTATTTTTGATAAATAAAAAATAAAGGAGATGAAAAAGTATGTCTGAAAATACTTTTATTAAATGCAAAAAATGTGGAACACCAAATCAGTTTCACAAAGTTAACCATCGTGAAAAAACAGAATGATTTGAAGATGTTTATTATACTGAATATTAAAATTTTATTTTTTTAAACTTAATATTTTATAAAATAGACGACGATTGTAAAGATTTATGATACAGTAATAATTATTTTTTTTCAAAAAATAATTATATTGGAAATGAGGGTTTCAAATAATGAATATAACAGAATCAATTAAATTTGATAAAATTAAAGAAGAAAATGAAAAACTTAAAAAAGAACTTGTTGAAAAAGATAAACAAATTAAAAATTTAGAAAAAGAATGAGAAATTCTTGTATGTGATAAATATGAATTACAACAAACACAATTATATAAAGAAAATTTTACAGTATATAAATATTGTATTAATTGTAGAGGTGAAGAATTTCCTTTTGACAATAAGTGTCGAACTTGTGGATGAGAAAGAATAATTAATTTAAAAGATAATTCATTATATGACAGATTACCTAGTAAGAAGGATAAAACATGTATTTAGTTATAAAAGATTCAGATAATATAAAAGATCATTATAAAATAACGGATTTAATTTCAAAAAATACCGATCATTAAGAAAAAGAAAACTTTTGATATAAATTTAGTTTAGAACAATATTGAACGGAATATTGTTGATCAAGCGGAATGATAGATAATATAAAAGATATTGATGAATATTTAATAAAAAAGTTTAAAGAATTACAAGAAAAATCGTGAAATGAAATTATAGAAAATTATGTTGAAGATAAATTTGGTTATATAGTGGTAAATCATTTATCTGATATTAATTGAAAAAAGATCCAGACAAAAATATAGAACCAGTTCGTTATGAAGCGGTTCTATGGTTTAATTAATTATTTATTTTTAAACTACTATTGGATATTAATTTTAGGAAAAATAAAATTAAAAGCAAAAAAGCGAGGTGATTATCATAAAAAAGATTATTCAAAACCAAAAGCAAAATTAAATGGAAATATAATTATTGACTGTATTAGATGTGAACAAGAGTTCGCTATTTTAAATTCAGAATGATTAACGCTTAATAAATTCTATAAATGCCAAAAATGTAAAAAATAAAGTGAGGTATTAAATATGATAAAAAAAATTTATTTAAACCAAAATATAATTTCACAAGAAATAAATAATAAAACACACATTTTAATAAACAAACAAAAAGATTGCGTTGTTTTAGATAAAAATTGTTTAGGTTTATCAAGTTATCAAAATTATTTTAGTTTAGAAATTGATGAAAATAAAAATTATATGGTTCATAGTAGGGTTAATAATAAAAATGGTAATATTGTGGGAAAAAATTTAATTTTATATTTTGAAAAATTAAAACAAGAAAATGAAAAACAGTTTAATTTACAAAGCAAAAATTATGCTAATAATGATTTACTAAATGAATATAACAATCATTATGATAACAAAACAACACAACAAAAATTAACATCAGAACAATTAAAACAATTACTAGAAGATTTAGAAAATATTGATAACCCCAATTATTGAGATAATGGTTTTTATTTAGGATACAACAAATATGAAAAAAATAATTAGTTTGTTATCAATATTTTTGTTATCGTGTACAAACACGGTGAATTTGATTAGTTGTGGTAATATTGCAAATAACAACAAACCATACTTACCACCAACAAAACCGAATAAACCAATAATAAAAGATGTTTTTTACTATGAAAAATTAAAACAAGAAATTACAGCAGAAACCAAAGAATATGATGAAATAATTAAAGAATTTGAAAATAGTAAAAATGATTATGAAAACGAAACAGATTATCAAACAGAACTAAAACAAACACAAGCATAAAAATTTATTAAAATGTCTGAACTAAATAATTGTGAATATCAAATTTTACTATGTCAAAAAGAAAACAAATTTACTGAGGAACAAAAACAACAAGCAATTAAGTTGTTAGAAAACCAAATTAACAACTTAAATAGTGCTTTAAATTTACTAAACGAAATTAAAAATAGTGATTTTGATCAGAAAGATTTAGAAAAAATTCAAACAAAGTTTAAAAATACAAAAATTATTTTAGATGAAATTAAAAACAATTAAGAAAGGAATGATTTAATGTGAAAAAATATAAAATTAATAAATTAAGATTATTTTTTAGTTGCATATCAATTATAATGTGTGTTTTAATGACCACAGTTTTAATTTTATGTAGAGAATGATATTCAAGTGAAAACTTATTAATTTTTTCAATATATATTTGTTTCTGTTGTTATAATTCTGCTTTTGTTGGTTTGTTTATAGTATTTACTTTGAGTGAAATTTCAGAATTTATAGACAACAAAAAAATAAAACAAGATAAGTAATTACTTTATTTCAAAAAATTTAAATAGTTAGTTATAATTTTATCTATTTTATTTAAAAAATAATGATTTTCAATATTAATTTCATATTCTATACATTGATTTTTTATTTTATTTTTTAATTCTATATACATATCTAAATGTTTAATAGTTAATATTTTATGATTATTTAATATTCAAAATTTATTAGCAATTATTATTCCAAAATTACTCTTTACTATAAACCAACAATATATTGAAAAAAAATGGAATTCCTATTGAAATAGTATATAATAATCAATTTTGATTTTCTAATTTAATTAAAAAATTTGAAATTAATAATAATAAAGAAAATAAGATAGAAAACAAAGGCACAGCAATAATAATAAAACTCGAAAATATGAAAATACAATATAAAATTCAAACAAACAAATGCTTAGTACTTTTTTTCATTTTTACCCCATTAATTTGATTTTAATAAAATACTAAAATATAAATCTAAATAAATTATATATAAATTTTAAAAGAAAGGAATAAATTTAATGTGAAAAAATTTTTTAAAAAAGGAGGAAAAAATGATATTTTTAAAATTTGTTTAACGAGTTTATTGATAACAATAACAACAACATTTTTGTTTTTTATTTTAAAATATGGCCATCATCTAGTTTTAAGTATAACGAATGAGGAATACAGATTGCTTTTTTCCGTTTAATTATATACATTATCCTTGTTGTTGTGGATATTCTTTTTATTGGAAAAATAATATTTGATTTGTTATTTTGTATTTGAGAACTAATTGAAAATAAAAAACAAAACAAAAATAATAAAAATAACACAAAAACAAGATAACTAATATCTTGTTTTTTTAGAAAGAGGTGCAGAAATGATAAATTGTCCGTTGTGTAAATATGTCCATCATATTTATAATGAAAACAATACCCAAATATTATTTTTTTGTTCTTATAGGCATCCCAATCCATGAATCATTTTAGATAAAAGAAAAATTAGAAGAACGATGGTTTGTTATGCTTAAAATAATTGAATTATTTGCTGGGATTGGAAGTCAAAGAAAAGCTTTAGAAAAGATTGGAATTAACCACAAAGTAATTGCATTTTGTGATAACGATAAATACGCTGAAAAATCATATCGAGCAATATTTAATGATTATGACACACAAAATTTAGGAGATATTACTAAACTAGAAACTTTACCGTATGCTGATTTAATAACTTGATCATTTCCATGCCAAGACATATCAAATGCCAATAATAATGGGCGAGGATTAAATGGCAAGCGAAGTGGTTTAGCTTACAAGGTTGTTGATTTAATAAAAACAATGCCAACTAAACCAAAATATCTTTTAATGGAAAATGTACCAAATTTATTAAATAAAAAGTTTTTTGTCGGATTTCAAAATCTTCAAAATCAACTTGGTGAATTAGGATATTATAACCAATATTTTACAATGAATGCCAAAGATTATGGAGTTCCCCAAAATCGGAAAAGATTGTTTATGATTTCAACATTAAAGCAAGATTTTACATTTCAATATCCCCAACCTTGTAATTTAAAATTTTTGGTAAAAGATATTTTAGAAAATAATGTAAATGAAAAATATTTTATTAGACAAGAATCAATGAAAAAAGCAATTGAAAACAATAAACTTAAAATTATTGAACAATGTGCTTATACAATTACAACAAAACAAATGCGATGAGGAAACGCTGGAATTATTGCAATTCCCAATGATATAAAATTTAATGCTCGTGGCAAAATGGAAATAGACTTTAATTCTTATCAACAAGAAAGTAGAGTATATGATGCTAGTAATGAAAATACATATCTAGATACATTAACTACAAATTCAAAATCAGCAAAAATTGCAACTCCAATTAAAAATTATAGAAATTTTATTGTTTTACCACGAGCAAAAGATGGTTTACTAGTTAATGGTTCATATAATCGGTTTTGAAAAACAGAAAATAACTATATGGGAACAATCGCAGCAAGTAATATCAATAAAATCATCGTTGATAAACATAAATTACAACAACAAGATAGTAGTAAAATACTATCTTTTTTAATTAATGAAAAAGAATATTTTTTGCGAGTATTAACTCCAAAAGAATGTTGATTATTAATGGGATTTAGTAATAAAGACTTTGATAAAGCAAGCAAAGTTGTTTCAGAAACCCAACTTTATAAACAAGCTGGCAATAGTATTGTTGTGGATGTGCTAGAAAGAATTTTTACAGCAATGTTTCAAATAGAAAGGAAAAATTAAAGATGCAAAATAAGAGAAAAGTTTGATGAAAATGGATTTTATATCCTTTGACAATTATAATCGGAATTTTGTTGCTAGTAATTTCCCCTATTTTGTTTTTAATTTCCCTTGGAATTGATTGTGATCTGATATTAGGTGATTTATTATTGCGTTTATTTTTTCTACCTTTCGAAAGGAAAGACAAAAATGGCTAAGAAAAACAATATTAAAAATTACTTTAATAATCAACAACAATATTATCAAAAGAAGAAAAATAATTTTTATAAAAAAATTAATAAATTTAACAAAAGAAAATTTTTAAAATAACAAAGGAGGACGAAAATGTGAAAGCAAACAACACAGCAGATTTTAGCGGAATAATTGATGTTGCCATAATGTGAACTAATATTGTTTTGGGAGTTATTCTAACATTGCAAGTTATATTTGCAGGTTGAAAATTAATTATTATTTTAATTTCAATAATGCGAAATGCCGATAATCCAGAGGCGCGAGCAAATGATCTAGGTGCTTTAAAATGACCAATTGTCGGAATTATTGCTTCTTTGGTAGTAATTGCCATAATTAATGTTTTTCTGCAAGCTTATAAAGGATATAATCCCGCGATTGGCGGATAGTTTATATAAAAATGAAAGGAAGTGATAAAAAATGATAGTTAATGCACTGTATAAATTAATATGATCAATTTTTGTACAAGGGCCATTGCAATTAATCGCATCATTTAACACCGTCCTAAATTATTTAACGGGCGGTGTGGTTGGTGATTTAATGTTTGGATCAAAACAAGAATTTAGTTTTCAAAATATCCCAATGGCATTCTGATATTTTGTAATTAGTGCTGTTTGTTTATTTGCTTTAATTTTTACAATTACCATGATTAAAATTTTGTTTCAAGATGCTACCGAAACAAAAACAAAATTTATTGTTGCTTTACAAAATGGTAGTAAAGCGTTTGTTTTTATTTTTTTCATTCCAATATTTTTCTTTTTGGCAAATTTTGCAATGGCCAACATTGCCAAAATGATTACATCGGGGTTTGGGGGTGAAAACGGAAATATTGCCAATTACCTATACAATATTGGAAATTCCAATTGAGATGGTGGTGGCGATAATATACCAAGCAATTATTCCTATCCTGATAATATTGGTGATTTTAATATGATTGCCGAAGTTTTTGGAGTATGATTTATGTTATTTGCAATGTTTATGATTGGAATTGTTTTGGTACAAAAAATAATCGAATTTTTTTTCTTATTTATTATTTCACCATGAGTAATGGTTGCCATGACTATTGACAATGGTAAAGGAGCATTTATTTGAAAAGATATGGTAATTGCAAAATTTCTAGCATCAACTGCCACTTTAACAGGATATTTTATTTTTATGACAACAATTCAAACAATTTTAAGCACTAATTTAGCAGGATTAGGCATTGAGGGAATTGGAAAATCATTGTTTGTTATTCTGATGATGTGTGGTGGCGGATTGGCAGTAATGGCGTTTTCGGATGTTGTTGCCAACTTAATTGGTGAAGCAGCTGGTGTTCGGGAAGGTATGAGTTCAATGAAATCAACTGTTGCTGGTGGAATGATGGCAATGGGGGCTGCTAAAATGGCAGGAAAAGCATTCGGATTTGCCAAAAGTAAAAGAGCCAAACGAGCAATGGCAATGGGTGGTACTAGTATGGCAGATAAAACCATGAATGCGATGGGTTATGGCGATGGTGATTGAGGGGATAATGAAACATCAAACAGTCAATCTCGCCAAGAAAAACCACTTGACTTTCGCCATTTCTGACACGCTACCGAGGGAATGAGTTCGCGTGCTGGGATTGTCGGGTTAGCAGGCTTCGGACTTGGAGTCACAACACTTGCCACAAGTAAACTAGTGGGGGCTGCTCGCGGCGGTGGAACAAAAGGATTCTTCCGCCAAATTGGAATTGGAGTTGCAACACCATTCAAAGCAATTGGTAAAAGATTTAATCCACAATTGACTAGCAAAGGAAATCAAGAAAACAAAAGAAATACAAAAGATTTAAGTGATTGAAAAACTGAGTCTTTAAATAAAAAACTAGGTAAAGTAAGTAAAGTCAAAAATAAATTAAACATTCCAAATAATAGTTTTGTTTTTGTTAATCCACAAAATAAGCAACAAGCAAAACATAATAAACCAGTTAAAAAAGTTTATAAAAAAGAAGATAAATTTAATAAAAATATTGGTAGTCATATTACAAAACAAAATACTAGAAACAAAAAATGAACAGAACAAGCAACCAAAAAAGCAGAAAAGAAAAAGTCATAATTTAAAAAACACCTGACAAAAACAATAAATATGTGTATAATCTAATTAAAAGGATTGATAAATCATGGGATTATGACGATTATTAGGTGGCGAAGTCAACTGAGAATGCGTTGCCAGAATGCAAAATAAAGAACATTTGCGAGAAATTCATGCTGCAATTATTGATGCACTCGGGGGGGTTCATCCATCAATATTCCGCTAAGCATTGATAGATTAAATGATGATGACAAAAATAATGTCATGTGAGTGTTAGAAAAGTTTGGTCGTAGTGTCCCAACAACCGCTAAATATCGATGATTAAAACCAGTTGATGGTATTGGAAATTTACATTCCAGAAGATTTGAATATAATCAAATAAGATGAGATCAAGCGTGAGAATGATACGACGAATATAAAAGCGGAGCAATTCCATTTCTCAAATATCGCATTCAAATCCGCGAAAAAGAATTAGAAGAAGATGAAAGTAAATTTGTTCTTTATAAACAAGAAATAGAATATTATGAAATATGAAGAAAAAGTGAAAATAAAACAAAATGAAATAAAATAGATAAACCATCTAAAACAACACATAAATTAATAAAATACTACGAAGAAAATATTACTAAACAAAAATCAGAAATTGCAAAATTAAAAAGAGAATTAGAATCATTGAAAGCAAAAGAAATACAAACACAACAAGAAAAGAAACCTGACTTAACCCTTGAAAATGAAAATTTACGCTTAAAAAAAGAAATTTTAGAAATAGAACTAAAATTAAAAGAAGGAAACAAATAAAAATGAAAAAACTTTTAAGTATATTAAGTATATTAACAATTAGTGGAACTACTATACCAACAACAATTGCTGCCAGTCCTTATCAAAAAGAAACAAAATCAAAAATAAATAAAAGACAAAAAAGAAGCAATAATGAAAATATAATTAAAAAAAAAGTTGTAATTAAAGCAAATTGAATAATTAGATCTGCTGGAATAATATTAAATAATAAAGTTTATTTTGGTTCGAGTGATCATAATGTTTATGAGTATGATCCAGTAACGGTACAACAAAAAATCGTTATTAGAACAGAGGGGGAAATTTGATCTTCTGGTGTGGTTTTCAATAATAAGTTATATTTTGGTTCAGATGATCATAATGTTTATGAGTATGATCCAGTAACAGAACAACAAAAAATTGTCATGACAGCAAGTAATTGGATAAGATCTCTTGGCATTGGTGTAAGCTTAAACAATAAGTTATATTTTGGTTCAGGAGATAAAAATGTTTATGAGTATGATCCAGTAACGGGACAACAAAAAATCGTTATTAGAACAGAGGGGGAAATTTGATTTTCTGGTGTAGTTTTCAATAATAAGTTATATTTTGGTGCAACAGATAAAAATGTTTATGAATATGATCCAGTAACAAGAAAACAAAAAATCGTTATTATAGCAGAGGGGGCTGTCCAAACTTCTGGTGTAGTTTTCAATAATAAAGTTTATTTTGGTGCAACAGATAAAAATGTTTATGAATATGATCCAGTAACAGGACAACAAAAAGTTGTTATTAGAACAGACGGTGAAATTCATGGGGGCGGAATTGCTTTCAAAAATAAATTGTATTTTGGTTCAGATGATTATAATATTTATGAATATGATCCAGTAACAGGACAATAAAAAGTTGTCATGACAGCAAATGAAAAAATTCGAACTTTTGGGGTAATATTTAATAATAAATTATATTTTTGTTCAGGAGATAAAAATTTTTATGAGTATGATCCAGTAACAGGACAAAAAAGAATTATATTTACAACAGATTCATGAAATGAATCTTCTGGTGTAGTTTTCAATAATAAGTTATATTTTGGATCCGCAGATGGTAATGTTTATGAATATAGTGAGTACCGTTTAGATTCAAATTTAGGACAAATTAATGATAATTCTGATAATGCAATTTTAAATGAATTAAATTATTTAAACCCCGATATAGACATATCACAATTAGAAGTTATTAACAAAACAAACACATCAGTTACAATTAAATCAAAAAACAAGAAATATTTTGATGAATTTATTTTTAATTTTATAATTAAAAATAAAGATGAGGTTAATGTTATTAACTTAAATGAATTAATTAAAAAGGCAATATTTTTTAAATTTCGAGATGAAAATCCTAATTTAAAATTTAAAGAAATAAAAGATATTAATACTAATAATTTAATTTTTTCAAATGTTGAAGTAACAAAAAAAATAAATTCATTATCAAAATCTATTAATAAAAAAAGTATATGTTCTAATAAAGAATTTATTAATAAGACTACAAATGTAAGATCATTTAATATACCCGTTTGTGTATATAATTCAAAATATAAATTAACATTTCAAATTGTAATAGGACTAATTAACAAAAACAATGAAAACAAATTAAATGGTTGAAGTATAAATTATGATGATGAAATGAAGTTGGTGGAATTTGTAAATCCAAATGTTAGTGAAAATAATGAGATTATTAATGAATTATCAAATAATTTTGATTTATCAAATATAAATAAACAAGAACAAGAAACAGTTATACATTATTTAAATGAGTCTAGTGATAAATTTGAACTTAACTCAAATGAAAAATTACAAATTAATTATTCTCCATTAATAATTAATAAATATAAAAATATATTAAATTTAAAACAAAAAGTTATGGGGACAGTTACTGCTAAAATAGTTAGTTCTTCTAATGAAGAACAAATGGTTACATTTTCAATTAAAGAAGCAATACAAATATTGCAAAATTATAGTTTATTACCAGATGAAATTATTATTAATGAAGATAATAGTATAACTTTTAATGGAAAAGCACTTATTTCATCAGAAATAGAAAGCAAAATAAGAACAGATGTAACTATCTCTGTAGTATAAAATAAGAAAACTTATGAAAAAAATATTAAGTATTTTAGGTACAATTAGTTTATTTGGAACAAGTATAACCAGTTTGGCTGATTGTTGTGATATATTAGAAAAATATTTTTAATAAATAAATATTTAAAATGGCAATTTAATTAAATTGCCATTTTTTATTTTGGCAAAATAGAAAGGATGATAAAAAATGGATGAAAAAATTACTTAGTTTGTTGGTAATATTTTCGTTGTCATGTGCAAACACAATGACGTTGATTGGTTGTGGTAATATTGATACCAACAAACCACATTTACAGCCAAATAATTTTAAAAATAATTTAAAAATTAATTTAGAAACAAATATTGATTTAGAAAAAAGATACTTATCCCACCCTATTTTAATGCAAAAACGAGGTTATAAAGGAACTTTCTTTAATCAATATAAGACAGATACTATCAAACGGTTAACAAATGTTTTTTTAAGCAAAGCAGATAATAATTTAGCAATTAAATTTAAAACAGAATTTAGTACTTATGAACAACTACAAAGTTATCTAAAAATAGAACAACAAAATTACTGACAAAATTTACTTAATAATATTTGTCAAAAATACCAAGATAATTTAAAACAACTTATCTTATTATTTTATAATTTTATTTCAAATATTTGAAATAAAACAATGATTAATTCAATTTTAAGGAAAATAGAAATTGAAAATGTGATTGATGGGGATGATAATGTTTGGGGACAAACAAATAATCACCAAACTATTTTGCTAAACAAAAAGGTTTTATCTTGTGCGTTTGAAAAAACAATAAATAGTGAATGACACAAAGGACAATTTACAACCAATAATTTTCTGCATATTTTAATCCGTGAATTAGGACATATCTTTTATTTTTATGATTGAGAAGCATTTAAAATCAATCATATTTTTTATTTAAAGCAATTTTTAGGACAGAAAATTAATAACTTAAATAAGTTTGCAGAACTAGACAAAGAAAAAGTGTTAAGGATATTTGCTAACAGTAATTATGGATTGAGTGATGATGAGGAGTTATTGGCAGAGGGATTTGCATATTGGTTATTAGCAAAACAAAGTATGCAAACAAAAATATGAGCATTTTGAAACGAATACTTTACAAGTTATTTACCACAAATAAGAGATAAAAAAAGAAAGGAAGTGTAAATGATGTTAAATACAATAATTGGAATGATGGGAACAATCGCCGTAATCGGCTTGTTTGTTTGTTTATGGAAGTTTCTTGGTATTAAATTGCAAAAAATGAAAAAACAAATTGAGTTAACGAAATACAAAAAAACTTGTCGAATAATATTATATTTTAGTATAAGTTGTTTTGTGTTATTTTTGTTAGTAATTGGATTGTGAATTGGATTAATATATCCAACTTTGAAATAAAATAAAAAAAAAATTCATATTTTTAATATGTGTTTTTCTAGTTGGCAATTTTTTAATTGGAATATACTTTTTCGCAACAAATTCAATATATTTAATTAAAAATTACAATACGAGTGAATGGTTAATATGATTTGTTATTATGCCAATTCGGCTGATGTTTTTTTATCTTATAGATCATATATTTTATAAAATAAAAAGCTATATATAATTTTTAAAAATAGAAAGGAGGAATAAAATATGTGTGATAATTGCAATAAAAATAAAATATTTCAAATAATTAGATTAGGATGTACCGGACATCATTTAAAAAAATGATAAGATAGTTAGTGGAAAAGTAATTAAAATAAAACTTTGCTTTAATTTTGTAGAAAACTCTTGATGAAATAAAAAAAATCATCAATATGACAATTTAAAAACTAATTTTGTGTAAGAATATGATTTTGCTTTAAATTTTTAAACGTTGAAATATAATACCGTTGATTGTTGTTTTGGTGTTAAACCTTTATGCTGGTATTTTCATTTTCATAGATTTAAATAATTTTGAATATTAGTGAAACCTAAACCATGATAATGAATTAAGGCTTCTTTAAGACTAGATTGTAATTTACTAATCTTACTTAACTTTCGATAACTAGTATCAGGATTTATACTAGTTTTGGTAGAATATAGAGTAGAATTTGTTTGTTTTGCTACTAATAAATATAATGGTTGCATGTCAGAAAAAATCAATGATTTTTCTTTAATTAATTGCTTATTCATATTTTTAATAATTCATTGTTTTTGTAATCGTTTGGTATTGGTGGATTGAACAAAAATATTATTATTGATATCAACTGCCATTTGAATACAACATTTGGTATTAGTTGAAAATGGATCAAGATGAGTTTTTCGTTTATCAAATTTATCTTTAAAATTACCTTTATGGATTTCTTTAATAAAAGTTTCATCCATTTGGATTTGACCACTTAATTTTTTAAATTTTAATTGAGTATTTTCTAATTGTTTTGATTGGATTAGTTTTTGTCGATTATACCAAGCGGTTTTTGGTGTTGTTTTAATAAAACAAGAAATTATTTTGCTAGATTGTCCTAACAATGAAAAGATTTGCAATTAGGACATATAATGCCTTTATCTCTAAATTTCTGATCAATTTCATTTAAACGTTTTTGTTTTTTGATTAGCTCTTCTTCTTTTTTTATTTTTTCAGCAAATTCTAAAAATTGATCATCTGTAAAACTGTTTTTTAATTCTTTAATTATTTTTTCCATCAATTTTTTACCTCTATATATTAAAAATATACCTAAAATTAGGTATATTCTATAAATATCAAGAGTTTTCTACAAAATTAAAGAAACTTTGTTAAAGCTGTTGAATAATTTTTACAAAGTTTGTCAATGAATTTAAATTATCATTAATAGTTAGCCAGCTTAACCATTATGGTCCGTTATTTCAAAATTACTAATTTTTGTTATTCCAGATTTAATAAATTCAGAAAATGAATTTGCATAATATCTACCGCGGGGTCATTTATCTGCGTGGTTTTATATTTCAGTAATACACAAACATATATTTTTTTAAAACAGAAAGGAGGTTATATGATATGAAAAAAACTATATTGGTACCATTGTTATTAACAGCCACAATTGGTATAAGTGAACCACTTATTTTTAAATCATCCCTCAATGATAATTTTTCGATTGCAAAACAAGAACAAATTATAAATAAAAATGCAAAGAAAAGTTTTAACCCAACAGCCCCAAGTTTTACGAAAAATATTAATTGAGATAATAATATTGATGTCGAAACTGGCGGTACTTGGAGTGGTGATTATACAGAAAAAGTAGAATCAGGATACTATTATGTTAATATTTTAGATTATGCAAGTAGTTGAAATGATTTTAAAAATAAGTATAAACAAATTCAAATAGATTTTGAGGGTTATGTTGATCATAACCAAGCAGATAGGGTTGATTATAATGCTTACTATTATATCAATCTAAGTCAAATAAGTGGCATGGCCAAAACATCCCAAATTTTTCATCACTATCAAGGTTATACCCAAAATGCAGAATGAGGATGAGCAGATGTAAGATACCAATTAGAAAATAATGATGAGCGCATTAAAATTGATTTTTTGGTTTATGCAAGAGCCACAAACGGATGAAATTCTCATAATACATGAGCTAAAACCTGATTAAAAGTTAATAAATTGATTTTTAATACGAGTTTTAGTTTTAATGAGATGAAAAGTAGTTTAATAAGCGAATTAAATAAAGAGCTTAGTTATTATTCTAATATTGATAATAACCCGCAAAGTGCTAATAATTGAAATCAAATTAAAGAGCAAATGGATAGCAAAATCAGAAAAGCACTAAATGATAATAATAATACACAGGAATGAATTGAATTTTTAAACCCAAATTATCAATTAGAAAAAAGGAACAATAATTATTATCTTAAAACAAGTTTTAATATTGAAAATTATCAAAATGGCAGTTCTGAAATATGAGAATTTAAAACACCTTTAAATTTTAATAGCGATTATAATATTGCTAATGCCAAAAATAGAATAGAAAACGAGTTAAAACAAACAATTATTTATCAAAGTGATACATCAACCAATATTTTAGATGAAAGTAATTGAAATGCAATTAAAACTATCTTAGATAATAAAATATTTAATGTTTTAAGCAAAAAAGGAAGCATAATTGAATGAAAAAAACTTATTAAACCAAATTATGCTTTAATAACAGAAAATAATAATTATTATCTTAAAACAAGTTTTAATATTTTTAATCATTTAACAGAACAATGAGAAAATTGAGTTTTTAAAACAAAACTCAATTTTTCATTAAGTGCAAAATATTGAAAAAGTAAATTACAAGAACGAATTTTAATAACACCAGGAAAAATTAGTGATAAAAATGGGGTTACAATGATTAATGATATCGAAGAAGTTATTAATAACGGTGAGGGAAGGGAAAATAAATACAATAAAGGAATAATAAAATATCATACAACAACATTTTTTCAATATATCGAACCAAAGGAAAATAATAATGATCCTGATTATGATATTGTTAAAATAAATGGGGTTAATTTAAACGCTGTTAATGGTTTATACACACATACTTTTGATGATAAAGAAAAAGTTAATAAATATGAAATTGAAATTATTCACCGACCAAACCCTAAAATTGGGGGAGATGTTGGTGGTAATTTTAAGTTAACAATTTTAATTGAAACAATTACCCCATCATTGCAATTAAAATTAATGGGATGAGGGCCAAAGAATATTGACTATGAAAAACTAACAAATGAATTTATCAAAGACCCTAGCAATGAAAATAAATCAATCAAAAACCCTAATTATGATAAAGAAATTAATAAAGAAACAGGGACGAAAAAGCAATTAATCTGAGTTCAACATCAATCTAACACCCCTTTTCCATTAGATCCAATTGACAAAGATGGAAATTTAATAAAAACTAGTAATATTAATGATTATGATATCGGTTATTTAGCAGAAGCAAGTGCAGTCGGAGCTGGTTTTGAAAACTTTTACAATAATGACAACATTGAAAAAGTTACTCGTTATTTATCAAATGAAAAGTTAAATACTAAATTCGAAAATGGCTATCAATTAGAAAAAAACAAAACTGGTGATGTTAACACTAGTGCTGGGTGATTTCATTTTATTATTCAACAAAAACGCTTTAATGATTTAAATGGTAATACCCAACCGCCATTTTATCAACACAAATTTATCTATGTTGATAAAAATAAAAGTTCAAATTATCAGTATTTTTTAAATTCAGTTGATAGTAAAGATGCGAGTGATTTTTGAAATACAACACAAGGAAGACATCTAAAAGATTATATGATTAACTATAAAAAGTGAAACACAGACAATGATTTAGCAAAATTAAATTATGAAGCAGTGTTATCATATTGGCGAGATTATGTTTCAGATATTCGCAATCATTTAGCAATCAATGAAAGTATCAATAATTTTAAGGCATTAAATGATTTAAATATTAGTGCTTTAAAAATGAATGCCAAAGATATTAAAACTATTAGAGATAAAATTAACAAATATGTTTGACAAGAAATAAATAAACTTAGTTTATTAGCAACAATAAACAAAGATTATATTATTCAAATATATAAAAATCAGCAATGACAAAAATTAATTGATGATGATTTAAATGAACTAATAACTAATCAACAAGAACAAACAAAAGAAATAATGATAAAAATAAAAGCACTAAATACATCAATGATACTAATTGGGGAAACAAACCAATTTAAAGTTATTAACAACTTAAATTATGATGAAAATAAAGTAATTGATTTAAGTAAAATTAAATATCAAAATCAAGAATATAATTTTAAAGATAAAACAAAAGATAATATTTTTAATAATTATATTATGGAATATATTAAACAAGGTTTTAAAATTAATAAATTAGATGAAATCTTAAAACAAGATATTGATTATCAAATATCATTGCAAGGAGTAAACGGAAAAAAGATTAATATTAATGATAATGAATTACAGGAATTTATGAAAAAGATTCAAGAAAATAAAGGTGCTGAGTTAAAAATTACTATTTATGCTTTGGATAATAGTTTAAAAGTTATTGGGAATGCTTCATATAAATTAATAAACAACCCAATAACAGAAAATGCCCCCAACAAACCAAATGAAATTCCCCCAACAGAGGGTATTATACTTAACATTATCAATAAACCAATTGATCCCAATAATCCAAATGGAAATAACGGAAATAACGGGAATGGAGAAAATAATAATCCAAATAAACCAGAAAAACCAAATAAACAACCAGATCCTAACAAACCTAATGAAAATAATGAAAGTGGTTGAAAAAAGTTTTTAAAAAAACCAGTTAATTTATTTTTTATGACTTTGATTAGTTGTGGGATAGTTGGTGGGTTTATAACTTGAATTATCATTAAAAATCAATTAAATAAAAAAATTGGGGGCAAAATAGAAAATAAAAAAAGTAAAAACAAAAAGGAAATAAAAAAACAATAAATAATATCTGTTTATTCCCCTTTTATTTAATACCCTTATTACGCATTTTAAGGGGTAAATTAGGCGCTGAAAGTTATTTTATTAAAATATAAAAATATTATAAATATGAAAATAGTTTTTAAAACGGCATTTTAAATGTCGTTTTTAATTTAAAAGAAAGAGGCGCAAAATATGAAAAATGTAATACCAAAAAAACTAAAAGACGCCAAATACCGATTTTGACGCAATATAACAATAACAGATGTTTTAATAATTGCCGTTTGAGTTGGATTAACAATTATGTTTATATTTGGTTTTCAATGAAAACTATGAATAAAATTATTATCATCATCAATAATGATTTTAATTAGTTTACCACTAATTATTACAAATAAAAAAACTAATTTAAAGGGGTGACAATGCTTATATTATAAAATTAATTACTTATTTAGTTGTAAGAAATATAGTAAAAACAAAACCAGCTTACTGGTACCATATAATAAAGTTATTACCAATAACTTTATTACAACTCACGGAATTTTAAAAGGTACTTTAAAAAAGACTCTAATTGGAGGAATTCAAATAAAAGGATTTGACATTACTTTATTAAGCGGTGAAGAGCAAATAATAAGATTAAGAGATTTACAAGATATTTTTAAATTTGCTAATTTTCCAATAACTTTATTAAAGTTATAATTACCATTAAATTTTGATGATAACATTAAATATTTACAAAAACAAATTAATAAAACGCAAATCCGTTATAAAGACAAAGAAATTAGTTTTAATCAATTTGTAAAAATTACAAAACAAATTAAAAATAATATTAATTTTTTAAAAAAAGAATTAATTAAAATAAACGATGAAATTAAAACTGAAAAATGTTTTTTTCTTTTTGTGTACGGAAATAGTGAACAAGATTTAAACGAAAAAATATTATTTTTAGAAGATAAATTATATAAAGGAAAAATTAATTGTAATATTTTATCTAATTATGAAATAACAAAAATCTTAAAATTAATGTGAAATCCACATGAAAAACCATTAAATAAAACAGATTTTAATAAAAATAAAGATAATTTAGCAAAATTATTGCAATTTAACTACCTAAATATTAAAAAAAATTATTTTATAGCAAATGATTTATATTATTCAATTAATACCATTCAGGACTATCCTTTATTTATTAATGATTTATGAGGGGCATGTTTATTTTCAAACGAACAAACTATCATTTGAAATATAAATCCTCTAAATTATGATGAAACAAAAAAAGCAATAAACAGTGCTATTCAAACAACCCAAACAAGACAAGTAATGACAAAATCATATGTTAATACAAATGAAAATAACTATGAACTAGAAACATACTATCATTTAATTGATGAGGTTAATGGTGGCGGTGAATTATTGAAAAATGTTAATATTTTATTTTTAAATTATGGAACAAATAAAAAAACATTATCACAAGCACAAGTACGATTAACAAAAGCATTAAAAGAAATGGATATTAAAGTTAATCCATTGTGATATCAACAATTTAATGGTTTAAAAGGATTTATACCATATAACAATAAAATCATAATAAAAAAATATGGCCGAGAAATGCCAACAAGTACCCTAGCAGCATCATTTCCATTTATTGATAGTGGTTTATATGATAAAAAAGGTGCGTGATTAGGAACGAATAATATGGGTAATGTTGTGTTGTGAGATCAATTTAAAATTACGAGCAAAAGAACAAACCATAATATGTTTATTCTCGGTACAGCCGGAATGGGAAAATCATTTACAATGAAAAAAATGATAAATCATCATATCAAGATGGGTCGTAAAGTTATTGTTATTGACCCTGAACGAGAATACCAAGAATTATGCAAATATTATGATGGAAATTGAATTGATGCAGGAGATGCTTCGATCGGAAAAATAAACCCCTTACAAATTTTAGATAATAATTTTATTGATGATGTGGAAAATGCTAATTCATCGCCATTATCAAATCATTTACGATTTTTAGAGCAGTGATTTAAAACGCTTTATCCCGATTTTAACGGGCGAGAAATTAATTTATTAACAAAATATTTAAAATTATTATATCACCAATTTAACATTACAAATAATAGCGAAATTAACAAAATTAATAACATTGATTTTCCAATTATGAGTGATTTTTATGACTTATTAGAAAAAGAATATAAAAATAATAAAAATCAACTTTTAAAAGAGTTTATGGATTTAATTACCACAGATTTTTTAAATGATGGAAAATATCAAGCACTTTGAAATGGACATACAACGATAAAATTTAAAAATAATTTTGTTGTTTATGATGTTTATAATTTGTTTGACTTAGATGACAAAAAAACAAACGCAGCACAATTAATTTTAATGCTAAATATTATCAAAAAAGAAGTAAAAGAAAATCGTTTCAAAGATGATAATGAAATAGTGATAATTGTTGATGAAGCTCATTTAGCAATTGATAAAGATAATCAAGTGGCTTTAAATTTTATGTACCAAATGACAAAAAGGATTCGGAAATATAATGGTGCTTTGGTTGTGGCAACGCAAAATATCGCTGATTTTGTAGAAAATGAAACCGTTTTAAAGAAAACAACAGCAATTATAAATAATAGTCAATATTCATTTATTATGGGGTTAAAACCCAATGACTTAGAAAAAGTAATTAATTTATATAAAAGTTATGGGGGATTAACATCGGCAGAAAAAGACTATATTGCTCGTAGTGTAAAAGGACAAGGACTATTTTTTGTTTCAGGATTTGAAAGATATCGGATTGAAATACAAGCAAACAAAAAAGAAAAAGCCGGATTTGGAAAAAAAGATAATTAAAATAAAAAACTAAAAAGAAAGGAACTATCAAAATGAAAGAAACAGAAAAATATATAAGTTATCAACTTATGACAAGTAATTTAATTTTAACAAAACCTTATTATGATAATAAAGGTAGTAAATGAATTGAGTTAAGGATAAAAGATTTATTGTATCCTTATGCAAGTATTAATATAAATAATAAATATTTTAAATTACAATATAACAAAGATTATTGTTTTATTACAATTTTTAGAAATCAAAACTTTTATATTAAAAATAAAGATTGAAAAATTGAGGGTGAGGTTAATTGAGAAAAACTGCACCCTTTTTTGTTGGCGTTGAATAAACAATGTTTAATTAAAAAAGCCGAGAAAAAACAAATATACCAAGAAAATTTAAAATATTTTAATGGTAATAAATTTCCAAAAAAAGACAATTAATTAGACAAAATAAAAATGAAATTTTTGAAATATTTTGGCAAAGCCAAAAGATATAATGAGTGGACTTTTGGCTTTTTAAATTTAACAAATTTTAAAGGGTAAAAATTTCCAAAATAAGGAGGAATAAAATATGGAAAAAGAATATAAATTTAAGTCATCACCACCGATTGGAAAATATCAAAAATATATCAATGGTGCCGTTGATAAATTAATACGGCATAATTTTAGAATTAAAATACCCGAAAATGTTAACCCTGAATTTACAAAATATAATTTTTACTATGTTAATGGCATAAAAGAAATAACAAACAATGGCAAAGGTTTTGAAATAGTAAAACAAAAAAGATTTGAAAAAATGAAGTTATTAGAAGATAATTGAAATAAACAACAAACTAAATATAGTGAAGCACAAAAAACAAGTTTTAAAAATAATTGTGAAAAGAAAAATATTTATATAGACATTATTTTGCCGGGAACAAGGCAGGAATGATTTGAAAAAATGGGAATATGTCAATTTACAGATATTCAAGTATGAGATAAATTTACTGGAACACGTAAAATGGGAAAATTAATTCTTGAAAGTATCAATTGGAATAAATTAAATGAATGAGTTAACATTGAAATTAATTTTATGAAACAATGAATGAAAAATAATCTTGGTACAGATATGGGTTATCTATATTCAGCAATCCATTTGGACGAAACAACGCCCCATATTCATTTTGATTTAATTCCAATTAATAAAGGTTTTTCAAAAAAACTTAATGAAGAAAGATATACAATTAGTCAGAATAAACTTTTTGGTGGTAGTAATCGTTTTTTTACAATTAGACAAAAAGATGATTTACTAAACAAATTTCATCGCTATCATGCTAATTATTTAACAAAAGCAGGTTATGAAATCGAACCTGGTGAAATCGGCGGTAAAGGTAGCTATAATGCGATGAATTTTCGGCAAGTTAAAGAATTTGAACGAAATAAGTTAGAAAATGAAATTAATACTCTATTTGATGAATATAGGTCTACCAAAGATAATATAGAAGAATTTAGCAAAATTAAAGGTATCAGTGATGATTATGATGGTTTAATTTATGAAATTAAACAATATTTAAGATATGAAAATAATTTTACAGATTATGAAATAAATCAATTAACTAAATATTTAGATTTAGCAGAAAAAATGAAATACTACAAGATTATCACTACTATCACTAACCCAAAAGAATCAGATTTTAAAAATATGAGTTTAATTGAACAAGAATTTAATGAAATGGTTTTTAAAATCAATCCAATTATGCAAAAAGGTTATGATTTGGTGAGCAGTCTAGAAAGAGAGTTATAAAAATATGTGAAATAAAATTAAAAAGAAAAAAATAAGTTTATTAATTGGTTTATGTTTTGTTCCAATAATTTTTATTTTTTGTTTAACATTATTTGGAA
The DNA here is from genome assembly GCF_964019755.1 of Spiroplasma endosymbiont of Polydrusus cervinus. Classification (NCBI taxonomy): domain Bacteria; kingdom Bacillati; phylum Mycoplasmatota; class Mollicutes; order Entomoplasmatales; family Spiroplasmataceae; genus Spiroplasma; species Spiroplasma endosymbiont of Polydrusus cervinus. The sequence goes on from NZ_OZ026469.1 coordinate 975,026, forward strand.
TAGGTTATTCAATTTTTAATAATTGAAAACAAATGGTAATATTTATCAACGAAATTAAGCAATTTCAAATATTATCATGATGAAATTATATAATTAAAAGTGAATACGGATTATTAATAACAGTTGGATTAAGTTTATCTTTTTATTGCTGGTTTTTTTATTTTGTTTTATTTAGTAAAGTGAAGAGTAAAGAAACTGCAATTAAAACAACCGATAAAATAGATTTTGGGGATAGTAAGTGATTAAGTATAAAAGAAATTGATGATATTGGTGATAAAGTTAATATCAAAGATAATTATAAAAATACTGGTTTTGTTTTTAGCTGTAATAAAAATAAAAAAGATTTATTGTTTAACTTAAAAAATAATATTCATAGTGTTATTGTTGGCTCAACAGCAAGCGGAAAAACACAAGGAATAGTAGTACCAACAATTTATTTAAACGGAAAATCAACCACCAAACCAACTATGATCATAACCGACCCTAAGGGTGAATTATATAATTTAACCAGTGGGTTTTTAGCAGAAAATGGTTATAAAATAAAAGTTATTGATTTTCGTAATTTAGAGAAAGGAAATACTTGAAATCCATTAAAATTAATTTACGATGATTTTATTAAAATGATGATAACAGGATGGAATAAAATATTCGTTTGGTGATGTCTTATTTTAATAAATATTTTATCTATTAAAATAAAACTAACTAAGAAAAAGAAAAATTTATCTTTTTTAACCATCTTGATAATAACATAAAATCACAAAATTACAAAACAAAAATAATAATTTATAAAATTATTTAATAAATATTTATTGAATTGTTTTATATTTTAAATAAACACGCTTGCTTGTTGAGAAACATTTTTATTTATTAAAAATTGGTAATTATCATTATTTTTAAAATAATAACTATGTTCTTTTTGCAGGTGATTAGCATCATTTTTGAAATAATAATTATGTTCTCTTTGCAATTTTTTATTTAACTTATTAAGATAAAACTCAATTAAATTAACCACGTTTTCTTTCGCCATTTTCATTGCAATCATATTTTTGAAAACTTTTTCACTATATGATTTAGAGCCATATCCTTTTAATCATTTGACATTATGTGAAATTTGTGATTCAGTGCAAGACCCCCAATATCAATCTTCTTTATAAACCTTAATCCCATCTTTTCTTTTATTAATATAATTAATAAATTTTTTTATATCTTCTTTTTTATCTTTCAAAAATGGATGTTCTTTAATGTTCTTGATTTTTATTAAATTTTTTAAATATTTTATCGCTTCATCAGGATCGCCACTTTTCAATAATTTATTAATATCTAAATAAATTTGTTTTCTTATTTTTTCGTTATCAGTTAAATTTTTGGTAAGTTTTCTTCTTCGATAAGGAACTATTGTTTTTAATTCTTTCATTAAGTGAAATTCATCTAAAATATAAATTGCACCAATTTCATTAGCGAATTTTTGAATTCATGTTGCTCCATCACCTGCCAGCGTTAACTTACAATTTTCAATATTAAAATTTTGATTTAAAAAATGTAAAAATTCTTTTTTATATTTTTTAATAAGATAATATTTATTTTTTACTGATTTCATAACAATAAAAATCTTTTTATCTCTTAAAACATTTTTGTTTTTAGTACTTTTTACTTCATCATATCCAGTATGGAAATATGCTACTCTAAACATGTTTTTTTCTATTTTTTTATATTTTGTTAAATTACTAAAAGAATCGTCAACTCCAGCATATAAATATGGTGTTTGAACATTTATTTTTTCTGTCTTTGTTTTTAATTGTTCTTTAAATAATTTATCAAAATTAACCTCTTTATTAATATTTGTGATTGTCATATTGGATATGTTTAATTTTGGATACGTATCCTTAATATCTCTTTGTCTTTTGGCACTATCCATTTCTTTTCAAATTGCTATTTTAATAAAAATGCTAATTCTACTTCATTTTTTTCTCCCAATTTTTTTATCAAATAAAAAAACAAATTCATATTTATTAGTATCTTTATTGTAAAAACGAAATAATGTTCTATAAAAAGTAATATCGCCATACTCTGTTTTTTCTGTAAAAGGTCTTTTCCCTCACATAATATAACCATTTTGACCGTTGCAATTTTGTTTTCTTAATTCTTGATCAGTGCTTTCTCATTCTTCTAATATTAATCTTTTTCCTACTTCATTAACATCAATATTTACTTTTTCTCTAAAATTAATAGTATTGAAAATATTTAACATATACTTATATTCCTTTTAAATCATCATTGCATGATAGTAAGATTTTATACTGCTTAAAATAATTTGTCAGCAGTTTTATTACATTATTTTTATCGATAGAAAGATAGAAATTAATTAACCTTCTTATCCTTTTTCTTTTTATTTTTCACTAGTTATTTGTTAAATAACTTTATTGCTTTTCCTCATTTAGGCAGAGTTTCCCTTAGGCATTGGTTTGGTTAATCACTTGCGACTACTCTTCTGCCCCGTGTAGTACTAATTTAATTAGTTGATTAACCTTATCAGATATCCTCCCCCACTTCGTTTATTTTTTAGTGTTCCAGCTTGACCACTTTGTGAAATCTTACTATTTATAAAAAATAATTATTCCTTTTCAGAATAATTATTGGTTTTCTTGTCTTTTGATTAACTCTGTTTCAAGATTTTTAATTTTTTGTAAAAGTAAATTTATCATTGTTTTATTTTGAATAGATTTATAGTTTGTTTTTTCATATTCTGTTAATTGGATTTTTAAATTATTAATATTTGTTGTAATTTCTTCTGTTGTTAAATTGGCAAATTCATTAGTTTCATTTTCTTTCATTTCTTTTTTATTATTTTTAATATCATAAAAATATTCTTTATTAAAATTGATATATTCAATTTCTTTTAATTGAAATGGGTTTGTTTTTTCTGATAACTTTAAATCTTTCCATAGTTTTAAAGTTATTTTCATTGGGTTATAGCGTGATATTTTAACAATTCCTTGTCCTTGTTTTAAATTTGCTAACTCACTAGTTAACATTAGCGGATGGCTTTTTAAATTTTTTGAAACACTAATATTGCTTTTATTTTCATTGATACTAATTTGTTCGATTGTTTTTGTACCAAATAATTCGCTATAATATTTAATTGTTTCTAAATCGTTGGTATGTAAGAAAATATGCATTCCACAATTATTTAAAATAATTTTTGCTATTGTATCACCATAATTTAATTTTAATTGGTTGATATCTTGTAATATTAATTGAAAAAAGATGTTTCTACTGCGTGAAATACTAACTCATCTTTCAAAATTATTTATTTTTGTTAAATTAGCAAATTCATCTAAAATAAAATATATTGATTTTTCTAGTTTTTGCTTGATTGTTTTACTTGCGTGATTTGTTAAAAATTGATAAATTTGACTAATTAATATTGCTATTAATTTATAGTAATTATCATTTTCATCACTAAATATGATGTATAGAACTGTTGGATATTCGATAAAATCATTGTAATTAATATCATTTTGGGATGTTAAATTACGAATAAAATCATTGTTAAATATTTCTAAACTTTTTGCAACAGTCATTAAAATACTATCTAGTGTCCGATTTTCTTTACTATCAACTAAAGCCTGGCTTGCGGTGATTTTGGCAATGCTGGTATTTTTTCGATTATTTAGTCATTCAACTAAATCTTTTTTAAAACTAGCGATTGCTGCCACTGATGCCATATTAAATTTGTTAAAAAATAATTCTTGGTTTAAATTTTCTTCGATTTCTGATTTTTTACTAAATTTATTTATTTTATCTTCATAATCTTCTAATATTGCCAAAATAATTCCTTGAACAATCATGCTTGTTGATTCGTTTCAAAATTCATTTTCAATATTTATATTTTTGTTAATTAACATACGACTAAGTGATCTAATTTTATCTTGATATTTTATTTTTCACTTTATTTTTTCTTTTTCGTTATCTGTTATCATCATTTTAATAAAATCATCGTAAATTAATTTTAATGGATTTCAAGTATTTCCTTTCTCTAAATTACGAAAATCAATAACTTTTATTTTATAACCATTTTCTGCTAAAAACCCACTGGTTAAATTATATAATTCACCCTTAGGGTCGGTTATGATCATAGTTGGTTTGGTGGTTGATTTTCCGTTTAAATAAATTGTTGGTACTACTATTCCTTGTGTTTTTCCGCTTGCTGTTGAGCCAACAATAACACTATGAATATTATTTTTTAAGTTAAACAATAAATCTTTTTTATTTTTATTACAGCTAAAAACAAAACCAGTATTTTTATAATTATCTTTGATATTAACTTTATCACCAATATCATCAATTTCTTTTATACTTAATCACTTACTATCCCCAAAATCTATTTTATCGGTTGTTTTAATTGCAGTTTCTTTACTCTTCACTTTACTAAATAAAACAAAATAAAAAAACCAGCAATAAAAAGATAAACTTAATCCAACTGTTATTAATAATCCGTATTCACTTTTAATTATATAATTTCATCATGATAATATTTGAAATTGCTTAATTTCGTTGATAAATATTACCATTTGTTTTCAATTATTAAAAATTGAATAACCTATTCCAAATAATGTTAAACAAAAAATAAAAATTATTGGAACAAAACATAAACCAATTAATAAACTTATTTTTTTCTTTTTAATTTTATTTCACATATTTTTATAACTCTCTTTCTAGACTGCTCACCAAATCATAACCTTTTTGCATAATTGGATTGATTTTAAAAACCATTTCATTAAATTCTTGTTCAATTAAACTCATATTTTTAAAATCTGATTCTTTTGGGTTAGTGATAGTAGTGATAATCTTGTAGTATTTCATTTTTTCTGCTAAATCTAAATATTTAGTTAATTGATTTATTTCATAATCTGTAAAATTATTTTCATATCTTAAATATTGTTTAATTTCATAAATTAAACCATCATAATCATCACTGATACCTTTAATTTTGCTAAATTCTTCTATATTATCTTTGGTAGACCTATATTCATCAAATAGAGTATTAATTTCATTTTCTAACTTATTTCGTTCAAATTCTTTAACTTGCCGAAAATTCATCGCATTATAGCTACCTTTACCGCCGATTTCACCAGGTTCGATTTCATAACCTGCTTTTGTTAAATAATTAGCATGATAGCGATGAAATTTGTTTAGTAAATCATCTTTTTGTCTAATTGTAAAAAAACGATTACTACCACCAAAAAGTTTATTCTGACTAATTGTATATCTTTCTTCATTAAGTTTTTTTGAAAAACCTTTATTAATTGGAATTAAATCAAAATGAATATGGGGCGTTGTTTCGTCCAAATGGATTGCTGAATATAGATAACCCATATCTGTACCAAGATTATTTTTCATTCATTGTTTCATAAAATTAATTTCAATGTTAACTCATTCATTTAATTTATTCCAATTGATACTTTCAAGAATTAATTTTCCCATTTTACGTGTTCCAGTAAATTTATCTCATACTTGAATATCTGTAAATTGACATATTCCCATTTTTTCAAATCATTCCTGCCTTGTTCCCGGCAAAATAATGTCTATATAAATATTTTTCTTTTCACAATTATTTTTAAAACTTGTTTTTTGTGCTTCACTATATTTAGTTTGTTGTTTATTTCAATTATCTTCTAATAACTTCATTTTTTCAAATCTTTTTTGTTTTACTATTTCAAAACCTTTGCCATTGTTTGTTATTTCTTTTATGCCATTAACATAGTAAAAATTATATTTTGTAAATTCAGGGTTAACATTTTCGGGTATTTTAATTCTAAAATTATGCCGTATTAATTTATCAACGGCACCATTGATATATTTTTGATATTTTCCAATCGGTGGTGATGACTTAAATTTATATTCTTTTTCCATATTTTATTCCTCCTTATTTTGGAAATTTTTACCCTTTAAAATTTGTTAAATTTAAAAAGCCAAAAGTCCACTCATTATATCTTTTGGCTTTGCCAAAATATTTCAAAAATTTCATTTTTATTTTGTCTAATTAATTGTCTTTTTTTGGAAATTTATTACCATTAAAATATTTTAAATTTTCTTGGTATATTTGTTTTTTCTCGGCTTTTTTAATTAAACATTGTTTATTCAACGCCAACAAAAAAGGGTGCAGTTTTTCTCAATTAACCTCACCCTCAATTTTTCAATCTTTATTTTTAATATAAAAGTTTTGATTTCTAAAAATTGTAATAAAACAATAATCTTTGTTATATTGTAATTTAAAATATTTATTATTTATATTAATACTTGCATAAGGATACAATAAATCTTTTATCCTTAACTCAATTCATTTACTACCTTTATTATCATAATAAGGTTTTGTTAAAATTAAATTACTTGTCATAAGTTGATAACTTATATATTTTTCTGTTTCTTTCATTTTGATAGTTCCTTTCTTTTTAGTTTTTTATTTTAATTATCTTTTTTTCCAAATCCGGCTTTTTCTTTTTTGTTTGCTTGTATTTCAATCCGATATCTTTCAAATCCTGAAACAAAAAATAGTCCTTGTCCTTTTACACTACGAGCAATATAGTCTTTTTCTGCCGATGTTAATCCCCCATAACTTTTATATAAATTAATTACTTTTTCTAAGTCATTGGGTTTTAACCCCATAATAAATGAATATTGACTATTATTTATAATTGCTGTTGTTTTCTTTAAAACGGTTTCATTTTCTACAAAATCAGCGATATTTTGCGTTGCCACAACCAAAGCACCATTATATTTCCGAATCCTTTTTGTCATTTGGTACATAAAATTTAAAGCCACTGGATTATCTTTATCAATTGCTAAATGAGCTTCATCAACAATTATCACTATTTCATTATCATCTTTGAAACGATTTTCTTTTACTTCTTTTTTGATAATATTTAGCATTAAAATTAATTGTGCTGCGTTTGTTTTTTTGTCATCTAAGTCAAACAAATTATAAACATCATAAACAACAAAATTATTTTTAAATTTTATCGTTGTATGTCCATTTCAAAGTGCTTGATATTTTCCATCATTTAAAAAATCTGTGGTAATTAAATCCATAAACTCTTTTAAAAGTTGATTTTTATTATTTTTATATTCTTTTTCTAATAAGTCATAAAAATCACTCATAATTGGAAAATCAATGTTATTAATTTTGTTAATTTCGCTATTATTTGTAATGTTAAATTGGTGATATAATAATTTTAAATATTTTGTTAATAAATTAATTTCTCGCCCGTTAAAATCGGGATAAAGCGTTTTAAATCACTGCTCTAAAAATCGTAAATGATTTGATAATGGCGATGAATTAGCATTTTCCACATCATCAATAAAATTATTATCTAAAATTTGTAAGGGGTTTATTTTTCCGATCGAAGCATCTCCTGCATCAATTCAATTTCCATCATAATATTTGCATAATTCTTGGTATTCTCGTTCAGGGTCAATAACAATAACTTTACGACCCATCTTGATATGATGATTTATCATTTTTTTCATTGTAAATGATTTTCCCATTCCGGCTGTACCGAGAATAAACATATTATGGTTTGTTCTTTTGCTCGTAATTTTAAATTGATCTCACAACACAACATTACCCATATTATTCGTTCCTAATCACGCACCTTTTTTATCATATAAACCACTATCAATAAATGGAAATGATGCTGCTAGGGTACTTGTTGGCATTTCTCGGCCATATTTTTTTATTATGATTTTATTGTTATATGGTATAAATCCTTTTAAACCATTAAATTGTTGATATCACAATGGATTAACTTTAATATCCATTTCTTTTAATGCTTTTGTTAATCGTACTTGTGCTTGTGATAATGTTTTTTTATTTGTTCCATAATTTAAAAATAAAATATTAACATTTTTCAATAATTCACCGCCACCATTAACCTCATCAATTAAATGATAGTATGTTTCTAGTTCATAGTTATTTTCATTTGTATTAACATATGATTTTGTCATTACTTGTCTTGTTTGGGTTGTTTGAATAGCACTGTTTATTGCTTTTTTTGTTTCATCATAATTTAGAGGATTTATATTTCAAATGATAGTTTGTTCGTTTGAAAATAAACATGCCCCTCATAAATCATTAATAAATAAAGGATAGTCCTGAATGGTATTAATTGAATAATATAAATCATTTGCTATAAAATAATTTTTTTTAATATTTAGGTAGTTAAATTGCAATAATTTTGCTAAATTATCTTTATTTTTATTAAAATCTGTTTTATTTAATGGTTTTTCATGTGGATTTCACATTAATTTTAAGATTTTTGTTATTTCATAATTAGATAAAATATTACAATTAATTTTTCCTTTATATAATTTATCTTCTAAAAATAATATTTTTTCGTTTAAATCTTGTTCACTATTTCCGTACACAAAAAGAAAAAAACATTTTTCAGTTTTAATTTCATCGTTTATTTTAATTAATTCTTTTTTTAAAAAATTAATATTATTTTTAATTTGTTTTGTAATTTTTACAAATTGATTAAAACTAATTTCTTTGTCTTTATAACGGATTTGCGTTTTATTAATTTGTTTTTGTAAATATTTAATGTTATCATCAAAATTTAATGGTAATTCTAACTTTAATAAAGTTATTGGAAAATTAGCAAATTTAAAAATATCTTGTAAATCTCTTAATCTTATTATTTGCTCTTCACCGCTTAATAAAGTAATGTCAAATCCTTTTATTTGAATTCCTCCAATTAGAGTCTTTTTTAAAGTACCTTTTAAAATTCCGTGAGTTGTAATAAAGTTATTGGTAATAACTTTATTATATGGTACCAGTAAGCTGGTTTTGTTTTTACTATATTTCTTACAACTAAATAAGTAATTAATTTTATAATATAAGCATTGTCACCCCTTTAAATTAGTTTTTTTATTTGTAATAATTAGTGGTAAACTAATTAAAATCATTATTGATGATGATAATAATTTTATTCATAGTTTTCATTGAAAACCAAATATAAACATAATTGTTAATCCAACTCAAACGGCAATTATTAAAACATCTGTTATTGTTATATTGCGTCAAAATCGGTATTTGGCGTCTTTTAGTTTTTTTGGTATTACATTTTTCATATTTTGCGCCTCTTTCTTTTAAATTAAAAACGACATTTAAAATGCCGTTTTAAAAACTATTTTCATATTTATAATATTTTTATATTTTAATAAAATAACTTTCAGCGCCTAATTTACCCCTTAAAATGCGTAATAAGGGTATTAAATAAAAGGGGAATAAACAGATATTATTTATTGTTTTTTTATTTCCTTTTTGTTTTTACTTTTTTTATTTTCTATTTTGCCCCCAATTTTTTTATTTAATTGATTTTTAATGATAATTCAAGTTATAAACCCACCAACTATCCCACAACTAATCAAAGTCATAAAAAATAAATTAACTGGTTTTTTTAAAAACTTTTTTCAACCACTTTCATTATTTTCATTAGGTTTGTTAGGATCTGGTTGTTTATTTGGTTTTTCTGGTTTATTTGGATTATTATTTTCTCCATTCCCGTTATTTCCGTTATTTCCATTTGGATTATTGGGATCAATTGGTTTATTGATAATGTTAAGTATAATACCCTCTGTTGGGGGAATTTCATTTGGTTTGTTGGGGGCATTTTCTGTTATTGGGTTGTTTATTAATTTATATGAAGCATTCCCAATAACTTTTAAACTATTATCCAAAGCATAAATAGTAATTTTTAACTCAGCACCTTTATTTTCTTGAATCTTTTTCATAAATTCCTGTAATTCATTATCATTAATATTAATCTTTTTTCCGTTTACTCCTTGCAATGATATTTGATAATCAATATCTTGTTTTAAGATTTCATCTAATTTATTAATTTTAAAACCTTGTTTAATATATTCCATAATATAATTATTAAAAATATTATCTTTTGTTTTATCTTTAAAATTATATTCTTGATTTTGATATTTAATTTTACTTAAATCAATTACTTTATTTTCATCATAATTTAAGTTGTTAATAACTTTAAATTGGTTTGTTTCCCCAATTAGTATCATTGATGTATTTAGTGCTTTTATTTTTATCATTATTTCTTTTGTTTGTTCTTGTTGATTAGTTATTAGTTCATTTAAATCATCATCAATTAATTTTTGTCATTGCTGATTTTTATATATTTGAATAATATAATCTTTGTTTATTGTTGCTAATAAACTAAGTTTATTTATTTCTTGTCAAACATATTTGTTAATTTTATCTCTAATAGTTTTAATATCTTTGGCATTCATTTTTAAAGCACTAATATTTAAATCATTTAATGCCTTAAAATTATTGATACTTTCATTGATTGCTAAATGATTGCGAATATCTGAAACATAATCTCGCCAATATGATAACACTGCTTCATAATTTAATTTTGCTAAATCATTGTCTGTGTTTCACTTTTTATAGTTAATCATGTAATCTTTTAGATGTCTTCCTTGTGTTGTATTTCAAAAATCACTCGCATCTTTACTATCAACTGAATTTAAAAAATACTGATAATTTGAACTTTTATTTTTATCAACATAGATAAATTTGTGTTGATAAAATGGCGGTTGGGTATTACCATTTAAATCATTAAAGCGTTTTTGTTGAATAATAAAATGAAATCACCCAGCACTAGTGTTAACATCACCAGTTTTGTTTTTTTCTAATTGATAGCCATTTTCGAATTTAGTATTTAACTTTTCATTTGATAAATAACGAGTAAATTTTTCAATGTTGTCATTATTGTAAAAGTTTTCAAAACCAGCTCCGACTGCACTTGCTTCTGCTAAATAACCGATATCATAATCATTAATATTACTAGTTTTTATTAAATTTCCATCTTTGTCAATTGGATCTAATGGAAAAGGGGTGTTAGATTGATGTTGAACTCAGATTAATTGCTTTTTCGTCCCTGTTTCTTTATTAATTTCTTTATCATAATTAGGGTTTTTGATTGATTTATTTTCATTGCTAGGGTCTTTGATAAATTCATTTGTTAGTTTTTCATAGTCAATATTCTTTGGCCCTCATCCCATTAATTTTAATTGCAATGATGGGGTAATTGTTTCAATTAAAATTGTTAACTTAAAATTACCACCAACATCTCCCCCAATTTTAGGGTTTGGTCGGTGAATAATTTCAATTTCATATTTATTAACTTTTTCTTTATCATCAAAAGTATGTGTGTATAAACCATTAACAGCGTTTAAATTAACCCCATTTATTTTAACAATATCATAATCAGGATCATTATTATTTTCCTTTGGTTCGATATATTGAAAAAATGTTGTTGTATGATATTTTATTATTCCTTTATTGTATTTATTTTCCCTTCCCTCACCGTTATTAATAACTTCTTCGATATCATTAATCATTGTAACCCCATTTTTATCACTAATTTTTCCTGGTGTTATTAAAATTCGTTCTTGTAATTTACTTTTTCAATATTTTGCACTTAATGAAAAATTGAGTTTTGTTTTAAAAACTCAATTTTCTCATTGTTCTGTTAAATGATTAAAAATATTAAAACTTGTTTTAAGATAATAATTATTATTTTCTGTTATTAAAGCATAATTTGGTTTAATAAGTTTTTTTCATTCAATTATGCTTCCTTTTTTGCTTAAAACATTAAATATTTTATTATCTAAGATAGTTTTAATTGCATTTCAATTACTTTCATCTAAAATATTGGTTGATGTATCACTTTGATAAATAATTGTTTGTTTTAACTCGTTTTCTATTCTATTTTTGGCATTAGCAATATTATAATCGCTATTAAAATTTAAAGGTGTTTTAAATTCTCATATTTCAGAACTGCCATTTTGATAATTTTCAATATTAAAACTTGTTTTAAGATAATAATTATTGTTCCTTTTTTCTAATTGATAATTTGGGTTTAAAAATTCAATTCATTCCTGTGTATTATTATTATCATTTAGTGCTTTTCTGATTTTGCTATCCATTTGCTCTTTAATTTGATTTCAATTATTAGCACTTTGCGGGTTATTATCAATATTAGAATAATAACTAAGCTCTTTATTTAATTCGCTTATTAAACTACTTTTCATCTCATTAAAACTAAAACTCGTATTAAAAATCAATTTATTAACTTTTAATCAGGTTTTAGCTCATGTATTATGAGAATTTCATCCGTTTGTGGCTCTTGCATAAACCAAAAAATCAATTTTAATGCGCTCATCATTATTTTCTAATTGGTATCTTACATCTGCTCATCCTCATTCTGCATTTTGGGTATAACCTTGATAGTGATGAAAAATTTGGGATGTTTTGGCCATGCCACTTATTTGACTTAGATTGATATAATAGTAAGCATTATAATCAACCCTATCTGCTTGGTTATGATCAACATAACCCTCAAAATCTATTTGAATTTGTTTATACTTATTTTTAAAATCATTTCAACTACTTGCATAATCTAAAATATTAACATAATAGTATCCTGATTCTACTTTTTCTGTATAATCACCACTCCAAGTACCGCCAGTTTCGACATCAATATTATTATCTCAATTAATATTTTTCGTAAAACTTGGGGCTGTTGGGTTAAAACTTTTCTTTGCATTTTTATTTATAATTTGTTCTTGTTTTGCAATCGAAAAATTATCATTGAGGGATGATTTAAAAATAAGTGGTTCACTTATACCAATTGTGGCTGTTAATAACAATGGTACCAATATAGTTTTTTTCATATCATATAACCTCCTTTCTGTTTTAAAAAAATATATGTTTGTGTATTACTGAAATATAAAACCACGCAGATAAATTACCCCGCGGTAGATATTATGCAAATTCATTTTCTGAATTTATGAAATCTGGAATAACAAAAATTAGTAATTTTGAAATAACGGACCATAATGGTTAAGCTGGCTAACTATTAATGATAATTTAAATTCATTGACAAACTTTGTAAAAATTATTCAACAGCTTTAACAAAGTTTCTTTAATTTTGTAGAAAACTCTTGATATTTATAGAATATACCTAATTTTAGGTATATTTTTAATATATAGAGGTAAAAAATTGATGGAAAAAATAATTAAAGAATTAAAAAACAGTTTTACAGATGATCAATTTTTAGAATTTGCTGAAAAAATAAAAAAAGAAGAAGAGCTAATCAAAAAACAAAAACGTTTAAATGAAATTGATCAGAAATTTAGAGATAAAGGCATTATATGTCCTAATTGCAAATCTTTTCATTGTTAGGACAATCTAGCAAAATAATTTCTTGTTTTATTAAAACAACACCAAAAACCGCTTGGTATAATCGACAAAAACTAATCCAATCAAAACAATTAGAAAATACTCAATTAAAATTTAAAAAATTAAGTGGTCAAATCCAAATGGATGAAACTTTTATTAAAGAAATCCATAAAGGTAATTTTAAAGATAAATTTGATAAACGAAAAACTCATCTTGATCCATTTTCAACTAATACCAAATGTTGTATTCAAATGGCAGTTGATATCAATAATAATATTTTTGTTCAATCCACCAATACCAAACGATTACAAAAACAATGAATTATTAAAAATATGAATAAGCAATTAATTAAAGAAAAATCATTGATTTTTTCTGACATGCAACCATTATATTTATTAGTAGCAAAACAAACAAATTCTACTCTATATTCTACCAAAACTAGTATAAATCCTGATACTAGTTATCGAAAGTTAAGTAAGATTAGTAAATTACAATCTAGTCTTAAAGAAGCCTTAATTCATTATCATGGTTTAGGTTTCACTAATATTCAAAATTATTTAAATCTATGAAAATGAAAATACCAGCATAAAGGTTTAACACCAAAACAACAATCAACGGTATTATATTTCAACGTTTAAAAATTTAAAGCAAAATCATATTCTTACACAAAATTAGTTTTTAAATTGTCATATTGATGATTTTTTTTATTTCATCAAGAGTTTTCTACAAAATTAAAGCAAAGTTTTATTTTAATTACTTTTCCACTAACTATCTTATCATTTTTTTAAATGATGTCCGGTACATCCTAATCTAATTATTTGAAATATTTTATTTTTATTGCAATTATCACACATATTTTATTCCTCCTTTCTATTTTTAAAAATTATATATAGCTTTTTATTTTATAAAATATATGATCTATAAGATAAAAAAACATCAGCCGAATTGGCATAATAACAAATCATATTAACCATTCACTCGTATTGTAATTTTTAATTAAATATATTGAATTTGTTGCGAAAAAGTATATTCCAATTAAAAAATTGCCAACTCGAAAAACACATATTAAAAATATGAATTTTTTTTTTATTTTATTTCAAAGTTGGATATATTAATCCAATTCACAATCCAATTACTAACAAAAATAACACAAAACAACTTATACTAAAATATAATATTATTCGACAAGTTTTTTTGTATTTCGTTAACTCAATTTGTTTTTTCATTTTTTGCAATTTAATACCAAGAAACTTCCATAAACAAACAAACAAGCCGATTACGGCGATTGTTCCCATCATTCCAATTATTGTATTTAACATCATTTACACTTCCTTTCTTTTTTTATCTCTTATTTGTGGTAAATAACTTGTAAAGTATTCGTTTCAAAATGCTCATATTTTTGTTTGCATACTTTGTTTTGCTAATAACCAATATGCAAATCCCTCTGCCAATAACTCCTCATCATCACTCAATCCATAATTACTGTTAGCAAATATCCTTAACACTTTTTCTTTGTCTAGTTCTGCAAACTTATTTAAGTTATTAATTTTCTGTCCTAAAAATTGCTTTAAATAAAAAATATGATTGATTTTAAATGCTTCTCAATCATAAAAATAAAAGATATGTCCTAATTCACGGATTAAAATATGCAGAAAATTATTGGTTGTAAATTGTCCTTTGTGTCATTCACTATTTATTGTTTTTTCAAACGCACAAGATAAAACCTTTTTGTTTAGCAAAATAGTTTGGTGATTATTTGTTTGTCCCCAAACATTATCATCCCCATCAATCACATTTTCAATTTCTATTTTCCTTAAAATTGAATTAATCATTGTTTTATTTCAAATATTTGAAATAAAATTATAAAATAATAAGATAAGTTGTTTTAAATTATCTTGGTATTTTTGACAAATATTATTAAGTAAATTTTGTCAGTAATTTTGTTGTTCTATTTTTAGATAACTTTGTAGTTGTTCATAAGTACTAAATTCTGTTTTAAATTTAATTGCTAAATTATTATCTGCTTTGCTTAAAAAAACATTTGTTAACCGTTTGATAGTATCTGTCTTATATTGATTAAAGAAAGTTCCTTTATAACCTCGTTTTTGCATTAAAATAGGGTGGGATAAGTATCTTTTTTCTAAATCAATATTTGTTTCTAAATTAATTTTTAAATTATTTTTAAAATTATTTGGCTGTAAATGTGGTTTGTTGGTATCAATATTACCACAACCAATCAACGTCATTGTGTTTGCACATGACAACGAAAATATTACCAACAAACTAAGTAATTTTTTCATCCATTTTTTATCATCCTTTCTATTTTGCCAAAATAAAAAATGGCAATTTAATTAAATTGCCATTTTAAATATTTATTTATTAAAAATATTTTTCTAATATATCACAACAATCAGCCAAACTGGTTATACTTGTTCCAAATAAACTAATTGTACCTAAAATACTTAATATTTTTTTCATAAGTTTTCTTATTTTATACTACAGAGATAGTTACATCTGTTCTTATTTTGCTTTCTATTTCTGATGAAATAAGTGCTTTTCCATTAAAAGTTATACTATTATCTTCATTAATAATAATTTCATCTGGTAATAAACTATAATTTTGCAATATTTGTATTGCTTCTTTAATTGAAAATGTAACCATTTGTTCTTCATTAGAAGAACTAACTATTTTAGCAGTAACTGTCCCCATAACTTTTTGTTTTAAATTTAATATATTTTTATATTTATTAATTATTAATGGAGAATAATTAATTTGTAATTTTTCATTTGAGTTAAGTTCAAATTTATCACTAGACTCATTTAAATAATGTATAACTGTTTCTTGTTCTTGTTTATTTATATTTGATAAATCAAAATTATTTGATAATTCATTAATAATCTCATTATTTTCACTAACATTTGGATTTACAAATTCCACCAACTTCATTTCATCATCATAATTTATACTTCAACCATTTAATTTGTTTTCATTGTTTTTGTTAATTAGTCCTATTACAATTTGAAATGTTAATTTATATTTTGAATTATATACACAAACGGGTATATTAAATGATCTTACATTTGTAGTCTTATTAATAAATTCTTTATTAGAACATATACTTTTTTTATTAATAGATTTTGATAATGAATTTATTTTTTTTGTTACTTCAACATTTGAAAAAATTAAATTATTAGTATTAATATCTTTTATTTCTTTAAATTTTAAATTAGGATTTTCATCTCGAAATTTAAAAAATATTGCCTTTTTAATTAATTCATTTAAGTTAATAACATTAACCTCATCTTTATTTTTAATTATAAAATTAAAAATAAATTCATCAAAATATTTCTTGTTTTTTGATTTAATTGTAACTGATGTGTTTGTTTTGTTAATAACTTCTAATTGTGATATGTCTATATCGGGGTTTAAATAATTTAATTCATTTAAAATTGCATTATCAGAATTATCATTAATTTGTCCTAAATTTGAATCTAAACGGTACTCACTATATTCATAAACATTACCATCTGCGGATCCAAAATATAACTTATTATTGAAAACTACACCAGAAGATTCATTTCATGAATCTGTTGTAAATATAATTCTTTTTTGTCCTGTTACTGGATCATACTCATAAAAATTTTTATCTCCTGAACAAAAATATAATTTATTATTAAATATTACCCCAAAAGTTCGAATTTTTTCATTTGCTGTCATGACAACTTTTTGTTGTCCTGTTACTGGATCATATTCATAAATATTATAATCATCTGAACCAAAATACAATTTATTTTTGAAATCAATTCCGCCCCCATGAATTTCACCGTCTGTTCTAATAACAACTTTTTGTTGTCCTGTTACTGGATCATATTCATAAACATTTTTATCTGTTGCACCAAAATAAACTTTATTATTGAAAACTACACCAGAAGTTTGGACAGCCCCCTCTGCTATAATAACGATTTTTTGTTTTCTTGTTACTGGATCATATTCATAAACATTTTTATCTGTTGCACCAAAATATAACTTATTATTGAAAACTACACCAGAAAATCAAATTTCCCCCTCTGTTCTAATAACGATTTTTTGTTGTCCCGTTACTGGATCATACTCATAAACATTTTTATCTCCTGAACCAAAATATAACTTATTGTTTAAGCTTACACCAATGCCAAGAGATCTTATCCAATTACTTGCTGTCATGACAATTTTTTGTTGTTCTGTTACTGGATCATACTCATAAACATTATGATCATCTGAACCAAAATATAACTTATTATTGAAAACCACACCAGAAGATCAAATTTCCCCCTCTGTTCTAATAACGATTTTTTGTTGTACCGTTACTGGATCATACTCATAAACATTATGATCACTCGAACCAAAATAAACTTTATTATTTAATATTATTCCAGCAGATCTAATTATTCAATTTGCTTTAATTACAACTTTTGTTTTAATTATATTTTAATTATTGCTTCTTTTTTGTCTTTTATTTATTTTTGATTTTGTTTCTTTTTGATAAGGACTGGCAGCAATTGTTGTTGGTATAGTAGTTCCACTAATTGTTAATATACTTAATATACTTAAAAGTTTTTTCATTTTTATTTGTTTCCTTCTTTTAATTTTAGTTCTATTTCTAAAATTTCTTTTTTTAAGCGTAAATTTTCATTTTCAAGGGTTAAGTCAGGTTTCTTTTCTTGTTGTGTTTGTATTTCTTTTGCTTTCAATGATTCTAATTCTCTTTTTAATTTTGCAATTTCTGATTTTTGTTTAGTAATATTTTCTTCGTAGTATTTTATTAATTTATGTGTTGTTTTAGATGGTTTATCTATTTTATTTCATTTTGTTTTATTTTCACTTTTTCTTCATATTTCATAATATTCTATTTCTTGTTTATAAAGAACAAATTTACTTTCATCTTCTTCTAATTCTTTTTCGCGGATTTGAATGCGATATTTGAGAAATGGAATTGCTCCGCTTTTATATTCGTCGTATCATTCTCACGCTTGATCTCATCTTATTTGATTATATTCAAATCTTCTGGAATGTAAATTTCCAATACCATCAACTGGTTTTAATCATCGATATTTAGCGGTTGTTGGGACACTACGACCAAACTTTTCTAACACTCACATGACATTATTTTTGTCATCATCATTTAATCTATCAATGCTTAGCGGAATATTGATGGATGAACCCCCCCCGAGTGCATCAATAATTGCAGCATGAATTTCTCGCAAATGTTCTTTATTTTGCATTCTGGCAACGCATTCTCAGTTGACTTCGCCACCTAATAATCGTCATAATCCCATGATTTATCAATCCTTTTAATTAGATTATACACATATTTATTGTTTTTGTCAGGTGTTTTTTAAATTATGACTTTTTCTTTTCTGCTTTTTTGGTTGCTTGTTCTGTTCATTTTTTGTTTCTAGTATTTTGTTTTGTAATATGACTACCAATATTTTTATTAAATTTATCTTCTTTTTTATAAACTTTTTTAACTGGTTTATTATGTTTTGCTTGTTGCTTATTTTGTGGATTAACAAAAACAAAACTATTATTTGGAATGTTTAATTTATTTTTGACTTTACTTACTTTACCTAGTTTTTTATTTAAAGACTCAGTTTTTCAATCACTTAAATCTTTTGTATTTCTTTTGTTTTCTTGATTTCCTTTGCTAGTCAATTGTGGATTAAATCTTTTACCAATTGCTTTGAATGGTGTTGCAACTCCAATTCCAATTTGGCGGAAGAATCCTTTTGTTCCACCGCCGCGAGCAGCCCCCACTAGTTTACTTGTGGCAAGTGTTGTGACTCCAAGTCCGAAGCCTGCTAACCCGACAATCCCAGCACGCGAACTCATTCCCTCGGTAGCGTGTCAGAAATGGCGAAAGTCAAGTGGTTTTTCTTGGCGAGATTGACTGTTTGATGTTTCATTATCCCCTCAATCACCATCGCCATAACCCATCGCATTCATGGTTTTATCTGCCATACTAGTACCACCCATTGCCATTGCTCGTTTGGCTCTTTTACTTTTGGCAAATCCGAATGCTTTTCCTGCCATTTTAGCAGCCCCCATTGCCATCATTCCACCAGCAACAGTTGATTTCATTGAACTCATACCTTCCCGAACACCAGCTGCTTCACCAATTAAGTTGGCAACAACATCCGAAAACGCCATTACTGCCAATCCGCCACCACACATCATCAGAATAACAAACAATGATTTTCCAATTCCCTCAATGCCTAATCCTGCTAAATTAGTGCTTAAAATTGTTTGAATTGTTGTCATAAAAATAAAATATCCTGTTAAAGTGGCAGTTGATGCTAGAAATTTTGCAATTACCATATCTTTTCAAATAAATGCTCCTTTACCATTGTCAATAGTCATGGCAACCATTACTCATGGTGAAATAATAAATAAGAAAAACAATTCGATTATTTTTTGTACCAAAACAATTCCAATCATAAACATTGCAAATAACATAAATCATACTCCAAAAACTTCGGCAATCATATTAAAATCACCAATATTATCAGGATAGGAATAATTGCTTGGTATATTATCGCCACCACCATCTCAATTGGCATTTCCAATATTGTATAGGTAATTGGCAATATTTCCGTTTTCACCCCCAAACCCCGATGTAATCATTTTGGCAATGTTGGCCATTGCAAAATTTGCCAAAAAGAAAAATATTGGAATGAAAAAAATAAAAACAAACGCTTTACTACCATTTTGTAAAGCAACAATAAATTTTGTTTTTGTTTCGGTAGCATCTTGAAACAAAATTTTAATCATGGTAATTGTAAAAATTAAAGCAAATAAACAAACAGCACTAATTACAAAATATCAGAATGCCATTGGGATATTTTGAAAACTAAATTCTTGTTTTGATCCAAACATTAAATCACCAACCACACCGCCCGTTAAATAATTTAGGACGGTGTTAAATGATGCGATTAATTGCAATGGCCCTTGTACAAAAATTGATCATATTAATTTATACAGTGCATTAACTATCATTTTTTATCACTTCCTTTCATTTTTATATAAACTATCCGCCAATCGCGGGATTATATCCTTTATAAGCTTGCAGAAAAACATTAATTATGGCAATTACTACCAAAGAAGCAATAATTCTGACAATTGGTCATTTTAAAGCACCTAGATCATTTGCTCGCGCCTCTGGATTATCGGCATTTCGCATTATTGAAATTAAAATAATAATTAATTTTCAACCTGCAAATATAACTTGCAATGTTAGAATAACTCCCAAAACAATATTAGTTCACATTATGGCAACATCAATTATTCCGCTAAAATCTGCTGTGTTGTTTGCTTTCACATTTTCGTCCTCCTTTGTTATTTTAAAAATTTTCTTTTGTTAAATTTATTAATTTTTTTATAAAAATTATTTTTCTTCTTTTGATAATATTGTTGTTGATTATTAAAGTAATTTTTAATATTGTTTTTCTTAGCCATTTTTGTCTTTCCTTTCGAAAGGTAGAAAAAATAAACGCAATAATAAATCACCTAATATCAGATCACAATCAATTCCAAGGGAAATTAAAAACAAAATAGGGGAAATTACTAGCAACAAAATTCCGATTATAATTGTCAAAGGATATAAAATCCATTTTCATCAAACTTTTCTCTTATTTTGCATCTTTAATTTTTCCTTTCTATTTGAAACATTGCTGTAAAAATTCTTTCTAGCACATCCACAACAATACTATTGCCAGCTTGTTTATAAAGTTGGGTTTCTGAAACAACTTTGCTTGCTTTATCAAAGTCTTTATTACTAAATCCCATTAATAATCAACATTCTTTTGGAGTTAATACTCGCAAAAAATATTCTTTTTCATTAATTAAAAAAGATAGTATTTTACTACTATCTTGTTGTTGTAATTTATGTTTATCAACGATGATTTTATTGATATTACTTGCTGCGATTGTTCCCATATAGTTATTTTCTGTTTTTCAAAACCGATTATATGAACCATTAACTAGTAAACCATCTTTTGCTCGTGGTAAAACAATAAAATTTCTATAATTTTTAATTGGAGTTGCAATTTTTGCTGATTTTGAATTTGTAGTTAATGTATCTAGATATGTATTTTCATTACTAGCATCATATACTCTACTTTCTTGTTGATAAGAATTAAAGTCTATTTCCATTTTGCCACGAGCATTAAATTTTATATCATTGGGAATTGCAATAATTCCAGCGTTTCCTCATCGCATTTGTTTTGTTGTAATTGTATAAGCACATTGTTCAATAATTTTAAGTTTATTGTTTTCAATTGCTTTTTTCATTGATTCTTGTCTAATAAAATATTTTTCATTTACATTATTTTCTAAAATATCTTTTACCAAAAATTTTAAATTACAAGGTTGGGGATATTGAAATGTAAAATCTTGCTTTAATGTTGAAATCATAAACAATCTTTTCCGATTTTGGGGAACTCCATAATCTTTGGCATTCATTGTAAAATATTGGTTATAATATCCTAATTCACCAAGTTGATTTTGAAGATTTTGAAATCCGACAAAAAACTTTTTATTTAATAAATTTGGTACATTTTCCATTAAAAGATATTTTGGTTTAGTTGGCATTGTTTTTATTAAATCAACAACCTTGTAAGCTAAACCACTTCGCTTGCCATTTAATCCTCGCCCATTATTATTGGCATTTGATATGTCTTGGCATGGAAATGATCAAGTTATTAAATCAGCATACGGTAAAGTTTCTAGTTTAGTAATATCTCCTAAATTTTGTGTGTCATAATCATTAAATATTGCTCGATATGATTTTTCAGCGTATTTATCGTTATCACAAAATGCAATTACTTTGTGGTTAATTCCAATCTTTTCTAAAGCTTTTCTTTGACTTCCAATCCCAGCAAATAATTCAATTATTTTAAGCATAACAAACCATCGTTCTTCTAATTTTTCTTTTATCTAAAATGATTCATGGATTGGGATGCCTATAAGAACAAAAAAATAATATTTGGGTATTGTTTTCATTATAAATATGATGGACATATTTACACAACGGACAATTTATCATTTCTGCACCTCTTTCTAAAAAAACAAGATATTAGTTATCTTGTTTTTGTGTTATTTTTATTATTTTTGTTTTGTTTTTTATTTTCAATTAGTTCTCAAATACAAAATAACAAATCAAATATTATTTTTCCAATAAAAAGAATATCCACAACAACAAGGATAATGTATATAATTAAACGGAAAAAAGCAATCTGTATTCCTCATTCGTTATACTTAAAACTAGATGATGGCCATATTTTAAAATAAAAAACAAAAATGTTGTTGTTATTGTTATCAATAAACTCGTTAAACAAATTTTAAAAATATCATTTTTTCCTCCTTTTTTAAAAAATTTTTTCACATTAAATTTATTCCTTTCTTTTAAAATTTATATATAATTTATTTAGATTTATATTTTAGTATTTTATTAAAATCAAATTAATGGGGTAAAAATGAAAAAAAGTACTAAGCATTTGTTTGTTTGAATTTTATATTGTATTTTCATATTTTCGAGTTTTATTATTATTGCTGTGCCTTTGTTTTCTATCTTATTTTCTTTATTATTATTAATTTCAAATTTTTTAATTAAATTAGAAAATCAAAATTGATTATTATATACTATTTCAATAGGAATTCCATTTTTTTTCAATATATTGTTGGTTTATAGTAAAGAGTAATTTTGGAATAATAATTGCTAATAAATTTTGAATATTAAATAATCATAAAATATTAACTATTAAACATTTAGATATGTATATAGAATTAAAAAATAAAATAAAAAATCAATGTATAGAATATGAAATTAATATTGAAAATCATTATTTTTTAAATAAAATAGATAAAATTATAACTAACTATTTAAATTTTTTGAAATAAAGTAATTACTTATCTTGTTTTATTTTTTTGTTGTCTATAAATTCTGAAATTTCACTCAAAGTAAATACTATAAACAAACCAACAAAAGCAGAATTATAACAACAGAAACAAATATATATTGAAAAAATTAATAAGTTTTCACTTGAATATCATTCTCTACATAAAATTAAAACTGTGGTCATTAAAACACACATTATAATTGATATGCAACTAAAAAATAATCTTAATTTATTAATTTTATATTTTTTCACATTAAATCATTCCTTTCTTAATTGTTTTTAATTTCATCTAAAATAATTTTTGTATTTTTAAACTTTGTTTGAATTTTTTCTAAATCTTTCTGATCAAAATCACTATTTTTAATTTCGTTTAGTAAATTTAAAGCACTATTTAAGTTGTTAATTTGGTTTTCTAACAACTTAATTGCTTGTTGTTTTTGTTCCTCAGTAAATTTGTTTTCTTTTTGACATAGTAAAATTTGATATTCACAATTATTTAGTTCAGACATTTTAATAAATTTTTCTGCTTGTGTTTGTTTTAGTTCTGTTTGATAATCTGTTTCGTTTTCATAATCATTTTTACTATTTTCAAATTCTTTAATTATTTCATCATATTCTTTGGTTTCTGCTGTAATTTCTTGTTTTAATTTTTCATAGTAAAAAACATCTTTTATTATTGGTTTATTCGGTTTTGTTGGTGGTAAGTATGGTTTGTTGTTATTTGCAATATTACCACAACTAATCAAATTCACCGTGTTTGTATACGATAACAAAAATATTGATAACAAACTAATTATTTTTTTCATATTTGTTGTATCCTAAATAAAAACCATTATCTCAATAATTGGGGTTATCAATATTTTCTAAATCTTCTAGTAATTGTTTTAATTGTTCTGATGTTAATTTTTGTTGTGTTGTTTTGTTATCATAATGATTGTTATATTCATTTAGTAAATCATTATTAGCATAATTTTTGCTTTGTAAATTAAACTGTTTTTCATTTTCTTGTTTTAATTTTTCAAAATATAAAATTAAATTTTTTCCCACAATATTACCATTTTTATTATTAACCCTACTATGAACCATATAATTTTTATTTTCATCAATTTCTAAACTAAAATAATTTTGATAACTTGATAAACCTAAACAATTTTTATCTAAAACAACGCAATCTTTTTGTTTGTTTATTAAAATGTGTGTTTTATTATTTATTTCTTGTGAAATTATATTTTGGTTTAAATAAATTTTTTTTATCATATTTAATACCTCACTTTATTTTTTACATTTTTGGCATTTATAGAATTTATTAAGCGTTAATCATTCTGAATTTAAAATAGCGAACTCTTGTTCACATCTAATACAGTCAATAATTATATTTCCATTTAATTTTGCTTTTGGTTTTGAATAATCTTTTTTATGATAATCACCTCGCTTTTTTGCTTTTAATTTTATTTTTCCTAAAATTAATATCCAATAGTAGTTTAAAAATAAATAATTAATTAAACCATAGAACCGCTTCATAACGAACTGGTTCTATATTTTTGTCTGGATCTTTTTTCAATTAATATCAGATAAATGATTTACCACTATATAACCAAATTTATCTTCAACATAATTTTCTATAATTTCATTTCACGATTTTTCTTGTAATTCTTTAAACTTTTTTATTAAATATTCATCAATATCTTTTATATTATCTATCATTCCGCTTGATCAACAATATTCCGTTCAATATTGTTCTAAACTAAATTTATATCAAAAGTTTTCTTTTTCTTAATGATCGGTATTTTTTGAAATTAAATCCGTTATTTTATAATGATCTTTTATATTATCTGAATCTTTTATAACTAAATACATGTTTTATCCTTCTTACTAGGTAATCTGTCATATAATGAATTATCTTTTAAATTAATTATTCTTTCTCATCCACAAGTTCGACACTTATTGTCAAAAGGAAATTCTTCACCTCTACAATTAATACAATATTTATATACTGTAAAATTTTCTTTATATAATTGTGTTTGTTGTAATTCATATTTATCACATACAAGAATTTCTCATTCTTTTTCTAAATTTTTAATTTGTTTATCTTTTTCAACAAGTTCTTTTTTAAGTTTTTCATTTTCTTCTTTAATTTTATCAAATTTAATTGATTCTGTTATATTCATTATTTGAAACCCTCATTTCCAATATAATTATTTTTTGAAAAAAAATAATTATTACTGTATCATAAATCTTTACAATCGTCGTCTATTTTATAAAATATTAAGTTTAAAAAAATAAAATTTTAATATTCAGTATAATAAACATCTTCAAATCATTCTGTTTTTTCACGATGGTTAACTTTGTGAAACTGATTTGGTGTTCCACATTTTTTGCATTTAATAAAAGTATTTTCAGACATACTTTTTCATCTCCTTTATTTTTTATTTATCAAAAATAAAAAACCAACTAATTTTAATAAATAGTTGGTTTAATTTTTTTATCTTATTTGATTTAAGATATTTTCAATATTGTTAACTTTGTCAATTAAAGCTTCCATAATTTGTTCTAAATTGCTTAAATTGTTTTCTGTTGTTGTTTTAATTTCGTTAATTAAATCACTAATTGTATTTTTGATATTATTTTCGAGCATATATATTTTCCTTTCCTCATTTATTTTTTTGTTATATAAAATAGAGAGTAAACAATTGTCTTACTCTCTCTCTTTTCTTTTTGTTTATCATTAGTTATTTGTTAAATAACTTTATTGCTTTTTCTCATTTAGGTAGAGTTTCCCTTAGGCATTGGTTTGGTTAATCACTTGCGACTACTCTTCTGCCCCGTGTAGTAATAATTTAATTAGTTGATTAACCTTATCAGATATCCTCCCACTTCGTTTATTTTTTAGTGTTCCAGCTTGACCACTTTGTGAAATTTCTTACATCTATATATATTTCCTAATTTTTGATATTAATAATTTTCCATTTATTTTGTTCAAAAATTAATTTTTTAATAATTTGATGATTATTTTGGCATTGCAAAGTTAAAAATCAAAGTTTAGCATTTATTTTTTGTTTATTAATAAATTCTAACCTTGCTAAACAATGCCGAGCATATTTTTTACAATATCAACCACCTTTTCTATTTTTGGTTAATTTTGTAAAGTACTCATTGATATAACACTGACATTTATTAATTGATATTGTCTTATTTGCTAATTTAATTTTTAACTCTTTTCAACAGAGTTCTTTTAAAGACACTTTCAAAACCTCCTTATAAATAGTAAGATTTCTAAATTTTTTTATTGTGGAACACTTACCATTTGACCATTGCAGGTTAAAGATTTATCCCCAAACCACGATAACTCTTTTATATTGCCTAAAAGAATTGCCTCCATTATGTCGTAGCGGTACGGCCACCCCTATATTGTTTATCCTCGCTTGCTTGGTTTAACGACATTCCAAGTAGGAGAGTTTTATTCGGTTGGTTTTGCTATTATTTTTTTAAACTAAGCAAGGTTAACGACAATTTTAACCTAATTAAAAAAGACTTATTTTATCTCAGTCTTTTTCTTAGTAGTTTTTTTAAAATTCTCACCAAACGATTTCTTTATGCGGTCAAATTGAAATTAAAATGGCCAATCTTTAAATTATTAATAAACCTTTTAATTTGTTGTAATTTTTGAATATGTGGTAATGTTAATTTAATATTTCCTTTTGGATATTTTTCTTTTAATTCTTGTGGTAATCGTTTTTTAATATAATCTCTTAAATGACTAGGTAATCATTTTCTTAATCAATAACGCCAAAATAAAGTTCCTGCATTAGACACAGCATTACTTAATAATTTTCAAATTTCAACTGGAACACTAGGATAAACATATGGACCATAAAATTTCGGATGTTTTGCTGTTTTTGTATATATTAAAATAGTTAAATTACCTGTTAAAGTTAACTTATTTGTTATATTAAACATACCACTATTAAGCCAACTACTATTTAAAGGTTGTCAATTAGTATTTAGATAATTTTCTTTTTTAAATTGTTCTCTATTTTTAATATTGTTATCTTTTTCTAATTTATTTAATATTTGCTGTATTTCTTTTTTATGATCTTTTTTAATTAAATTTAAATAAGTATAAGGATTTAATCACTGATAAATATCTTCAATTTTATTTGTAATCTTTTGAAAAGGATTAGCATAATATGAAGCAAACTTATTAACCTTATTAATTAAATTAACAAACTTATTTATTAAAGGTTTATTTCCTAAATTTTCTGTTAATAAAGTTAAAATTCGTAATATTAATAAATTCATTGTTTATTAAGAATTTTTAATTACTACTTCAATTGACTTTGTTTTACCAGTTGCTTTGTTTTTACCTTCAATTAAAACTTCAACAATTTTATCATTTGTAATATCAATTGGTCAGTCTTCACCTTTAGGATTAATAGAATAATCAAAATCATTTTCAGTTAAAGAACTATCTACTGTTTTAACTGCTTTTAAAACAACATCTTTAAATTGTGGTTTTAATTCTTCTGGTGTTGTACTTGCTGTGTTTGCAACATGAATGATTGGTTTGTCTATTTTATTAATTTTACTAATATCTATTTTAGCAACGTCTGGTGTTAAAATTGCATTAGATTTTGTTGTATTTATTGGTGTAGAAATTTCATAATCAACCGGCACTCTAAATGTTTTATTTAAATTACTTTTAGCAGTATTTATTTCTTCTTGTGTTGGTTATTTTTCTAAAATAATCTTACATGTTTTTGGATATAAAATTGTTGGTGTTGCATATTGTACTTTACCAATTCATTTAGGGTTAGCAGTATCATTATCTAAAACTTGTTGAATAGTATCCATATTAATTGGATATGCTCATACTTGTTTATTAATAAGTAGACCATTTACATTAGTAAAATTATAACCCTTATCTCGGTTAACTTGTCCTTTTGTATATGTTTTTTCTAAATGAAAACTTTTCGATACCGGAATACCCATTGCGGTATTTTCATATAATTCACCATTAACCATTGCTTTTAATTGAGCTTGTGAACCAATTACTTTTAAATAAGCAGGTGTTAATCCTAAATAGGCTCTTCGACCTAAAACCATAAAAATTTTATCGGTTGGCAAACCAAAATATAGATTACTAATTTGATTAGTTAATTCAATCAAAGTTTCATTTAATGTAAAGAATGCTTTATTTGCTTCATCAGCACTATCGGCTGTATAACTACGAAATGGAATTACTTCATATTGACCATCTGCTAAACAATAATCATAAATAGCTTGAATTAATTCACATTCTAAGTTAACAAATTTATTCTGTACAATACTAGAAATAGCGTTAGCAATAACACCATTTTTAATATTTTGTTCTATCATTGCTAAGTCAAATGCTTCATTCATTAATTTTAAATTAAATCTTTTATTAATAGGCACCGGAATTCTTGTTAATCCCATAGTTTGAGTTGCCCCACCATTTGGTAATGAATAATCATCTTGTCATACCACACGATGAGTTAAATTATATAACGCTTGTCCTGCATTAGGTAATCAAGCAACTTGTTCAGCAGTTGCAGTTGCATATTGCATAATACTTGCATGCTCATTCATTAATGGTCCTCTTAGCATAGCATTAACCATATCAACATAGGCTTTTTGACCTGTTGTATTACCTTGTAATGTAAAATGTGCTTGTGGCAAATTAATTGTTGCCATAATATTTCACTCCCTTATTATCTAAGGTTTTTAAGTGTATAATCAGTTAATTTTTTAATTTCCTCAGGAGTATATGCTCCTTTTTCTTTAATAGTTTCAATTTCATCATTCTTATTTTCAACCGAATTTTCAATCATTTCTTTAATAAAATTAGTGGGTGAAACTGATTATTGTTCTTGCACAAACAAATCAGGTTTTAATTCTTTTAAAGTTTGCATTTTTTCAGATAAAGAACTACCACTAACTTTTTCTAAATTAGTTTTAATATCTTCAATTTTAGTAGATGGAACATCTTTAAAGGCTTTTAATTCATCTAATTCATTAGATAATTTAATAAAGTCTTCTTTTGATATAACATCTTCGCGTTTTTGCACACTTTCTCTAATTTGTTTTGCTTCATTATTAAACTGATTTAAGATATTTTCCGCAATCCCTTCACTTAAACCTTATTCGATTAATTGTTCTTTTATAAGTGCCATTTTTATAAACTCCTCTTTTTTTTATTCTTGTTCGATTAACAAGTCAGCATAACTCTTTTTTACGGAAAAAGATTAAACCTATGAATTAATTATATACTATTATTTTACCAATACAATACTTTTTATACATAAATACTAAACTTAATATATTTTATTACCATTTTAGGTCTTAAAACGCGTGATAATGGTTATTTAACAAAATAAAATTTTTAAAATAATTCATAATTTTGCTTGTATATATATATATATATATATATAATGTCAATAGAAATTGAAAAAGGGAGAAATATAAGTATGAAAAAATTACTAAGTTTATTAAGCATATTAACAATTAGTGGAACTGGTGTGCCAATAATGATTGCTGATATTCCTTATCAAAAAAATACTATTAAAGATTTATCTGAATTAAATTGAACAGGTTTAAATATAAATAAAAATAAAAGAGACACAAAAAACAATCAAACTAAACATATATTTAAAACTAATGGAGCTGACAGACCAACTGAAAAACAAATAAAAAATAAAGTAAAAGAATTAAATCCGCAATTAAATATTAATAACATTAATGTTACAAAAATTACTGAAAATAGCGCGGTAATCACTCTAACTGGTTTTAGTAATACGAAAACAATTAATTTTATAATTGATAAATCTGTTGATTTAAATACTATAATTCCAAATAATACTAGTTTAGGTCAAATAATTGATAATGAGGAGGGTAAACAAAATATTGTAAATATAAGTGAAATACAAATTAAAGATAAATTAAAAAAATTATTTCCGTCATTAAACATTTCAAAAATTAATATTAAACTACTTAGTACACATTCTTCTAAAATTACTTCAAATGATATAAACGTTTATACTGGTGAAACAGATGTTAAATATACCTTACCACTAGGTTTTTATATAAAAAATAATAATTTGGGTGTAATAAAAACTAATGGTCTAAGTATACCAACAGATAATCAAATTAAAGATAAAATAAAAGAATTATACCCTATAATGTTAAAAAGTAGCTTTTTAAATTTTTTGAACATTAATATTATAAATTCTACAAATGCAAAAATTAGTTGTAGACCAAATAATGATACTGTTTCTGATATATTAGATATCAATTTTACAGTTGATAAATCTGTATTACTAAGTACAGTTATTAATAATAATACTTTAGGCGAATTTAAAACTAATAATTTATCTAACCCAACAGGACAACAAATCAAAAATAAAGTAAAAGAATTAAATCCACGGGTAGATATTGATAAAATAAAAGTTGAAAATATTAATAATAACAAAGCAACTATTAATTCTTCTGATTTAACTGTTTATATTGGAAATATAGATGTTAATTATTCTATTTCAATAGATTCACTTAATTGATAATAAAAAAATAATTAAATGAAAAAAATATTAGTCTCCTTAATAACAATCACTTTAATTGGAATAAGTACAGCCAGTTTAGTTGCTTGTAATAATGTAGCAGAATATACACCCGAAGAATTAGCAAAACTAAAAGAAGAAAATCAAATAGACACAACGAATGAAACTGTTAAAAAAAATTTAGAATGAATAGCACCACAAGAAAAACCATTCAATCAAGTTGATGATAAATGATATTTTGTTGTATGGCGTGTAAATAAAAATGATGATTGAAAAATTATTAAATTTTTAAATGATACTTTTTTATCTGATGAGCAAACAAAAGAAATAGATTTAAAAAATAATTATGAATTATTTTTATATAAAGCCCCATATTTTCCAATAGATTTAGTGATTGGTAAAATTAATAATATTGTTTCTATCGTCCAATGACGAGAATATATAAAAAATAAAACTTACTTTAAATCAATATACCGTTGAAATTTAGAAGAAAATAATTTACCTTATTTAGTAATTGATAATAAAGGTAATATAAAAGTTAAGGATGAATAGAAAAAAAGAGATTTAACAATCTCTTTTTTTATTTTTTTATCTTGGTTTAATTGTAATTTTAACTGGGTTAATACTTTTGTTTATAATTCCCAATACATTCGGATTAGAAACATCTATTACAATTTCTTTATCATTACCGAAATTAATTTTAGTATTTGGTCTTCCTATTAATTTAGCAATCAATACTTTTGAAAATCTAATTTTTAATTTTACATCATTAGTATAATATGCTTGTAAATATGTTTCTTTAATTTTATCGTTATCATTATTATATAGTTTTGTTATTTGTAATAAAAAGTAAATTTTTCAAAGCCCCAAAGGAGGTTTATTTTTAGGTTCATAAGTGTTTTCATAATATTTTTCTGGTAATCCATTAGTTTTAAAAGTATCAAGCGTTTTAATATCATTAGTTATTTCTTTTGTATCTATTGTAACGGTATTTGGGAAATTAACTTTATCAGTTTGTGAATAATTACTTTCTAATAAATTTAAATCTTCTAACAAGCATATTGTTTTATTACAATTTGTATATCCAGTTAATAATTTAACATCTCTATTAGGAATAAAATTATCTATATCACATGGTCCACACTCAACTTGTAAATTACCTAAATTACTTATTTCAATAGTTTTATACGCGTCTTGAAATTTACTGATATTTTTAATTGTTGGGTCAATTTGTTTTAAATCAATTTCAACCCCATAATAACCTTTATATTCTGTTGTATTATCAAATAAATTAACATCATCAAATGGTGATGGTGCAAGTTGACATTTTGGAGTTGCAGTAATTTTAGTTTTTAATGGTTGTACTACACCAGCGGGCATAATATCTTTTGTATAAGTTTTATAGTTATATGGAGCTGGTGGTAAAACATATTCAGGGTAATTAAATGTTGGTATTTCATAATCGTGCGGTAATAAGAAACTATTTTT
The DNA here is from genome assembly GCF_964019755.1 of Spiroplasma endosymbiont of Polydrusus cervinus. Classification (NCBI taxonomy): domain Bacteria; kingdom Bacillati; phylum Mycoplasmatota; class Mollicutes; order Entomoplasmatales; family Spiroplasmataceae; genus Spiroplasma; species Spiroplasma endosymbiont of Polydrusus cervinus. The sequence goes on from NZ_OZ026469.1 coordinate 1,007,286, forward strand.
ATAATTAGTTGTCATATCTCGTAAATAATTATTTAATGTACTTTTTGTTTTACCTCTAAAACTTCATACTGATAATCTTAAATAATCTTCTTCATTATTTGTATATGGGTTATCAGCATAAAAGATAATTTCAAAATTACCTTTATATAATGCTTGGATTGAAAACATATCAATTATATAACTACAATTTATCCCATCGGGTGTTTGTAAGAATTCACAATCATTATCTTCTTCACCGTCACTAACTGGTGTTTGAGCATCTACTGCTGTTGTAAGTTCATTAATTAAATAAATTCGGTTAGTTTTTTGATTTAATTGTTTTAGATTATATGTTGAATAAACTATATTATTTGTTGGTTTACCATCCTTAGTTAAAACAGTACCTACTAATTTATCAGTTAATAAAGTAGTAAACCCAAAGCTAGTGGCATTTGCTCCAAAAATAGCACCAACTTTATCATTACCTTGTTCTCTAAATATTTCAAATGGTAAATAACCTTTACCTTTTGAGTTTTCAGATCAAAAAGCATAATTATAAAAACTATAAATATTAGCACTCATAAAACCATTTAATCATTGAAAATTAGGTCATGATTTTTCATTTTGATTAATTACTCAACCCCAGGGAATACCAAAAGAAATAAAGTTTAAAAATTTACCAACCCCGCCAGGTATCGTAAAAGGATTAAAAACTAATTTTTGTGTATAGTTTAAAGGTAATATTGTAATTTGACGATTAATAAAATTATTCATATTTAAAATATCTCAAACATTACATGCACCCATTTTATTATATTCAATTTGAACACTACCAACAGTATTACCAAATTCATCTTTTCTTCTAAAATATGATGATGCTTGGGTACTAATTATATTATCAACTGTACCACCGTTTGTTTTTATTTTGTTTGGTGGTTTTATTTTTCAATATTTAGACCAGTAAAACTTAGAATCTTTATCTTCTTTATGAACATATCTACCAACAGTAGAATTAGATTCTGATGTAGTAAAAGGGTCCGTTATAACGATACCTTCACTATTTTTCTGTTTTCAAAAGCCATACCTACTTTCCATATCTTTTTTTCAACTTTCATAACCAGTTATCATTGTTGGTTGAATCCCTTGAATGTTATATCAACTTACTTCTGGTGATGCATAAGTATTGACTTTATCGGGTGGACAAGGAAACATATTATACATTAATAAATCTCGGGAATTCATTACTTTTTTATTAAACTGACCTTTAATAATTGGTCGCCCAATAACAGGCATATCAAAAAAGATCGGATTACCATAAAATTTAACAGCCATCGCTCTAACACCGGGGTCTTTTAGTAAAACATTATCTAATTCAATGGTTGATGTATTTGTCTTTTCATTATAAATTATTTTAGGAAAACAATAACCTTCGCCAGGGGCACTTGTTTGAATAAATTGTCGTACTGATAAACCGCTATTACTAATTTTGTCATTAATACTTGAAAATGTAATTTCTTGTCATAAAAAACTACCATCATACGGTGAATAATAATTAATAACACTTGATGGATATAATCATTGTCTATCTTGCGGTGCAATATTTATATTACCACCACCAATATTTAAATCATGGTCATTAAAAACAGTATAAAAATTATAATAATCATTAATATTTAATTTATTGACGTCCTCATCTAAAATTAATAAAGTATATTGTCTTTCGGTTGATTGCTGTGTAAATACTTGCTCAAATTTGGCTTCACCAAATTGAATTGAACTTCTATCATCAATCATATAGGCATCTCAATATTTACCAACTTTAACTTCTTTTGTATAAAAGTTATCGGCTTTATTATCATTATTAATAAAATAACTTAATTTATATTGCTTTAAGTATTCTAACATTCTATTAATATCATAAATGTTTTCACCATCAATTAATTTTCAATAAACATTGCTATTTTCATCTTTTAATTTTATAGCGAGCGGTGTCTCATTATTTGCTCATATCGTTGAGTTAACTGGTTGATTTTTAAAATCACTAATCGTTAAGATATTAATTTCTTCACCTTTGTGTTTTTGGACTATTTTTAAATTATCTTGTCATTGAGCAATCGTACTTTCCATGTTATCAAATATTCTTGAATAACTACCATAATCACTTGGCTTTGCATTATTAGGTTTTCAACCTGTTTCAGTATCAGGAATATATGAACTATAAACATTAAAAGGAAATGCCATTCAATGCCTGTTATCTTTTATGTTTTCTCTGATATCTATTAAAGTATCATTGGCTTGTCTTCTTAATTCTTCTATAACCCCGGGGTTAATTCTACTCATTTTTTAATTCTCCTTAATTTCTGTTCTACCTTGCAAGGCATTTTGATTATTACCAGTTTCATCATATTCTAGTAATTTATTATTATGTTCGATTTCTTTGGCTTGCATTTTATCTTGTCATTGTTCTACTTTTTCAAAATATTTAGTTGCTTCTAATTCATCAACATTATCATATTCCGTTATTGCTCTTATTGGCTCCATTGTACCATTCTCTAATCTGGCAGTAATTAATTCATTTTGTCGCATTTGGTCAACTAAACTAGCACTAATAAAATCAAATCCATAAGGGCGTTCACCATTTCCATCTCATAAATCATAATATTTTAAAACAGTATCAAACATCTTAGTATAATATTGCTTACGATATGCTTGTAAATATGCTTGTTTTTCTAAGTCTTTTGTTTTAGTTAATAATGACTGTGTTTTATTCTGGTCATTATCTGATTTATCACCAAAAGGACTAGAAAAATGACATGCTAAATATACTTGCTCAATAATTGATTTTTGATCTTCGGTATATGTTTCTAATGTTGGTGCACCTTGTACTACTTGTAAAGATTGTGATGATGTCCCATCTGCTGTCGTTTGACCTGATTGAATAAAAATATCATCAAATACATTAGACTGCACCCAAAAAAGTAAGTAAAGAAAAAAAGTCTTTGCTAACTTTAGACTGCATCCTGTTTAGTAAGTATTAATAAAAAGGTTTACAAACTTTCATTTATTATATATTTTTCTTTTTGGTTTGAATATCATTTATTTCATTTTTTAACATCATTAATATATTCATTATGAGATTTATAATTTTTATTATGGATTGTTCCTTTTTTAAGTAATGAATGAAAACTTTCAATAATAATGTTGTCTGCACAATGATAATTTTTACCCATTGAAATTATAATTTTGTTATCTAAACATTTACTATTGTAATCTTTAGATGTATATTGATATCCGTGATCTGAATGAATTATTATTTTATTTAAATCTTTTTTTATTTTTTTAATTTTATTAATTGCATCATTTAAATTATCAATTACAAGTTTGTTATTATTAAATTTTGATCATTTTACATCAATAATTTCTTTAGTATATCCATCAAGTATTGTTGATTGATAATGTTTTTTACCATTTCAAATTAAATAAGTTACATCAGTAAATAAAATTGAAAATCTTTCTTTAATATCATTAAAATTACGATTTACTAAATCAGGATATTTAATTATATTTTTATTTCTATTTTGTTTTATTAATATTTTTCTACGCATACGCTTTACATATTCAGCTTGAATATTATTTTCTTTCATAATTCGCAATACTTTCTTAGCATTATAAATAATGCCATAATCTTCTTTTAAATATTTGGTAATTCGACGATAACCAAATTGTTTTAAATTTTCTTCATAGACTTTTACAATATTTTTTAATGATTCGCTATCCTTACCATTACTTGAATAATTTTTATATTTATCTCAATAACTACGCTTTAAATCTGTTATATCAAGTAATAAATTTAGTGGATATTTATTAATGTTTTCTTTGATAAAAGATACAATTTTTCTTTTATTTAATTGTAAAAGTCATGAAGCTTTTTTAGTAATTCATACCTAACTTTGTAATAGTTTAAATCTCTTTTTTCAAATGATTCTTTTGGACCTTTATTGGTGTTTAAAATTCCTTTCTTAAAATTTTCATACCATGAAGCAACAGTTTTTTTATTAATTTGATATTTTTTTGCAATAAAACTTATACTATTATTTTTAACCTCGTGTACTATCATTTTTCGAAAATATGCTGTATATTTATTAAATTTTTGTCCTTTTCTTGCCATATAAAAATGCACCTCCTTTAAAGTTTAGCAAAGACTTTTTTTCTTTACTTACTTTTTTGGGTGCATTCTATACACTAATGAGGTTTTAACAAAATTTAAAGATATGATTGTAAGTAATAATTTAATGGGTAAAATGAAAGGAATAATAACAGACCGCGGGAAAGAATTTAGTAAGTGAAGAGAAATGGAAATATTTGCTGAAACACAAGTATATTTTTGTGACCCTGCTTCACCACAACAAAAACCATTAATTGAATATATGAATGGTGAATTTAGACATTGATTTAAAAAAGGAACTGATTTTAATAATGTTAGTCAACAAGAAATAGATTGAGTAGTTGATGTTATAAATGATAAACTTCGACCGTATTTAAACTGAGTAAGTGCAAAAGAAATATTTTTACAAAATATTAAGTAAATTTTTATTAATTAAATTTAATAAATTATTTTTTAGTGTGTCAAAATATGTTCAAAATAATAACAATTTATAAATAATTTATTTTTTTTAAAAAATAGTTGCATTTATTTTAAATAATGTTATTATCAATTTAACAAGAGATACAAATTTGGAGCTTGTATCTACACAATGCCCTTTTTTTATTTTTTTAATTTTATTAATTGCATCATTTAAATTATCAATTACAAGTTTGTTATTATTAAATTTTGATCATTTTACATCAATAATTTCTTTAGTATATCCATCAAGTATTGTTAATTGATAATGTTTTTTACCATTTCAAATTAAATAAGTTACATCAGTAAATAAAATTGAAAATATTTCTTTAATATCATTAAAATTATGATTTACTAAATCAGGATATTTAATTATATTTTTATTTCTATTTTGTTTTATTAATATTTTTCTACGCATACGCTTTACATATTCAGCTTGAATATTATTTTCTTTCATAATTCGCAATACTTTCTTAGCATTATAAACAATGCCATAATCTTCTTTTAAATATTTGGTAATTCGACGATAACCAAATTGTTTTAAATTTTCTTCATAGACTTTTACAATATTTTTTAATGATTCGCTATCCTTACCATTACTTGAATAATTTTTATATTTATCTCAATAACTACGCTTTAAATCTGTTATATCAAGTAATAAATTTAGTGGATATTTATTAATGTTTTCTTTGATAAAAGATACAATTTTTCTTTTATTTAATTGTAAAAGTCATGAAGATTTTTTAGTAATTCATACCTAACTTTGTAATAGTTTAAATCTCTTTTTTCAAATGATTCTTTTGGACCTTTATTGGTGTTTAAAATTCCTTTCTTAAAATTTTCATACCATGAAGCAACAGTTTTTTTATTAATTTGATATTTTTTTGCAATAAAACTTATACTATTATTTTTAACCTCTCGTACTATCATTTTTCGAAAATATGCTGTATATTTATTAAATTTTTGTCCTTTTCTTGCCATATAAAAATGCACCTCCTTTAAAGTTTAGCAAAGATTTTTTTCTTTACTTACTTTTTTGGGTGCAGTCTAGTCTATAGTCTATAACCTGCTTTTTTATTAGAGTTTTTGTTATTTTAAATTTTGTAAAATTGATTCAATACTATTAGCATTATCTAATGAATGATCAAAAATAAATTCTAAATCAGGACAACGATAAATTTCTAATTTATGCGCTAATTTACTACGGATTTCATTTTTATAATTTTGCACAATAGGATTAAGCTCTGCTTCTGCTTTATTTAATAATGATGAATAATAAACCTTGGCATGGCCTAAATCATTTGATAATTTTACCGCATGCACTGATAAAGTATTTAAAATCTCATCGCGAATTTCGCGTTGCATAATAATTGTTAAATCACGAGCAATCAAAGATTGTATTCTTTCAACTTTAATTTTATTTGCCATTGTCTCACCTTTTTTCTAACTTATTAATATTATAGCAAAGCATTTCCTAAAAACAAATAATTTTATTACGAAACAAAATTATTTTAAAACAAAAAAGGACCCAATGGATTAGTTAGATAATATAACTAAAAAATAATTTTTATGATAATATGTAAATATATCACGGAGGGATTATGAAATGTTGAAATTATCGAATTTGATACAAAGATTATCTTTGATATTATAAAGTAATAATTGCTATCTTAGCTTTTGCTTTTTTAACTTATGGTTTTTATATGGATATTTTTAAAGAATTTTGATATGTTAAAGGAAGAAATTTTACCAGTTTACAAAATTATGATATCTTATTAAGTTTTTATTCAGTGCAAGTTAATATTATAACGATTGTTTGATTAGTATTAGCCATTTTTAATCATCATCGTGAACAAAAAAGTTTATTTTTCTCCACCAATGCAAAATTGAGTATTCTAAATTGAAACTTATTAATATTTTTTATCTTTTGAATTGGCATTATCATTGGTTATAAAAACGGAGCAGTAATAATTGCCGATTATAGTAAAGCTCAAATTAGTTGTACAATTGTTACTCATTTTATTATGCCAATTCTCTTTTTTGGTTATACCTTCTTATCATTTGGTGATCATTATTTGAGTTGAACAAAAGAATTTTTGCAAAAAGACTGCTGAGTTAGTTTAAGTTATCCATTTTTTTATTTAATGTATGTTATTGTCCGAGCAGCCGCTTGAATACAAGATGGAAATATCGATTGGGCTTATCCTTATCCATTCTTAAATATTCATAATAAACCAATGATTCCGGGCGCATCGCGAGCACAAGCAGCATGCTTTATTGCTTTTATCTTCATTATTGTTTTCACTATTTTTCACGTTGGGTTACAAAGTCTTAATAATGCAATGTATCGGGTTTTTAACCATTATCAAGACAAAACACTATGATATGAAAAAGGCTACCAAAGCAAAAATAAAAATAAAAAAACAAATCAATAAAATAGTGATTAAATAAATAACTTTATTTAATCACTATTTTCGTTTTGCAGTGGTTATAAAATTGATTATCACCGTTAAATATTCCGTTGGGCTATGATATATGCCCCGCACATGATCACAATCAAATACAATCCGGCGACTAATTTTCTGTTTTTAATATTTCCGTTTATTTTGATAAGCTTCGCGGCCCATTACATATGGTGTGGCATGATCACGTTTATTTAAAATGTATTATGTAAATTCAAGCAGCAAATTCTGTCTCTTGTTAGTATGATAATAACATCATTTAAAATAAATGCAACTATTTTTTTAAAAAAATTAAAATATTTGTAAATTTAGTCTATTTTAAGCATATTTAAGCACACTGAAAAATAATTTATTAAATTTTTAAAATAAAATTATCTAAAATTATTTAAAAATAATTCTTTAGATGTTCTTTAATTTAAACAAGGCCTTAATTTTTCATTTATAACATTAATTACTCAATCTATTTCTTGTTGAGTAACATTATTAAAATCCGTTCCCTTAAGGTATCGTTTCCTAAATTCACGGTTCATTCTTTCAATTAAGGGTTTTTGTTTTGGTGAACCTGGGTCACAATAATAAACATTAGAACCAGTAATCTTTTCCATTTCTTCAAACTTACTAAATTCTTTTCCTCTATCAGTTATAATTCCTTTAATTTTTCCAACTAAACCATTAATTCTAACTAATTCTTCAAGTTTTTCTAAAACTTCATTAGCAGTATTTTCTTCTAATTTCATTGCAAAATAATTTTTACTATTTTGTTCAACTAATACTAAACAACTAGATTGATGGTCTTTACCAACTACCGTATCCATTTCAAATCAACCAACATCAGTCTCTTTATTTTCAATATCTCATATTGACCTAAATCTTTCATTTAATTTACCACGATTATCAGGTCTTTTCTTTGTTCTATTTCTTCTGCCACCATTTAATAAATTTTTCTTTAACAAACCCAAAAGACCTAAATAAATTCATTTATAAAATGTTTTAAGGCAGGAAGGAAATTTGACACTAAACTTTATTAAAAATCGCTGAATAATTTCTGCTGGTGAATCACAAAAAATATTAAATCGTAAATTTAAAAATTCTTGTTGTTCTTCTGTAAATGTAGGTAGTTTTTTAATAGATTTTTTACGCTTTTGTTTATAATCTTTTTGCGCTTCATATGGATTATAATCTTCTATATTTTTAAATCTATTAATTTCTCTTTTAACAGTATTAACTGCACGACCCGCTTGTCTTGATATTTTAGATAAATTAAGTATGCCATTTTTCTTTTTACAAGTATCAGATAAAAATAAATCTTTAAACAAATATCGCTCATCAAATTTTACATGTGTATAGTATTGCATTTTTCTGTCTCCAATCTTTTAATTTATTTATAACATTAAATTAAAAAAATGAAATTATTATATTGACAAATATTTTTATAGGTATATAATTTAAACAATAAACAGTAAGTAAATTCTGTCTCTTAAAGCTGTTTATAAAAAATAAAGTAATTAAGTTTACTTTTTTTTATTTTTATATAAAATATAAATAATAAAAAAGAACCAACTCGGTTCTTTTATACATTTCTATTTACTCTTTTATTTAATCATATTCATTAAATAATAGCAATTTTAATATGCAAAAAGGAGTAAAAAATGAAAGAATTTAATCCAAAAACAGCAAGTTTGGCAACTTTTTATCGTAAAATAGAGCAATTTTGAGAAAATAAATCACCTAATAAACCATATACTTTAAATGATTTATTCAATGGATTCAACCTTTCTCGCAAGTGAAGATATGATACTTATGCGAGCAACAAGATAGTTCCTTTGATTGAACGACAAGTTGATAAAATTGAAAGTGAACTTATTAAACAAATGGTTAAAACGCCTGATGGGGTAAAAACATATTGACAACGAGCATTTAATTATAAATATTCCTTACAAGAAAAAGAACTTGAAAAAGAATTAAACTTAAATAATCAACAACCAATAATTGTTAATTTACAAACGGATATTAGAGATATTAAAAAATAAAGTGATAATAATGCTTAATCATTTTACTTATTTATTAGAAACGTCTTATTGGTTATTACAAAATAGTAGTATTGGTAATAAATATCCCTTTGCTAAAAAGTTTGAATTAGTAAGTGAAATTAATCAAATTGGGACACGATATAGTGGTAAGACTATATCAAATATTAAAATGTTTGGTGAATTATTAAAAATTAGTTTATTAATTAGAGAACCAATTTGTATAATTGCTAGTATGTATTGGAGTAAAGATTTAAAAGATAGTGTCTTTCAAAATATATGAAATATGTTAGATGAAAATAATATACCTTATAGTATTAATTTATCAAATTTTACTTTTACTTTATCAAATGGTAGCAAAATATATTGTAAAGGTTTACATTCACCAAGTCGAAAAGAAAAATTAAAAGCATTTGCTGATTTGAATAAATATAAATTAGTAATTGATTGAAGAGAAGAATGTGACCAATTTCAACAAAAAGATTTAAGTGATTTAGAATTTGCTATTCGTGGTTATAAAAATAAAATAACAATTAATACGTGTAATCCTGAAAGTTTAAAAAGATATATTGTTGGCTATTGTAATGAATTATTAGCTTTTAATGAAGAAATAATGCGTAGTAAATATGAACAAATTAAATATATTGAAAAATGAAATATGAAAATTATTATTCATTATTCTAGTTGAAGACTTAATTATAAATTACCACAAGATAAAGTTAATGAACAATTAAGATTAGAACAATTAGATATTGAAAGAGCAAGAGTATGGAGTTGAGGATTGCCCGGTAATACTAGTGGTTCAATTTTTGCAAGATATATTGATATTATGCAAGCAACAGATATTATTCAACCAACGAAATTATTAGGTGGTGTTGATATTGCTAATGCTACTAGTCTAAAAGGACACACTACTGCCGCTAGTTTTTGACTATATAATTCATTTGATAAAAAAGCATATAAAGTCACAGAATATACTCATTCAAATGCTACACAGCAATTTAAAACTGAATTAGAACAGGTAAAATATATTTTAGAGTTTTATAATAATCAATTAAATCAATATTTTAATTTAATACAACAAGGTATATCAATAAATGTTGATGATAGTGCTTATTCAACATTACAAAGTTTAAATCGAGAAAAATATAATTATTCTTTTGGTCAATATATGACATTTAAACCAGCACAAAAACAAAAATTTAAAATACGACATCGTATTGAGGAATTTACAATGTTAATAAATACAAACCAATTAAAATGATTATGAGAAAAATGTCCTGTAAGTAAAACACAATATGAATTAATTCAATGAGAAGATAAGTCAGATGCCAGAGAAGAAAGAATGTTAGATTTATATGATGATACATTTGATAGTGATTTTTATGCTTTACACTTTGAATTAATACCAATGGTTAAACATAATAGTTCAGCAGATTATAAATTATGACAACAAAGGGAGTGAATGACTTAATGAAAAAATATATTTATGTAATACATGATGAGCGTGTATTAAATGCAAAAAGACCTTATATGTCTGTTTGTGGACAAGTTAAAAAAAGACTTTGTCAAGAATTAAAAAAAGATAATATCGCAATATGTAAATTAAGTTTATATAACGAATATATTAAAAAATATCAAAAAATTAAAGTATGTGTACAAGTTTTAGCAAATGAGCCAAATTTATTAACAGTAAATATTATTAATTATGCACTTATCTTAAAATTAAAGAAGCAAAATAATCATGAATAATACTTTCCCCAGTTTACCAAACTTAAATGATATTAATAGTGTTTTAAAATTTTATAACTATGATTGAACAATTAATTTAGCAAATATTATTGCTCGCCATCAAATGCGATTAATAAATGGTAAAGATATTTTATTTAAATCGCATCGTAAAGACATTTTAGAAAAATTAAACTGATGATATGAAACTTATAAAATAAAAGAAAAATTAGATAAAAATGAATTAACAGCAAGTTTAATGGGTAAAACTATTTTTGGTTTATTAGAAACTAGTGATGGAAATATTGATTTATGAATTAACCCTTTTAACTTTACATCTCGTGTAAGTAAAATAAACGAAATTGAACAAGATGCTGATATTTGATTAAATTATCACCAATCAGACAGTGAATTTATTTTAAATTTAATTTGTACCAAAGATAAAATAGTTATTAAAGGTTGGCCAAAAAATAACGAAATAGTTGTTGGACAAAGCAAAACACAAATTGAAGATAATGTTAGACCTGTATTAATACAAGAATTTAAAAACAAATTAGGTATTGTACCTTTTTGAGAAATGATTAATGAGCCCAATCCATTATTCTTATCAACATCAACTACTTTAAATCCTTGACCTACTATGACAAATTGTTATAAATTACAATTTGATTTAGAAGATAGTTTTAATATTAAATCAAAAGAAAGATAAGCAAATCGTACCCATTGATATGGTCAATTAGATGAAAGTTTAATGAATGCCTATAACAACGGTAATAAAAAAGCATTACAAGATGTATTTGATGATATTTTTGTTCAATCAAGTTCATCAACAGTAGATGGTCAATTATCACAATCTTTACAAGTAGTACAAGGGACACCAACCTTAGAAACATATACAGAAGACCAAAAATTAATTATTGAACAAGTATATTTAGCCTGTCATTTTTCTAGTCCATTTGGGGATAAATCAGATAATGACCAAAATAAAACACAATCATTATTAACTAAAACAAAAGATTTAGAAAAACAAGCATATTTACAGGCATATCGTAAACAATATTATACAAAAATGTTTGATGTTGTTTTAAAATATTACGGTTTATGAGATGGGAATGGTGAACGCCCTTATGGGTTTGATTTTGTTAGTGCTAGTTTAGTAGACCAAATGCGACAAAATGAATTAATTACTACTAGATTAGATAATCGCACAATGGAGCCAATAAGAGCAATAACTGAATATGATAATGTTGATGAATTAGAAGCAACTAAATATTATGAAAAAATTGAAAAATACTGAGAAAAAATAGACACAAAAGAAATCGAACATAATAATAAATTAATGGAATATGATGAAACTAGTAATAATCAAAATGCCTTACAAGGTAGAACAGAAATAAAGGAGAATTAACAAATGAGTAGAATTAACCCAGGGGTTATAGAAGAATTAAGAAGACAAGCCCACGATACTTTAATAGATATCAGAGAAAACATAAAAGATAACAGACATTGAATGGTATTTCCATTTAATGTTTATAGTTCATATATACCTGATACTGAAACAGGTTGAAAACCTAATAATGCAAAGCCAAGTGATTATGGTAGTTATTCAAGAATATTTGATAATATGGAAAGCACTATTGCTCAATGACAAGATAGTTTAAAAATAGTTCAAAAAGATAAAGGTGAAGAAATTAATATCTTAACGATTGATGATTTTAGTAAACAACCAATTAATTCAACAATATGAGCCAATAACGAAACACCTTTTGCAATAAAATTAAAAGATGAAAATAGCAATGTTTATTGAAAATTAATTGATGGTGAAAACATTTATGATATTAATAGAATGTTAGAATACTTAAAGCAATATAAATTAAGTTATTTTATTAATAATGATAATAAAGCCGATAACTTTTATACAAAAGAGGTTAAAGTTGGTAAATATTGAGATGTTTATATGATTGATGATAGAAGTTCAATTCAATTTGGTGAAGCAAAGTTTGAACAAGTATTTACTCAACAATCAACTGAAAGACAATATACTTTATTAATTTTAGATGAAGATGTAAATAAATTAAATATTAATGATTATTATAATTTTTATACTGTATTTAATGACCGTGGATTAAATATTGGTGGTGGTAATATTAATTCTGCACCTCAAGATAGACAGTGATTATATCCCTCAAATGTTATTAATTATTATTCGCCTTATGATGGTAGTTTTTTATGACAAGAAATTACTTTTTCAAGTATTAATGACAAAATTAGTAATAGTGGTTTATCTGTTAGACAATTTATTCAAACAAGTGCCCCGGGCGAGGGTTATTGTTTTCCTAAAATAACTTATGATGAAAAGACAAATACATCAACTATTGAATTAGATGATATGTTATTAAAAGATCCTGGTGTTAGGGCAATGGCAGTTAAATTTTATGGTAATCCGATCTTTTTTGATATGCCTGTTATTGGGCGACCAATTATTAAAGGTCAATTTAATCAAAAAGTAATGAATTCACACGATTTATTAATGTATAACATGTATCCTTGTCCACCCGATAAAATAAACACTTATGTTTCACCAGAAGTAAGTTGATATAACATTCAAGGTATTCAACCAACAATGATAACTGGTTATGAAAGTTGAAAAAAAGATATGGAAAGTAGGTATGACTTTTGAAAACAAAAAAATAGTGAGGGTATTGTTATAACAGATCCCGCTACTACATCAGTAACTAATCCTACTGTTGGTAGATATGTTAATGAAGAATATAATAATTCTGAATTTTACTGGTCTAAATATTGAAAAATAACACCACCAAACAAAATAAAAACAAACGGTGGTACAGTTGATAATATAATTAGTACCCAAGCATCATCATATTTTAGAAGAAAAGATGAATTTGGTAATACTGTTGGTAGTGTTCAAATTGAATATAATAAAATGGGTGCATGTAATGTTTGAGATATTTTAAATATGAATAATTTTATTAATCGTCAAATTACAATATTACCTTTAAACTATACACAAAAATTAGTTTTTAATCCTTTTACGATACCTGGTGGGATTGGTAAATTTTTAAACTTTATTTCTTTTGGTATTCCCTGGGGTTGAGTAATTAATCAAAATGAAAAATCATGACCTAATTTTCAATGACTTAATGGTTTTATGAGTGCTAATGTTTATAGTTTTTATAATGATGCTTTTTGAAATGGTGAGGCAAAAGGTAATGGTTATTTACCATTTGAAATATTTAGAGAACAAGGGAATGATAAAGTTGGTGCTATTTTTGGTGCAAATGCTACTAGTTTTGGTTTTAATACTTTATTAACAGATAAAATACAAGGTACTATTTTAACTAAAGATGGTTCACCAACAAGTGAATTAGTATATTCAACATATAATTTAAAACAATTAAATCAAAAAACTAATCGAGTTTATTTAATTAATGAATGTACAAGAGCAGTAGATGCTCAAACACCAGTTAGTGGTAGTGAAGAAGATAATGATTGTGAATTCTTACAAACACCTGATGGAACAAATTATAGTTATATTATTGATATGTTTTCAATACAAGCATTATATAAAGGCAATTTTTAAATTATCTTTTATGCTTATAACCCATATACAAATAATGAAGAAGATTATTTACGATTATCAGTATGGAGTTTCAGAGGTAAAACAAAAAGTACCTTAAATAATTATTTACGCGATATGACAACTAATTATAAAACTAGTTTCTTATTACCACATGATTATGAAATACCAACCTTTAATTATCCACAATATGTTTTGCCACCAAAACCATCAAATCAAAGTAATTGAAAATTAATTGATAAAAATAATTCAATTAATAATGATAAATTTGATAATGAATTTAGTAAAGAAAATGATAAATGATATCTATTTAATAATAAAAATGATTTATATCTTAATTATTTAGTAAAAAATAACGGTAATATAAAAAGGTTCAAAAATAATATTTGAACTCTTAATACATATAATAATGATTATGCATATTTTAACACAGCAAATATAAAATCAATTTATCGATAAGATAGTAACGGTAAGCCTGAAAAATCAACAATAAACAAAGATACTGGTGAAGTTATTGATTGAAAATAAACAAAAGAAACCAAATTGGTTTCTTTTACTTTACTTAATAACGCAAAAAAATCTAATTAATTAGGTTTTTTAATAATTTTGTTTAATTTATTTATTTATTTTTATTTATAATTTTTATAAAAAAATTGATTTTATTAGATTTTTAATGTCAGCAAATATTTTATACAAAATTAAAATAATCTTATATAAATTAATTTTCTAATTTAAAATAGTATAATTATTAATTAATAATTTCAAAATTAAAAATATTCTTGTATAATACAAAAATAGAATATAAAAAAATTATTAATTGATTTTATTGAATTATATTATAAATTTTAGTAATAAGAAAATTATTTTTTTTGTTTATTTTCAATCAATAACTTCACCAGTATCTTTGTTTATTGTTGATTTTTCAGGCTTACCGTTACTATCTCATCGATAAATTGATTTTATATTTGCTGTGTTAAAATATGCATAATCATTATTATATGTATTAAGAGTTCAAATATTATTTTTGAACCTTTTTATATTACCGTTATTTTTTACTAAATAATTAAGATATAAATCATTTTTATTATTAAATAGATATCATTTATCATTTTCTTCACTAAATTCATTATCAAATTTATCATTATTAATTGAATTATTTTTATCAATTAATTTTCAATTACCATTCTCTGGTGGTAGTTCTGGTTTAAAATTAGGTTCTTTTTTGCTATCTTTTTTATTTTCTCCGTTAGTAACTTTATCACAAGAAACTAAACTTGTTGTGCTTGTTCCAATTAAAGTGATTGCTGCTAAAATACTTAATATTTTTTTCATATTTATCCTTTCTTTTTTATATAGTTGTGTTTGATAATTTAATTAAAAATGAAAATAAAATTTGCTTATTTTCATTTATTTATGTTTAATAATTGTTTTAATTTACTTATTACTATTAAATTAATTATTTCTAATATCAATATTAATTTGTGTTTCATATGAATTTTGTTTTTTTTCAGTATTTTCTATTGTTTTATTTATACTTTTTAAAAATTGATCTTGGTCTAATGAAACATATTTAACAGGAATTTTTTTAAATTCCTTTCTACAAATCTCTAGTGCTGTCTTAAGTTTATTAATTTGAATTTTATTTTTATTTATTATAGATCTTAAATCTTTATATATATAAACTCCTGAACTTACAAGACTTGTTCCAAAATACACATTATCATTATCATCTACAGTTATTGATCTTGACACAGGTATTTTAGTTATTTTTGTTATATTATTTTTTTCTTGATTAAATATAAAACCACCTGCTTTATTATCGTTATTTTCTCCTCAAACTGAAAAATAAATTTTATTATTTGAATTAACTGAAATTGAAATAACACTTCCATTACAACTAATATGTTTAATAATTTTTAAATCTTTTAATATATAAATATTATTGGTTCCACCGATATAAACAGAATTATCTTTATTATTAAATCATATAAATCATACACCTTGCGCAGGAATATCAAGCGACAGAGCAATTGTTTCACCCTTTTTAATAATAAACACACTTTATTAGCACTTAAAAAACCTAAATACAAATTATCATCTCTATCAATTGCTCGGGCAACAATATCAATATTAACATTATTATATCTTGTTAATACATTATTTTCCCATTTAAATAACCCTCTTGAATAAATAGAAAAATAACAAACGTTGTTGATATCTGTAACAACTCAACGAACACTTCCTTCTGTTCCATCAATTTTTGTTGCATTTTGTTCATTTGATTTTAATAAATAAAATCCTTTATCTGTAGCAAAATACATATCATTATTAATTTTATTAAAAGTAATTGACCAAACATTTGTATTTGGTATTCCATCAATTTTTGTTATATTATTTTCTTTTAAATTATAAACAAATGCCCCGGCATTTACAGTTCCTAAATAAAGTTCATCATAATTTTTTTCATTAAAACATACAAAATAAATATTATAACCCAATAATTTTTCTATTTTTTCAATATAAAAATCATCGTCAATACTTTTTTTGCTTCTTTTTAAATTTCCTAAATTATTTTTTTGTAAAGAATTAATTTTACTATTTTCTAGATTAATTTTTTCTTCTTTTTGATAAGGACTAGCAGCAATTGTTGTTGGTACAGCAGTTCCACTAATAGTTAATACACTTAATAAACTAAGTAATTTTTTCATACTTGTTTTTCTCCGTTTCTTAATCTCTAAACTTTTTATCAAGATTTAATTTCATTATATATATATATATATATATATATATACAAACAAAATTATCACTTATTTTAATAAATTTATCTTTCCAAATAATTCCTATTACGTTTTTTAACCGCTAAATTAATAATAAAATATATTAAGTTTAGTATTAGTTTATAAAAAGTATTGTATTTATAAACTATTGATATATAATTAATTTATAGGTTTAATCTTTTTCCGTAAAAAAGAGTTACGCTGACTTGTTAATCTGACAAGGATAAAAAAAGAGGAGTTTATAAAAATGGCACTTACAAAAGAACAATTAATCGAACAAGGTTTAAGTGAAGAGATTGCAGAAAATATCTTAAATCAGTTTAATAATGAAGCAAAGCAAATTAGAGAAAGTGTGCAAAAACGCGAAGATGTTATTTCAAAAGAAGACTTTATTAAATTATCTACTGAATTAGATGAATTAAAGGCTTTTAAAGATGTTCCATCTACTAAAATTGAAGATATTAAAACTAATTTAGATAAAGTTAGTGGTAATTCTTTATCTGAAAAAATGCAAACTTTAAAAGAATTAAAACCTGATTTGTTTGTGCAAGAACAACCATCAGTTTCACCAACTAATTTTATTAAAGAAATGATTGAAAATTCGGTTGAAAATAAGAATGATGAAATTGAAACTATTAAAGAAAAAGGAGCATATACTCCGGAAGAAATTAAAAAATTAACTGATTATACACTTAAAAACCTTAGATAATAAGGAGTGAATATTATGGCAACAATTAATTTGCCACAAGTACCTTTTACATTACAAGGTAATACAACAGGCCAAAAAGCGTATGTTGATATGGTTAATGCTTTATTGCGCGGACCTTTATATAATGAATATGCAAGCATTATGCAATATGCAACAGCAACAGCCGAACAAGTTGCTTGACTGCCTAATGCAGGACAAGCATTATATAATTTAACTCATCGTGTGGTATGACAAGATGATTATGCATTACCAAATGGTGGAGCAACTCAAACTATGGGATTAACAAGAATTCCAGTTCCGATTGATAAAAGATTTAATTTAAAATTAATGAATGAGGCTTTTGATTTAGCATTAATAGAACAAAATATTAAAAATGGTGTTATTGCTAACGCTATTTCTAGTGTTGTCCAGAATAAATTTGTTAATTTAGAATGTGAATTAATTCAGGCTATTTATGATTATTGTTTAGCAGATGATCAATATGAAGTAATTCCATTTCGTAGTTATACAGCAGAAAAAGCAGATGACGCAAATAAAGCATTCTTTACATTAAATGAAACTTTAATTGAATTAACTAATCAAATTAGTAATCTATATTTTGGTTTGCCAACCGATAAAATGTTTATGGTTTTAGGACGAAGAGCCTATTTAGGATTAACACCGGCTTATTTAAAAGTAATTGGTTCACAAGCTCAATTAAAAGCAATGGTTAATGGTGAATTATATGAAAATACCGCAATGGGTATTCCGGTATCAAAAAGTTTTCATTTAGAAAAAACATATACAAAAGGACAAGTTAACCGAGATAAAGGTTATAATTTTACTAATATAAATGGTTTACTTATTAATAAACACGTATGAGCATATCCAATTAATATGGATACTATTCAACAAGTTTTAGATAATGATACTGCTAACCCTAAATGAATTGGTAAAGTACAATATGCAACACCAACTATTTTATATCCAAAAACATGTAAAATTATTTTAGAAAAAGCACCTACACAAGAAGAAATTAATCAAGCAATTAATAACTTAAATAAAACTTATCGTGTTCCTATTGATTATATTAGAACAATAATTACACAACATAATTTAGGAAAAATTATAATGTCAGGAGAAACTCCTAGTGTTTCTGAATTAGAAACAGCAATTAAAGCAAAAAACATTAATTATCAAAATGGTGATGCAATATTTACTAATATAACAGCTACTGGTGCATTAGCAACCGCTAACCCTAATAAATATAGTGAAACCGTTAATTTAACTTATTCAAAATAAGTAATATGTAATTATGAATTTATTAATATTACGAGCTTTAACTTTATTAGCAGAAAATTTAGGAAATAAATATTTAATAAATAAGTTTGTTAATTTAATTAATAAGGTTAATAAGTTTGCTTCATATTATGCTAATTCTTTTCAAAAGATTACAAATAAAGTTGAAGATATTTATCAATGATTAAATCCGTTTACTTATTTAAATTTAATTAAAAAAGGTCATAAAAAAGAAATTCAACAAATATTAAGTAAATTAGAAAAAGATAACAATATTAAAAATAGAGAACAATTTAAAAAAGAAAATTATCTAAACACTAATTGACAACCTTTAAATAGTAGTTGGCTTAATAGTGGTATGTTTAATATAACAAATAAGTTAACTTTAACAGGCAATTTAACTATTTTAATATATACAAAAACAGCAAAACACCCGAATTTTTATGGTCCATATGTTTATCCTAGTGTTCCAGTTGAAATTTGAAAATTATTAAGTAATGCAGCATCTAATGCTGGAACTTTATTTTGGCGTTATTGATTAAGAAAATGATTACCTAGTCATTTAAGAGATTATATTAAAAAACGATTACCACAAGAATTAAAAGAAAAATATCCAAAAGGAAATATCAAATTAACATTACCACATATTCAAAAATTACAACAAATTAAAAGGTTTATTAATAATTTAAAGATTGGACACTTTAATTTTAATTTTGCTGGTGAAATTAATAATAAAAAATGGTATCGAGAGCGAAAAAGCGATGTTAAAAATATTAAGAATTTATATAAAACACCAGTTAAAAGTATGTTTTATAAAACTAATCAAACTATTAAAAAAATTAAAAAAGTACAAAGAAAAGTTAATAGTTATAAACTATCTAATTTAAGAAATAAATATCGAAATCAATTAAGGGGTGTTTTATATGGAAAATAATTTAAGTAATTTGTTATTTATAACAGTTGAAGGTGTTAAAGCAAGTAAACTTTGACAACCTATTAATGATCGTAAGCAATCTGCTTATAATGATAATTTAATTTATAATGCTATTTTAAAAACTAGTTTATGAATGGATAGATTATCAGGTGGCACAATTTCAGATAAGATTAATAAAAAAGATTTATTTCCCTGAGTGAAAAAAGATAATACTGGTTTAATTGAATATGATAAATGATTAAGTTATATTCAATCTGCTTGTTTATTAGCAGTTATGAATTGATATTTACCAAAAGGAGTTAATGATTTAACTGGTAGTGCTTCATTTTCGCAAGGTGGAGTTGCTTATTCACAAACTAATGACCCCGAAGCAAATGAAAATATTACTAGAGATGTTAAAAATGCTTTAAAATTAGCTGGTGAAATAATTGATATTATATCTAGTAAAACGGTTGATAGACCATATAATTATCATTTAGGGAATTATGCTCATCCTTGAGAAGAAGAATATAAATATATTACGAAAAAAACATTTTATGAAACTTTATTATTTTATTTAAAAGAACGAGTACAAACCGATAATACTATTAATATTACTCATCCAGAAATTATTGATTATAGCAAAATTGATTATAACGAATATATTAAGCTTATTGTTCCGTTTGATAAGATACTATTTATTATGATAACGGGGTTTGAAAATCCCAAAAAAGTTCTGATATTAAGATTGATAATAAAACTATCATTAAAAATGATAATGATGAAATTGTAGTTTCAGATTTTAAACAAGATAAATTAATAAGCGGATCAAATATTAAAACTATTAATGGTAATTCACTACTAGATAGTGGTGATATTTCTATTAATGGTAATGATTGAGAATTAATTAATTATACAAAAGCAAACGAAAAATTAACATTTAAAATTCCAGATTATGATTTAACAAAATATTATTATAAAATATCAATTTCAATAACAGATTATGCATCTGCTAATAAATTTGTAACATATTATTTTGAAACAATATCACAAAAATCAATATTTACATTTTTAGCAGATAATTCTTATAAAAGAATAACAATTAACCAAAATGGTTCAATTTCAAATGATACAAATAATATTGTTATTAAATATTTAACAATTAAAAGAAAAAAAATAAATTAGAAAGGATTTTAATTAATGAAACAAGATAAAACAACTTGATTAAAGGGTGCATTACCTTGAAATTGATTTAAAAAAGACCCTATTCCAACTTATAATTGAACTCATAAAGATATTAGAGAATGAGAAAGAAAATATAAAATTCGTAGCTGAGTAGTTAGTTTTTATACTTTAATATTTTTAGCATTAAATTGTTGATTAGAATATGGAATGATTGATGCAATTAAAGGTAAAATTGATTGATATAATTATGGTCAATATTGAGGTAATGGAATCGCTATTTTATTAACACCTTTATTTACCCATGGAATTCAAGGAATATTTGTTGCTAGTAGTAAACCAAAAGTAGATATGAAAATTGATATTCCACGATTAAAAATATCTAAAATGGGATTAGTATTTACAATTTTACCTTTAATTACTTTAATAATTTCTTTAATTATTATTTGAATTGATAAATAAAAATGAAAAAAAGACCATTTAAGATATTGTTTAGATTGTCGGATTAATCCGCGTGTTATTCAACCACGAATAGCAAAACAGTGAAATAATTTAGATGGTATAACAGAAGAAATATTTAAAAATATACAAGATGAAAATATTAAAAAACAAAAGCAAGAAAATAATAAAAAATTAAATATAAATAATAATTATGAAACCAATAATTAAATTTTATTAAAATAGACTATATATAGGGGTGGTAGATATTTTTGGGTGGTTATATATAGCTTAATTTATAAATTATTTTGTTCCGAAAGAATAGATGGCCACTGTTTGAGTAAGAATAAGAAAGGAAATATAAAAATGGAAATTAGTAATGAATTAGTAATTACTTTACTTGTATTAGCTGGTGCTGGTGGAATGGATAGTCTTGGGATTCTAGGCTTATCTGCTAAAAAAGTTAAAAAATATAAAGCAGAAATTAGAGAATTAAAAACTGCTGTTATTGCCCACGAAAAACATTTACGAGGGCCCGATTATGCAACAGAATTAGCCCTTAAAACAGGTCAAATTAAAAACGTTAAAAAACAAGTTAAAGTAAACGACAAAAAACAAGCACAAAAAGATTCTATTAAAAAATTAACAAATAGTATTTAAAAAAAATAACCAATTAAGGTTATTTTTTATTTTTCTTTGTTGTGACTTATATAAAAATTAATAAGATATTCTATTCGTTGAGAATAGGTATCAAAGTTAGATAATTGATTTCAAACTTTTTCTTCATTTTTATTTAAGTAAATATTAACATTTCGAATTTTACAAGAATAATATTTTCCTGTTTTTTGATTATATGATTCTTTCATAATATTAACCTTTATAATTAGCAATAATAATTGCATCTCTTAAATGATGAGATATTTTCTCATTATTATAAAATCAACCTTTACCATATTGATAAGTTAAATTATTATCTTTATCAAATTTTCATATACAACTGTCATTATATTTACTTAAATTTTCCATATTTTTAACAATTGATTTAGTATGTTTTGGTGATACTCAATTAATAATGTTGCGTACTTTTTCTGTATTGTATTTAACTGTTCCAATTACTTTTAATAAATCATCCCTATCTTTACTTGGATTAGCAGATGTATATAAACAATCCTCAATATTAATAATTGCATCTTGTATTAATTTATATAAAATATTATCAGTTTGTTTAATTCAATCATAATGTATATATTCCATTTTATCTATTAATTTATTGTCTTCATAAACAACAATAGCACTGGTACCGGTTCCTGATGGGTCAATACCTATTTTTATCAAGTGGTTCATTGCTCATCATTGTTAACTACTGGTACTACATTAGAAATATCATCTTTTTTAACTATATTATTGTTTGTGTCCGCTATTTCTCTATAAAATGGGGTATTTATATTATTTGATAAGGGTTCGTCACTTATCTGACCCTGATTTTTGGCGACAGTAATATCATTAAAGGGTATATAATCAAAATTACCATCTTCTTTAATTTCTTTTTCATCTAAATCAATGTCAGTAATATCTATACCTAATTCTTGTGCTAATTTACGATATAATTTTGCTTCAACCATTTCTTTTGGTCATTTATTTCAAGGCGAATATTCACTATTTTCACTTGGACTACTATTTTTTAAACGGTTAATGTCTGCTTTTCTTAATAAAATACCTTTTGTTTCGCCAGTTAAACGATTAATTCCAAAAGCATAAGCGCCAATAATATTTTCATATTGACTTGTATTTGTCATAAAATCTATTTCGTGTAATTTTGGTTTTTGTAAATCGGTATCTCATACAAATTTTTCACTTTTATAAATAATTCCTCTTTTTAACATTCAATTTTCTTGTTCCATTCTTTTTTGAAACACACTACTATCAATAATGGTTGTTAATTTATTTTTGAATGGAATAATATTAAAATCTTTTCCAAAAATTAAACCTTTATTACTTAAATTAATAATTCCTAAGGCTGTAATTTTTCCATTATCAGCATTACCAATCAAATTAATATAACTTTGATTATTTTTTAATTTTAGTTCTTGTAAAGCAATTAAATTATCTTGTAAATATTTAGCATTAACATTTAATTCATATGCTTTAATTGCTGTCGCTACTAATTCTTTTATTCCCATTTGATTATTCATAATTATTTCTCTCCTTTATTTATTTTGAATTTAATTCCATTAACACCAATAGTATTAATATCTTTATTGCTATCTCATTGTTCTTTGATTTCATTTTTAACAACTTGTTCATCAACAATTAAATATTTTTTAATAAGATTAATAAGTTCTAATTTATCGGAATTTTGTAAAAAATCATCATTAATACCTAATATTTCAATATCTTTAATTAATAATTTTTCTTTAATAAAATTAATTCCAACTTTTTTTAATTGTTTTGGGTCAAGTGATTTATCAATTTATTCAATTTCTTTCATTACACGAACTTGCTCATCTTCAATTTGATCAATATTCAGACCCATATCTTCACTTAAATTATTTGCTTGTTCTATTAGTTCTTGTTTTTTTAGTTCTTGTTCTTTAAATAATTCATTTTGTTTTTGTATTCGCACTTGATTAATGTTATTTTTAATTTCAATTTTATGATTTTCAATTGATTTTTCAAAATTAATAATATTAGTACGAATTCGATTTAAATCATCTTTGAAAGCTTTTATTAATTCCAATGGTTCTCTAAAAACAAAATCAATTTTACTAATAACACTTGGTATATCTTTTAAGCGTACATCTTCATAATTCGTGGCTACTCAATGATTTCGATGGCGAAGAATAAATTCTGCTAAATCTTGACCGTTATTATCAAATCATTCTTTAATTGGTAATGCTTTTAAACTTAATTCTTTAAAATCATTTCCTTTTAAATAAAATGGATAAGTAATATTTTTAATTTGATTATTTAATGTTAAATCTGCCATTATTAAATTTCCTCCAAATTCATATCCATAATTAAATTATCAATATATTCATAAGCACTTTCTTCTGAATAACATTCTTCTAATGCTATATTAAATAAATCTTCTTCGGTATAAGCTTTGCCATCTTTATCTTTTCACATATTATTCATAATTTATCACCTCGTAATCTGCTTCTTCATCTTCTAAATAATCAGTTATTAAACCTTTAACTTCATCAATTTCATATCATTTTAAATTTAAGTCAAAATCCGTTGACAATAAAACATTACCTACATGTCTTTCTTCATTACCAAATTTAAGATATAAATTTAATTCTCAACTCATATCATAATCACTATCAATTTGTGCATAAATAATATCTTTATTACTAATTTTTAATGCTTTATTATTAATTCATTTTTCATTTAAGTAATCACTAATACAATATGACATTTTCTTATTCCTCCTAATTCTTTTTATTGTTTAATGCTCAATATTCATCAGTAATATCATCCGTTGAAACTGGATATAATCTTAAAATTAATTCATTTAATTTTGTTGTTATTTTTTTATTTAACTTTTTTATAATTACCTCCATTAATTTATTTGTTTTATTTTTTTCTCAATTTGTAATATTTTTCAACCATCTGATGCTAAATCTAAAATATCGTTAATTTTGTAATGTTGCATATAAGAAGCAATAACATCTCATTTATCTTCAAATAAATTTAAGTACATTTTTGCTCATTCTAAACACTGTAAATAATAATGATTTTTATGATGAGAAATACGACAATTAACAGGTTGACAATTCACTCAATCAAATAATATTGTTATTTCATTTCAAGTTTTATTAATATACAAACTTTTATATTCCATTGTTTTTCCTCCTATTTTTAATTCGCTGGCACTCACTCCCACCAAGTGAAAGTGCCAAAGCGATAATTAGTTATATAAGTATTTATCTATTTATTTACTACGCCATCCGCTTCACTGAGGGTGAGCGGTGGCGATAATATATTTAATATTTATTTATTATTAGATAATAGACAGTTGTTTTTTATTGTTTACGCCAGAGAATTCTCTCTTCATCCGCACCATTTCAGGTCAAAACGTTCAGTTTTTAAAATAAATTCACTTGCACCTTGAAGAGCCTAGTGCTGACTTTGTGGTTTTTAAACCGCTGCCATCCTCGATGGGACACAATATCTATCGCAAATTTATTTATAAAGTGACCATCTCTATATTTATTGTCGTTTGATGTTGACCTTGCACTTATCACGACTATCGCTTAGTTTAAATATAACCAGCGCCGATTTACATGTTTCCTCATACAACTATTTCAGTACTTGCCTCGGCTGGCTGTGGGAATGAGCTTAAACTCATGTTCTTATGGAAGCACTTAATTATTTAAAATAACCGTCCCACTATGTATTAAGTTGTTTTATAAAATCAAAGTTTAAAAGAACCAGTTTTATCATCAAAGATAATTTTTGAATTTTCTAGTTTTTGATAAAATCGCTTTTGTTTTTTATCTTTTGTTCGATTTAATAAATCTTTATGTTTTTCACAAGTTCATAAAACTCTATTTGATACAAATTCTTCGGTAATGAATGATATTGATTTATAGCAATTATCAACATCACATATTGTTTGTTGCGTATTAATTTCCATTACTTACTCCTTCCTTTAATATTAAGTTTTTTCATTTATTAGCCAAATTAATTAACTAAAACAGAGAAAGGACAGCATCTTAAAATTGGAGAAAAAAAGGTACACTTTGTAAAAATTTATAAGATATTTAATAAATGTGTAATACAACTTAAAGAGGGTATCAAAAAGTTGTAAAAAAATTTCTATTTTAAGAATTTAAGATGCCGTCCTTTCTCTGAATCAATAAATTAATTAGCAATTATTGTTTTATAAATAAAAAAACAACCCTTTTATTTAACAAGAGTTGTTTTTTGCCGCTTCATCGTACATGATACAAAATATATAACACTGGTAATTTCGCTAATGGTTCTAAATTTTCCCCTGGATTAATTTATTCTGGATCATAACCCCAGGTTTCAATCGCATAGCATCGAATGGCATAATAATGTTCATAATAATTAACTTTTTTTAACATATAATAACGATATAAAACATTCAAATTACTAATTGTTGAATTTAATACAGTACTGTTAATTAATTTATTTTTTTCAAAAGCAAACCTTAAATATTCTATAATAATAAAAGCCCCCATCGATCAACCATAAAAATTAAGTTCTTTTAATTTTGGGTCAATTTTAGCTTGTAAAAAATCAACAACGGCCGCTATCATATTTCTCATAATAACCCCCCATTGTAGTCATTTTAGTCGTTGACTCGCCATGATTGCCGTTGGTCAAAAACAAGAATATTATAACCTAAGCGCAAATAAATTAAACCAAAAAATATTGCGCAAAACTTATGCGAATTTAAACCATGGACAACAACAAGTTATTTTTTATTGTTATAATTTTTTACTCAGGAGTGAATTGAAACTCCTTTTAACATAACATCTTCATAACCAGGAATATCATATTCTTCAATATCTCATTTCTGGTCTAATTCATCTGGCGTTAAGGCCATTGTTTCAAGATGCAATCGTTTTGTTAAATCCATAATATATTTTTTACAATATGCTTTTTAAATCATTATCCGTTTTCTTCCATCAACTATGATGCGTTAATAAAAAGCGCTTATCATGAAAGTGATAAAAGATCTTAATATAAATTGCCTTATTATGCATATACTCTGGTAATTGATCATCATCAACAATTCGATAACTGTGGTCAGTAACTAAATCTTGTTCTGATGTTAATGCAAAAGGTTCTTCATTCTGATGTTTTTTAGCCCTAATGTTATTGTAAATTCTCTTTTGTAAAAGCATACATACGGTAATAAATCTTTGAATTTGTAAATTGTAAATACCAAATCATAAAAAGTTAACTATTAATTTAGTTAACTTTTTAAGTTAATTATAGGAGGTTGAAATTATGCAAATAAAGCACTATTTAATTTTGCGGTCTTAGTGAAAAAGTATGGTAAAGATATTGTTATTAATACTGTCAATAAGATTACAAATGATATTGAAATTAAAAAGTAAAGAATAAATTATCCCGCGTAATTTACAATCTTCAATTAACTTTCAGTTACTTCCAACTGGTGGTTGTTGTGGTTTGGGTTCTGGTTTATTACTCGCCGTTTTCACTATTATTTGGTTTTTCGCAACTAATTAACGATGTTGTACACTTGTTGCTGTTAATCCGATTACTCCTAAAATACTTAAAATTTTATAATTATTGCACATAAATTATAAAATTTTAAGTATTTTAGGAGGTAGGGTATGAAAAAATATGAAAGATTAGATTTTAATGAAAGAGTAAATTTGGAAAAATTAAAAGATAATGAATTATTTAAAAAGAAAAATGAAACAATTAATATTCGAAAAATTGCTAAGCAAATGAATAGAGATTATAGAACTATTTGGCAAGAGTTAAATATGTTTGATAATATTAATGATTATAATGCTGCAAAAGCACAAAAAATACATGATAAAAATAAAAAACAATGTCGTAAATATTCAATGTTAAATTCACAAGAATTAAGTCATTTTTCTAATGAATATAATAATTTTGGTCGTTCGCTACAAAATATTATTACTTCGTATGAATTACAATATAATGTAAAATTTGGTGTATGTTTTAAAACAATGTATAAATATATTAAATTAGGTTATTTTAATTTAAAAAAAGAAATGTTATATTTTAAAAATAAAAAAAGAAAAACAAAAAATGGGGAACAAAATGATAATCGTGGAAAATTACTTAATATTAGAGATTATAACCAATTTTTAAATGATTATGGAAATGATTTAAGTTTTAGTGGAATTTGAGAAATGGATACTCTTGATTGTGGTAATTTTTATTTGTTAGTTTTAGTAAATCGTAAATCAAAAATACTTTTTTATCATATTTTATTTAGTAAAAAGGCAAGTATTGTATTAACAATTTTAAT
The DNA here is from genome assembly GCF_964019755.1 of Spiroplasma endosymbiont of Polydrusus cervinus. Lineage (NCBI taxonomy): Bacteria > Bacillati > Mycoplasmatota > Mollicutes > Entomoplasmatales > Spiroplasmataceae > Spiroplasma > Spiroplasma endosymbiont of Polydrusus cervinus. Next base: position 1,036,004 of record NZ_OZ026469.1, read on the forward strand.
GAAAATGATTAAACAAATTGGTATTAGTAAATTTAGTTGTATTTTAATCGATAGAGAAAAAGAATTTTATAGATGAAAAACAATAGAAAAAAATTTTAAAATAAGAGTTTATTTTTGTGATCCTGGTAAACTTCGCCAGAAAGCATTAGTAGAAAGAATAAATAGATATATAAGGAGTTGATTAGGTCAAAATGAGCCATTAATTAATACTCGTAGTAGATTAAAATCTATTTTAGATATATTAAATACCACAATTAGACCTTGCTTGGAAAATTTTACATCAAGACAATATTTTAAAAAAATTTTTTTAAATTAAATTAGTGTTTGTTAAGATTAGTAAAATTTATTTTTTGTTGTATTTAATTTTATAATTTTAAAAATAAATATTAAAAACAATATTTTTAATTTAATATTTTTGTGATTATTGTTTTTTATTTTTAATTTGTTATAATTTTATTAACTTTTTATGATTTAGTTTTACAGTATACAAAAGGAAGTGATGGACAGTGAAAAAAGTTATGGTTGGCTTATCTGGCGGTGTTGATTCGTCAGTTAGTTTATATTTATTACAACAAGCAGGTTATAATGTTGAAGGTCTTTTTATGCGAAATTGAGACAGTCAATTAAATAATGATATTTTAGGCAATAAAGCAATTAATAATAGAATTTGTCCGCAAGAACTTGATTATAATGATGCTGTTCAAGTTAGCAAAACATTACAAGTACCCTTGCATCGGGTTGATTTTATTAAAGAATATTGGGAGTATGTTTTTAAACATTTTATTAGTGAATATGAAAAAGGACGAACTCCTAATCCTGATATTTTATGCAATAAATATATTAAATTTGATTATTTTTTAAAGTATGCCATTAATAATTATGATGCTGATTTTATTGCAATGGGGCATTATGCCCAAGTTCGTTATAGTGAAACATTAAAAGAATATCAATTATTACGGGGAATTGATAATGATAAAGATCAAACTTATTTTTTAAGTCAGTTGAATCAACAACAATTATCAAAAACATTTTTTCCATTGGGAAATTTAACAAAAAAAGAAGTGCGGGCAATTGCCGCGGCGCTGAATTTAAGTACAGCTAATAAAAAAGATTCAACTGGGATTTGTTTTATTGGGGAGCGTGATTTTAAAAACTTTTTGCAAAATTATATTCCAAATCAAATTGGAAATATTGTTGATATTGAGACAGAGGAAGTTGTTGGAAAACATAATGGGATTATGTATTATACAATTGGGCAACGGCGCGGTTTAAATTTAGGTGGAATGAGTGAGCCGTATTTTGTTGCTGGGAAAAATGTTACGAAGAATATTTTATATGTTGCAAAAAGTAGTAAAGAAAAATGATTATATTCAACTAGTTGCACCATTACTGATGTTAATTGAATTAATACTTTGCCAGCAAAAGAATTTGATTGTACAGCTAAATTCCGTTATCGTCAAAAAGATATTCCAGTTAAAGTAACAGTTTTAAGTGATGATAAATGTCTTGTTCAATTTGCAACAAAAGTAAAAGCAATTACGCCTGGGCAAGCAGCTGTTTTTTATCAAGACGAAGTGTGTCTTGGTGGGAGCGTTATTAATGATTTTTATTTAAATAATGAAAAATTATGTTATTTATAGGGACGGACTGCGAACATGGCAGGAAAAATACGGGGTTATTTAAAATTAATTTTTTTTATTTTTAATTTGTTATAATTTTATTAACTTTTTATGATTTAGTTTTACAGTATACAATTTTTAACCTTTTCTTGCCATATAAAAATGCACCCCCTATAAAAATTTAGCAAAATATTTTTTTATTTTACTTACTTTTTGGGGTGCAGTCTTCTTAAGCATTCTTTTTATTTTTTATTTAGAATTACTGGAATGATTAATGGATTACGACGTTTATAGCGATAGATAAACGGTGATAATGATTGTTTAATAGCATTTTTAAGAGTTCCAAAAGTTGGTTTTTGTGTTTTTAAAACTTCATTAACTGCTTCAGTTGTTAAACGAATTGATTCATTAATAATATTTCCAGATTCTTTTACATAAAAACTTCCTCTTGAAATAATTCGTGGGGGAGTTAATAATTGGTTATTTTGCGAATCAATTGAAATAATAACGGCAATTAATCCATCTTTTGATAAAATCTCACGATCACGAACAACAGCAGTTGTTTGACCTGATAAATCTTTTCCATCAACATAAACCGCTTCAGCTTCAATTCGTTTCCCAATTACCCCAGTTCCATTTAATAATTCAATTTGATCACCATTAGCACAAATAAAGACATTATCTTTTGGAACATTAACACTCATTGCTGTTTCACCATGTTGGCGTAACATACGATAATCACCATGCATTGGCATAAAGTATTTTGGTTTTAAAAGGGTAAATAATAATTTTTGTTCTTCTTGTGAAGCATGACCAGAAGTATGAATTTGATTTAAAGGACTATTTTCTTGGACAATAGCACCAGCACGAACTAGTTTATTAATAACTCGTTCAACATCAGCTTGATTGCCTGGAATTGGTGATGATGAAAAAATAACCGTATCACCAGGAATAATTGAAATATGTTGATGTTGATTATTTGCAATTCGTGATAAAGCGGCCATTGGTTCACCTTGACTTCCGGTACAAATAATTAATATTTCGTTATCCTTATAGTTTTTAGCATCATTAGCTTTAATAAATGCTTTATCAGAAATTTTTAAATGTCCCATTTGGCGAATAATTTTAATAATACGGTCTAAACTACGACCAAAAACTAGAATTTTTCGCCCATATTTATTAGCAATTTCAACAATATGTTGAATACGGTGAACATTTGAAGCAAAGGTTGAAATTAAAATTCTTCCTTTCGCTTTAACAAATAATTCTCCAATGTTTTTAATAATTTTTGTTTCAGTTTGAGTATATCCTTCAACTTCAGCATTTGTACTGTCAGCCATTAATAACATTACGCCTTCTTGTCCCATATTTGCCATTCGTTCAATATCAGCACGATGTCCTAGGGGTGTTCAGTCAAATTTATAATCTCCAGTTGAAACAACTTTTCCATTTGGAGTCATTACTGAAATTCCAAAGGCATCAGGAATACTATGGTTAACAGCAAAAAAGTTAATTTTAAAGTTTTTTGTTTTAATAACACTCATATTATCAACTTCTTTGACAATTGTAGTTTGTTCTAATTTCGCTTCTTTTAAGCGATCACGAATTAAAGCGGCGGCTAATCGGGGTGCATAAATAATTGGAATAGTTACTTCTCTTAATAAATAAGGAATTCCACCAATATGGTCTTCATGCCCATGCGTAATAAATAACGCTTTTATTTTTTGTTGATTTTCTTTTAAATAATTATAATTCGGAATAACAGCATCAACACCAAGCATTATTGAACTAGGAAACTTAACACCAGCATCAAGCATAATTAATTCTTCATCATGTTCAATACAATATGTATTTTTTCCAACTTCTTCTAATCCTCCAAGAGCAAAAACTTTTGTTGGGATTTTATTTTTCATAACATTTTGCGTTGGTTGTTTTGTTATCACACTAGTTGGTTTTGTCTCTATTGTTTTATTTTTACTTATTTCTTTCTTTTCTTCATTCATTGAAATTATCACCTCATAATTCTAAAAATTAACGCATAGCTTTTTCTTTATTAAATTGATTATTATTACAAAGAAAAAAATAATTTACTAGTATCCAGAAAATTATAACATAAAGTTTAATAAGATTATAAAAAAATACTTTTTCTAAAAAAGTTAAATAATCTTGAATTTATAAAATAATTCAGTCACTTTTCTTAGCTCAAGGCTCTTTTTTATTAATTAAATCATAATATATTTTACCTTCTAAATGCGCTTGCTCATGTTGAAAAACAATTGCTTCATAACTACGTACAGTAATTGTTACTTGCTGTTGTTTTAAGTAATCATAACCTTCAACAATAATGCGAAAACTACGGGGAACTAATCCTTCTTTATCATCATTGACACTTAAACATCCTTCGCCTTCTTCAATACAGGCTATTTGATTACTTTTTCCAATAATTTTAGGATTAATCATAGCATGTTCAGTTACTTTCTTGGTTCCAGTTTCTTCATCTGTATTTTCAATGCGAATATAATACATTTTAATATTATGTCCAATTTGTGGCGCTGCTAAACCAACAGCTGGTCTAATGGCATCATGGTCACTATTTTTTTGTGGATCTTGGGAATATTTCACAAAGTCAATTAACTTTTTCATCACAAGTTCATTATCAGGTGCTAATGGAAAAGCGACTTCCTTTGATGATTTCCGAATTGACGGTGCATTATCAAATACTAATCAGTCTTTAGTTGGTATTTTATTTTGCAACACTAAAAATCACCTCTTAAAAAATTATAACATATTAAGCAATTATTAAAGAAAATTCTAAAGTTTTATATTGTAAATTGTAAATACCAAATCATAAAAAATTAACTATTAATTTAGTTAACTTTTTTAAGTTAATTTTTAAGTTAATTATAGGAGGTTGAAATTATGCAAATAAAGCAATATTTAATTTTGCGGTCGTTAGTAAAAAAGTATGGTAAAGATATTGTTATTAATACTGTCAATAAGATTGCAAATGATATTGAAATTAAAAAGTAAAGAATAAATTATCCCGCGTAATTTACAGTATACAAAATTTGCGAACAATGTTATAATTAAAAAAGATAAAAATTTAGAAAGGGTAATAAAGATGGGATTTTCGCATAAAGTAATTGAAAAAAAATGACAGCAATACTGAGAAGAACATCAAACTTTTAAAACAACAAATAATTCGGAGCAAAAAGCTTATATTTTAGATATGTTTCCCTATCCGTCAGGATCAGGGTTACATGTTGGTCACCCTAAAGGTTATGTTGCAACAGACGTTATTAGTCGTATGCGAAAATTACAAGGTTATGATGTTTTACATCCAATTGGTTGAGATGCCTTTGGTTTACCAGCCGAACAACATGCCTTACAAACAGGGAATGATCCAGCGGAATTTACATTACAAAACATTGCTAATTTTCGTCAGCAATTAAAAGGACTTGGTTTTAGTTATGATTATGATAAAGAGGTTAATACTTCGTCACCATGATTTTTTAAAACAACACAATTAATTTTTGAATTATTATATCAAAATGGTTTAGCTGAAATGCGGGATGTTGATGTTAATTGATGTCAAGAGTTAGGAACTGTTTTAGCAAATGAAGAAGTTTTAAATATTGATGGCAAAATGGTTTCAGAACGAGGTCATTATCCAGTTTTTAAAAAACCAATGCGTCAGTGAGTTTTAAAAATTACGGCTTATGCTGAAAAATTATTGACAGGTTTAGATGAGGTTGATTGACCTGAATCAGTTAAAGAGTTACAATGAAATTGAATTGGTAAATCAGTTGGTGCGGAAATTAAGTTTGCTGTACAAAATAGTTCAGAAATAATTGAAGTTTTTACAACTCGTGCTGATACCATTTTTGGTGTTGAGTATCTTGTTTTAGCTCCAGAGTATCCTTTGGTTTCAAAATTGACAACTTCAGAGTATGCGCCAGCGGTGGAAAAATTTTTAACAGCAACAAAATCAAAAAGTGAATTAGACCGCCAAGATAGTAGTAAAGAAAAAAATGGTTTATTCATTGGTAGTTATGCAATTAATCCAATTAATCAAAAAGTTATTCCAATTTGAATTGCTGATTATGTGTTACCGTTTTATGCAACAGGCGCTGTGATGGCGGTCCCAGGACATGATGAACGCGATTATTTATTTTCCTTAAAATATCAATTACCAATTAGTTATGTGATTGAAGGAGAACATCATAATAAGTTGCATAATAAAGATGGGAAACATATTAATTCTGATTTCTTAAATGGTTTAACAACGCAAGCCGCAGCAGAGAAAGCGATTGATGTTTTAACAGCGGCTGGAAATGCTAGAGTTAAAACAACTTATAAATTACGTGATTGATTATTCTCTCGTCAACGTTATTGAGGGGAGCCATTCCCAATTATTCATTGAGAAGATGGGTCAATTAGTTTAGTTGATGAAGCTGAATTACCATTAGAATTACCAAAAATGACAAATATTAAACCATCTCAAACCGGGGAATCACCATTAGCTAATGCAAAAGATTGATTAACTGTTGTTGATAGTACTGGGAAAAAAGGGCGCCGTGAAACAAATACGATGCCGCAGTGAGCAGGTAGTTGTTGATATTATTTGGGTTATGTTTTAATGGAAAATAAGGAAATGTTAGATTTGCGTAGTGCAAAGGGACAAGCCTTACTTAAAAAATGATTACCAGTTGATTTGTATGTTGGTGGTCAAGAACATGCTGTTTTACATTTATTATATTCTCGTTTTTGACATAAATTTTTATATGATCAAAAATTAGTGCCAACTTCTGAACCATTTTATAAGTTAGTTAATCAGGGAATGATTTTCGGGGCTGATGGTTCGAAAATGAGTAAGTCAAAAGGAAATGTCGTTAATCCCGATGATATTGTTAAATCACATGGGGCTGATACCTTACGGGTATATGAAATGTTTATGGGGCCAATTGATGCATCGTTACCGTGAAATCCTAATGGTTTAGATTCAGCTCGAAAATGATTAGACCGAATTTATCGGTTGGTTAAAAATAATAATTTTTCCCAAGTTGATGATCATCAACTTGATTTTTTTTATCATAATATGGTTAAAAAAGGAACGGAAATGTTAGAGAAGTTAAGTTTTAATACTGCAATTTCGCAATTAATGGTCTTTATTAATGCTTGTTATAAAACAACCGGACCAATTTATCAACCATATTTTGAAGGGTTTACTAAGATGTTAAGTTTATTTGCGCCGCATTTAGCAGAAGAAATTTGAGTTAATTTACAACAACCATCTTCGGTTGCCTTAGCAACTTGGCCAATATATGATGAAAAATATTTAAAAAAAGATGAAGTTACCATTGCTGTTCAAATTAATGGTAAATTACGAGCTAAATTAGAAGTTTTGGTAGATACACCGGAAGATGAATTATTAGCTTTAGCAAAAACTAATCAAAATGTTCAAGCGTTTTTAGCAAGCCATGAAATTCTTAAAGAAGTTATTATTAAAAATAAAATTGTTAATTTTGTTGTAAAATAATATTATATAATATCACATTAATTTGTATACTGTAAAACTAAATCATAAAAAGTGTCCTAAAAAGGGTTGCCAATCCAAGTATACAATATTAAGAAAAGTGGAATCGAAATATTATAAATGAAAAATTATACTGTAATTATTGTTGCGGCAGGAAGATCATCCCGGTTTAATCAAAAGGATAATAAATTATTATATCAAATTAATTATGATAAAACGATTATTGAACAAACATTAATGTTATTTTTAAGTGACCCATTTTGTACTGAAATTATTGTGGGAGTTAGTGAAGAAATTCTGTTTTTTTTATTGCAAAAGAATTACCAAACAAAAAAACTACAATTTGTGATGGGCGGTAAGGAACGGGTTGATACAATTCATCAATGTTTAATTAATCATAAAATTACTAATGATACAATAATGATTCATGATGGTATTCGCTGTTTTACTAGTTTAGCTTTTATCAATAAGTTAAACCAAACTTTTCACCACAAAAATTATGAAGTTCTAATTCCAATCGTTCCAATTACTGAAACGCTTAAAAAAGTTAAAAATAATTTGGTTGAAAAAACATTACCACGAGAAGAATATTTTACAATTCAAACACCACAAATTTTTAAAACCAAGTTATTATCTGTCATTTATCACGAGTATTTTCAAACGAAAAATACGATAACAATTTATGATGACAGTTATTTGGTTGAGTTATTTTCACCAAAAACAAAAATTCATACAATTTATGGTGAAAAACAAAACATTAAAATAACTTATCCGGATGATTTAAAATTATTAAAATTAGTGAAATAACTCTTACAATTATCGTTAATATACGTTATAATAAATGACGAGTTAATAATGCTTGAATGAATAATTATTAGCTCCTTGTCCGCATAGGACCTAGACCAAAAGGAGGAAAAAATAAAGTGCGTAAATATGAAGTTATGTATATATTAAATCCTGAAGCAACTAATTTAGATGAATTAGAAAATAAATTACATCAAATTTTAGAAGTTAACGGAGGAAAAATTGAAGAACACGGTAAATGAGGAATTAAGGACTTATCATATCCTATTAAAAAGAAAAAAAGGGGATATTATGGAATATTAATTGTTAATACAACATCAGAGAACATTGATGAATTTGTTCGAATTAGTCATATTGAACAAGATGTTTTACGAATCTTAGTAATTAATACCGAAAAAGAAAAAGGTTATATTCAATCAACTGTTTATGCAAAAACAGAAGTTAAGAATGATAAACCAGACCGTGATCGTAAACCAGGAAATAAAAGACCAGATTACAAACGTCATGAACAATATTCAGAAGGTGAAGAGCCAAAAGCAGATAAACCAACTGAAACAAAAGAATAAGAGGAGTGAACAAAAGTTATGTTGAATCGAGTTTCATTAGTAGGAAGACTAGCACGTGATTTAGAATTAAAAAATTCTGTTAATAATAAACCATTTGTTGCTTTTACATTAGCAGTAAATAATAATTTTAATAATCAAGCCTCATTTATTCCATGCTTTGCTTGGAATAAAACAGCTGAAAATATGGCCCGTTATTTAAAAAAAGGATCATTAATCGCTTTGGATGGACGTTTGCAAACTAGAACGGATAATACTAGTGGCCAAATGGTAACAATTGTGCAAGTAATCGCTGATATTGTTTCATTCTTAGATTCAAGAGGAACTACAACAGGTGCTCCCTCACCGGCAGCACCTGCGCCAAATACTAATGATTTTAATAGCACAACTTTTGATGAACAATTGAAACCACAAGATGATAGCAATAATAATAGTATTAGTTTTGATGGTGATGATGCAATTTTATGAGATTAAAAGGAAAGGAAAATAAAAATGAATCCAAAATTTAAACGTTTTAAAAAACAATGTTATTTTACTAAAAACAAAATAACATATATTGACTATAAAGATATTGAGTTATTAAAAAAATTAATTTCTGGTAATGGTCAAATTTTACCAAAACGACTTACAGGAACAACAGCTAAAAATCAAAGAATGTTAGCAACAGCAATTAAAAGAGCTCGTCAAATGGCGTTATTACCATTTGTTATTGATTAAAAAAATACTTACTTTTGTGGAATGCCCCCTATATAGTAGACACAAAAATAAAAACATTTGTGTAAACTAGAAATGGGGTGAATTTTATTATGAAAAAAATTCATAGAAAGTGTAAGTGGTAAATACCAAATCATAAAAAGTTAACTATTAATTTAGTTAAATTTTTTAAGTTAATTTTTAAGTTAATTATAGGAGGTTGAAATTATGCAAATAAAGCAATATTTAATTTTGCGGTCGTTAGTAAAAAAGTATGGTAAAGATATTGTTATTAATACTGTCAATAAGATTGCAAATGATATTGAAATTAAAAAATAAAGAATAAATTATCCCGCGCAATTTACAATCTTCAATTAACTTTTTATGATTTAGTTTTACAGTATACAAGTTTTATCTGTTGTATTTATTTTATTCTTTTCTTTTAGTTCTTTTAATTCTTCGGGTGTATATTCTGCTACATTATTACAAGCAACTAAACTGGTTGTACTTATTCCAATTAAAGTGATTGTTATTAAGGAGACTAATATTTTTTCATTTAATTATTTTTTTATTATCAATTAAGTGAATCTATTGAATTAGAATAATTAACATCTATATTTCCAATATAAACAGTTAAATCAGAAGAATTAATAGTTGCTTTGTTATTATTAATATTTTCAACTTTTATTTTATCAATATCTACCCGTGGATTTAATTCTTTTATTTTATCTTTAATTTGATTATCTGTTGGTATACTTAGACCATTAGTTTTTATTACACCCAAATTATTATTTTTTATATAAAAACCTAGTCGTAAGGTATATTTAACATCTGTTTCACCAGTATAAACGTTTATATCATTTGAAGCAATTTTAGAAGACTGTGTACTAAGTAGTTTAATATTAATTTTTGAAATGTTTAATGACGGAAATAATTTTTTTAATTTATCTTTAATTTGTATTTCACTTATATTTACAATATTTTGTTTACCCTCCTCATTATCAATTATTTGACCTAAACTAGCATTATTTGGAATTATAGTATTTAAATCAACAGATTTATCAATTATAAAATTAATTGTTTTCGTATTACTAAAACCAGTTAGAGTGATTACCGCGCTATTTTCAGTAATTTTTGTAACATTAATGTTATTAATATTTAATTGAGGATTTAATTCTTTTACTTTATTTTTGATTTGTTTTTCAGTTGGTCTGTCAGCTCCATTAGTTTTAAATATATGTTTAGTTTGATTGTTTTTTGTGTCTCTTTTATTTTTATTTATATTTAAACCTGTTCAATTTAATTCAGATAAATCTTTAATAGTATTTTTTTGATAAGGAATATCAGCAATCATTATTGGCACACCAGTTCCACTAATTGTTAATATGCTTAATAAGCTTAGTAATTTTTTCATACTTATATTTCTCCCTTTTTCAATTTCTATTGACATTATATATATATATATATATATATACAAGCAAAATTATTAATTATTTTAAAAATTTTATCTTGTTAAATAACCATTATCACGCGTTTTAAGACCTAAAATGGTAATAAAATATATTAAGTTTAGTATTTATGTATAAAAAGTATTGTATTAGTAAAATAATAGTATATAATTAATTTATAGATTTAATCTTTTTCCGTAAAAAAGAGTTATGCTAACTTGTTAATCGAACAAGAATAAAAAAAAGAGGAGTTTATAAAAATGGTACTTACAAAAGAACAATTAATCGAACAAGGTTTAAGTGAAGGGATTGCGGAAAATATCTTAAATAAGTTTAATAATGAAGCAAAACAAATTAGAGAAAGTGTGCAAAAACGCGAAGATGTTATATCAAAAGAAGACTTTATTAAATTATCTAATGAATTAGATGAATTAAAGGCTTTTAAAGATGTGCCGTCTACTAAAATTGAAGATATTAAAACTAATTTAGAAAAAGTTAGTGGTAGTTCTTTAAATGAAAACTTTAAAAGAATTAAAACCTGATTTGTTTGTACAAGAACAGCCATCAATTTAACCTGGTAATTTTATTAAAGATATGATTGAAAAATCTTCTGAAAATAAAAATGATGAAATTGAAACTATTAAAGAAAAAGGAGCATATACTTCTGATGAAATTAAAAAATTAACTGATTATACACTTAAAAACATTAGATAATAAGGAGTGAATATTATGGCAACAATTAATTTTCCACAAGTACCTTTTACATTACAAGGTAATACAACAGGGCAAAAAGCCTATGCTGATATGGTTAATGCTTTATTGCGTGGACCTTTATATAATGAATACGCAAGTATTATGCAATATGCAACTGCAACAACCCAACAAGTCGCGTGATTACCAAATGCTGGTCAAGCATTATTATATAATTTAACTCATCGTGTGGTATGACAAGATGATTATGCATTACCAAATGGTGGAACAACTCAAACTATGGGATTAACAAGAATTCCAGTTCCTATTGATAAAAGATTTAATTTAAAATTAATGAATGAAGCATTTGATTTAGCATTAATATAACAAAATATTAAAAATGGTGTTATTGCTAACGCTATTTCTAGTGTTGTACAGAATAAATTTGTTAACTTAGAGTGTGAATTAATTCAGAGGATTTATGATTATTGTTTAGCAGATGGTCAATATCAAGTTATTCCATTTCGTAGTTATACAGCAGAAAATGAGAATGATGCAAATAAAACATTCTTTACATTAAATGAAACTTTGATTGAATTAACTAATCAAATTAGTAATCTATATTTTGGTTTACCAAGATAAAATGTTTATGGTTTTAGGACGACGTGCATATTTAGGGTTAACACCTGCTTATTTAAAAGTAATTGGTTCACAAGCGCAATTAAAATCAATGGTTAATGGTGAATTATATGAAAATACAGCAATGGGTATTCCTGTATCTAAAAGTTTTCATTTAGAAAAAACATATACAAAAGGACAAGTTAACCGCGATAAAAGTTATAATTTTACTAATGTAAATGGTTTACTTATTAATAAACAAGTATGGGCATATCCAATTAATATGGATACTATTCAACAAGTTTTAGATAATGATACTGCTAACCCTAAATGAATTGGTAAAGTACAATATGCTACTCCAACTATTTTATATCCAAAAACATCTAAAATTATTTTAGAAAAAGTACCAACACAAGATGAAATTAATGCTGCAAAAAGTAATCTAAATAAAACTTTTAGAGTTCCTGTTGATTATGTAATTCCATCATCAAATAAAGTTAATATTAGTAAAATTAATAAAATTGAACAACCTAATATTAAAGTAAATAATCCTGTTAGTGTTTCACAAGAAGAATTAAAACCACAATTTAAAAGTGTTGTTTTAAAAGCAGTAAAAACAGTAGATAATTCTTTAACTAAAAATGATTTTGATTACTTTATTGAAAGTAAAGGTGAAGAATGACCAATAAATATTACAAATTATAAAACTGTTGAAGTTCAAATTAAAGGTAAAAACAACGCTACTGGTAAAACAAAGCCTATTGATATAGTAATTAAAAATTCTCAATAAAAAATGAACTTATTAATATTACGAGTTTTAACTTTATTAGCAGAAAATTTAGGCAATAAACTTATAATAAATAAGTTCGTTAATTTAATTAATAAAGTTAATAAGTTTGCTTCATATTATGCTAATCCTTTTCAAAATATTACAAATAAAATTGAAGATGTTTATAAGTGATTAAATCCTTATACTTATGTAGATTTAATTAAAAAAGGTCATAAAAAAGAAATTCAACAAATATTAAGTCAATTAGAAAAAGATAATAATATTAAAAATAGAGAACAATTTAAAAATGAAAATTATCTAAATACTAATTGACAATCTTTAAATAGTAGTTGACTTGATAGTGGAATGTTTAATATAACAAATAAGTTAACTTTATTAACAGGTAATTTAACTATTTTAATATATACAAAAACAGCAAAAAATCCTAAGTTTTATGGTCCATATGTTTATCCTAGTGTTCCAGTTGAAATATGAAAATTATTAAGTAATGCTGTATCTAATGCAGGGACTTTATTTTGGCATTATTGATTAAGAAAATGATTACCTAGTTATTTAAGAAATTATATTAAAAAAGATTACCACAAGAATTAAAAGAAAAATACTCAAAAGGAAATATTAAATTAACATTATCAACAGTTCAAAAATTACAACAAATTAAAAGGTTTATTAATAATTTAAAGATTGGGCATTTTAATTTTAATTTTGCTGGTGAAATTAATAATAAAAAATGATATCGAGAGCGAAAAAGTGATGTTAAAAATATTAAGAATTTATATAAAACACCAGTTAAAAGTATGTTTTATAAAACTAATCAAACTATTAAAAAAATTAAAAAAGTACAAAGAAAAGTTAATAGTTATAAACCATCTAATTTAAAAAATAAATATCATAATCAATTAAGGGGTATTTTATATGGAAAATAATTTAAGTAATTTGTTATTTATAACAGTTGAAGATGTTAAAGAAAGTAAATTTTGACAACCTATTAATGACCGTAAGCAATCTGCTTATAATGATAATTTAAAAACTAGTTTATGAATGGATAGATTATCAGGTGGAACAATTTCAGATAAAATAAATAAAAAAGATTTATTTCCCTGAGTAAAAAAAGATAATACTGGAATAATTGAATATGATAAATGATTAAGTTATATTCAATCTGCTTGTTTATTAGCAGTTATGAATTGGTATTTTATTTACCAAAAGGAGTTAATGATTTAACTGGTAGTGCATCATTTTCACAAGGTGGAGTTGCTTATTCACAAACTAATGATCCTGAATCAAATGAAAATATTACTCGTGATGTTAAAAATGCTTTAAAATTAGCTGGTGAAATAATTGATATTATATCTAGTAAAACAGTTACAAGACCATATAATTATCATTTAGGGAATTATGCTCATCCTTGAGAAGAAGAATATAAATATATAACTAAAAAAACATTTTATGAAGTATTATTATATTATTTAAAAGAAAGAGTGCAAACTGACAATGCTATTAATATTACTCATCCAGAAATTATTGATTATAGTAAAGTTGATTATAACGAATATATTAAGATTATTGTTCCGTTTGATAAAGATACTATTTATTTTGATAGTGGAGTTTGAAAAGGCATCATGTGCGATGAAGCCGATATTAAAGAATTAAATATTGTTTTGTTAAATTATTTAACATATCGTTATAATTATGACCGTAAATTTCAAGGTGCAAAATACGATGAAAAAGGTAATCCTAGCAATAAAGCGGCTGAATTACGTCAAAAATTCGAAGATGTTATTGGCGGTTTATTTGAAAACTGAAAATTAGATAATTTTACTTCTTTAAATGATAATGCTGTCAAAAGATTTAAACAAGTGATATACATGTTATCAAATTATACATATAGTAAATATGCGATTAATAAAGGTTATAATGATGATGTTAAATTGTTTTATCCTTATTATTTTGAATTAATATCTAATCCACGAGAATTAGAAACTGGATATTGAATTTTTGAACATTACAAAGTTAAATTAAATTCATCATATTTTAATTTTACTGGTGGGGACCTGCTACGCTAACTCCAATAAATTATTGAGAAAAGGTTTATTCTGATGATCAACCATTTAAAGAAGTTTATATTAAATATTGTTTTGTAGTTTGGCGTAGTGATACAAGTAATAATTGAAGAATTATTAAATTTTTGAATGATACAAATAGTAAAAAAGAATTAGATAGTTATGGTAGATATAAACTTATTTTTAAAGATATTAGACTGCACCCAAAAAAGTAAGTAAAGAAAAAAAGTCTTTGCTAAACTTTAGACTGCACCCAAAAAAGTAAGTAAAGAAAAAAAGTCTTTGCTAAACTTTAAAGGAGGTGCATTTTTATATGGCAAGAAAAGGACAAAAATTTAATAAATATACAGCATATTTTCGAAAAATGATAGTACAAGAGGTTAAAAATAATAGTATAAGTTTTATTGCAAAAAAATATCAAATTAATAAAAAAACTGTTGCTTCATGGTATGAAAATTTTAAGAAAGGAATTTTAAACACCAATAAAGGTTCAAAAGAATCATTTGAAAAAAGAGATTTAAACTATTACAAAGTTAGGTATGAATTACTAAAAAAGCTTCATGACTTTTACAATTAAATAAAAGAAAAATTGTATCTTTTATCAAAGAAAACATTAATAAATATCCACTAAATTTATTACTTGATATAACAGATTTAAAGCGTAGTTATTGAGATAAATATAAAAATTATTCAAGTAATGGTAAGGATAGCGAATCATTAAAAAATATTGTAAAAGTCTATGAAGAAAATTTAAAACAATTTGGTTATCGTCGAATTACCAAATATTTAAAAGAAGATTATGGCATTGTTTATAATGCTAAGAAAGTATTGCGAATTATGAAAGAAAATAATATTCAAGCTGAATATGTAAAGCGTATGCGTAGAAAAATATTAATAAAACAAAATAGAAATAAAAATATAATTAAATATCCTGATTTAGTAAATCGTAATTTTAATGATATTAAAGAAAGATTTTCAATTTTATTTACTGATGTAACTTATTTAATTTGAAATGGTAAAAAACATTATCAATCAACAATACTTGATGGATATACTAAAGAAATTATTGATGTAAAATGATCAAAATTTAATAATAACAAACTTGTAATTGATAATTTAAATGATGCAATTAATAAAATTAAAAAAATAAAAAAAGATTTAAATAAAATAATAATTCATTCAGATCACGGATATCAATATACATCTAAAGATTACAATAGTAAATGTTTAGATAACAAAATTATAATTTCAATGGGTAAAAATTATCATTGTGCAGACAACATTATTATTGAAAGTTTTCATTCATTACTTAAAAAAGGAACAACCCATAATAAAAATTATAAATCTCATAATGAATATATTAATGATGTTAAAAAATGAAATAAATGATATTCAAACCAAAAAGAAAAATATATAATAAATGAAAGTTTGTAAACCTTTTTATTAATACTTACTAAACAGGGTGCAGTCTACTTTAAAGGAGGTGTATTTTTATATGGCAAGAAAAGGACAAAAATTTAATAAATATACAGCATATTTTCGAAAAATGATAGTACACGAGGTTAAAAATAATAGTATAAGTTTTATTGCAAAAAAATATCAAATTAATAAAAAAACTGTTGCTTCATGGTATGAAAATTTTAAGAAAGGAATTTTAAACACCAATAAAGGTCCAAAAGAATCATTTGAAAAAAGAGATTTAAACTATTACAAAGTTAGGTATGAATTACTAAAAAAGCTTCATGGCTTTTACAATTAAATAAAAGAAAAATTGTATCTTTTATCAAAGAAAACATTAATAAATATCCACTAAATTTATTACTTGATATAACAGATTTAAAGCATAGTTATTGAAATAAATATAAAAATTATTCAAGTAATGGTAAGGATAGCGAATCATTAAAAATATTGTAAAAGTCTATGAAGAAAATTTAAAACAATTTGGTTATCGTCGAATTACCAAATATTTAAAAGAAGATTATGGCATTGTTTATAATGCTAAAAAGTATTGCGAATTATGAAAGAAAATAATATTCAAGCTGAATATGTAAAGCGTATGCATAGAAAAATATTAATAAAACAAAATAGAAATAAAAATATAATTAAATATCCTGATTTAGTAAATCGTAATTTTAATGATATTAAAGAAAGATTTTCAATTTTATTTACTGATGTAACTTATTTAATTTGAAATGGTAAAAAACATTATCAATCAACAATACTTGATGGATATACTAAAGAAATTATTGATGTAAAATGATCAAAATTTAATAATAACAAACTTGTAATTTATAATTTAAATAATGCAATTAATAAAATTAAAAAAATAAAAAAAGATTTAAATAAAACAATAATTCATTCAGATCACGGATATCAATATACATCTAAAGATTACAATAGTAAATGTTTAGATAACAAAATTATAATTTCAATGGGTAAAAATTATCATTGTGCAGACAACATTATTATTGAAAGTTTTCATTCATTACTTAAAAAAGGAACAATCCATAATAAAAATTATAAATCTCATAATGAATATATTAATGATGTTAAAAAATGAAATAAATGATATTCAAACCAAAAAGAAAAATATATAATAAATGAAAGTTTGTAAACCTTTTTATTAATACTTACTAAACAGAGTGTAGACTGCAAGTAGTAATCAAAAAAATGACAAAGCAAGCATTACTAATTTTATAGATAAAATTTTTAAATTAATGGATACTTATGAAATTAACGAAGATACTAAAATTTTAATATTACGCGATGGTGACCGTTGAATTAAAAAAATTTACAAAGCAATAAAAGAAAAATACAAAAACAGGATTCTATCATATAGTTTGGATAAATTTCATTTAATAAATAGATTTAAACAATTATTTCCCTATCGTAGAAGAAATAAAATTCACAGATTAAAATATAATTGAGCAAAAAAATTTTTCTTTGCTGGATATCATGAAGCATTATTAAATTTATTAAATTCTAATTTACCTTATGTTTTTGGAAATAAAAAGGGATTTTTATTACAAACTATTAAATTAATTGAAAATAATGAAGCGGGTGTTAAAAACCAAGCATTAGAATATAATATTGGTTGTCACATGGAAGGTGATATTTCACATTACATTAAAGCTGTTAAAGGGCGTGGAGCAAAAATATATTGTAAAGAAACATTTAACAATATGTTAATTGTTTCAATATTAAGACTTAATAATAAAGCTAATAAAACTAATGAAGAAGAAATTGAATTTAATATTTTTAATTTAAATCAACTTCAAAGTTTAAATTATTTTCAAAACAAGTTTTTATTTATTTAATCAAAAACTTTAAAAAATTAATTAATGTAATTTAAAAAAGTATTTTTTTAGTTTGTCAAAATTCATAATTTTAGAAAATATTTTTTAACTAAAAATTATATTTTTAAAAAAGTTGAATTTTTTATAAATTTTGTTATCATTTAAGTATAAACGAAACTTAATTTGTTTCTAATTGTTTATTTTTTTATTAAAACCTCAAAATAATATATACTACCTTTTTTATTTTTTGGTGTAGAATTAATATTGATGTATAACAGAGGCTAAAAAGTTACGGGATGACATATTATGAAATAAAAACCAAGATTTATTAATTTTTTTGGAGCAGAAGCAAGGGAAAAAGATAGCAAAGAATTGGTTGCAAAATGTATACTGTAAAAATTTCTAGCGAAAGGAGGAAAAGAAGGTGACAACAAATATTCATTGATTTCCTGGCCATATGGCAAAAGCAATTAAAAAAATTGACGAACAAAGTAAATTGATTGATTTGGTGATTGAAATTGTTGATAGTCGCATTCCGTTTTCCTCGTCAAATCCGTTAGTTGATAACTTACGTGGTTCAAAACCAAAGTTAGTTATTTTAAATAAAAAAGATTTAGCAGATCCAGTTACTATTAAGTCATGACTTAATTATTATCAGCAACAACAAATTTCCGTTTTACCGTTAGATAGTAAACATGCTAATATTACAAAATTAATTATTGAAAAAATTAATTTTATTTGTGCCCCAAAAATGGAACGCGATAAAAAATGGGGAATTAAGACTCCTAAAGTAAAAGTATTAGTAATCGGGATTCCAAATGTTGGGAAATCTACTTTTATTAATGCCTTAGTGAAGCGAAATTCCGCCCGGATTGGAAATAAACCGGGTGTAACAAAAGGGCAACAATGATTAAAATTAAATCAGCAAATTGATTTAGTTGATACCCCAGGGATTTTATGACCAAAAATTGAAGATTCACAAGTAGCATTAAATTTAGCTTTTACCCGTTCAATTAAAGACGACATTTTGCCAAAAGAAGAAATTTGTTTAGCAGCAATTAAATGAATGCAGCAACATTATTTTTCCTTATTGGTAAAAGAGTATCATTTGACAACAAGGGATAATTTTGTAATAACAGATGAAAGGGACCTTTTTCAATTATTATTAATAATGCAACAAAATCGCTTTCATAAAGTTGATGAGGGCAATGTCAATAACATTGTTACTGACTTTCTCAACAAGTTATGAAATAACAAATTTGGGTTAATGTCGTTTGAATTTCCCCCAGCAAGCGGAGCAACCAACACCTGATGAATAAATTTGAACAAGAGGTATATACTGTAAAACTAAATCATAAAAAGTTAATAAAATTATAACAAATTAAAAATGGAGGAAAAAATTAATGGAAAAAAATAAAAAGCATGTTAAATTTTTTGAATTTCTGACTGTTTTTTCAACCGCCGTTGGAATTACAATCGGAATTGGAATTTATTTGAAAAATGATAATTCAGAAGGCCATGTTTTATATTTTACCCAAAATCCTTATTTAGCAATCGGGTTATGAGTCTTAGTTGGGATTTTAGGAATGGCAATGATTATGGTTTTTATTGAAGTCACATCTGTCAAAACAAAAAGTGGTCATGGCACCCTTGCATCGTGGGCGAATGTTTTAATTGGCCGCAAAGTTGGCAGTTTAATATCGTTGTTTTATATCTTTTTTTATTTTCCAATTTTATTAGGCCTTTTTCCAATTTTTAGTATTAATGCGATGTTTGATGCATTAGCAATTGAAAGTATTAGTAAAGGAACACAAAACATAATTTCCGTTAGTGTTGGTCTTGTTATTTTAATTTTGTTTTTCTTATTAAATATTTTCTTACGAAATATTGGGAAATGAGTTCAAGCAATTGGAACTTTTATTAAGTTTATTCCACTATTAGTTAGTTTAGTTGTGGGATTTATTGCGCCAATTAATGGCAATGTCTTTGATACTTATAAAGACTTAAAATTTGGTAATTTCTTTATGGGGTTATTACCGGTTTTATTTTCATTTGATGGGTTCATTTATGCTGCTGGATTACAAAAAGAAGTTTCTAATAAAAACGTTGTGCCAAAAGCATTGTTTACAGCAATGTTATTTATTACTATCTTTTATATTTTAAAAGTTATTTCATTGTTCTTAGGAACAAACGATGGTAGTGTTTTTACCTTATTTAAAAATGTTATTGAAGGACCCGTTGCTAAAATTTTAATGTGATTTATTATGTTGACAGCATTAATAAGTATTAATGGGTTAACTTTTGTAGCTCCTTCGTTAGGCCATACAGTCCAAGAAGAAAATCTAATTTATATTGGTAAAAAGGAATTAAATTATCAACAGATTGGTTTGATTCAAATGGGGATTACGATTAGTTTTAACTTATTATTGATAGGGCTTAGCTTGGGACTTATTGGTGATCCAATGTACTTGTTAGACCTTTCTTCTAATGCAGTTAGTTTTACGGCCTTTCTTTGTTATATTAGTTTAATTATTGTTATTTGTGTTAATCGCTATACAAAACGGGTGGAAGTAACAAAAGTCAAAGGGATGTATTATTATGCTGGGTTTTCCTTGTTCTTATTAATTGGTTCAATTAGTTATATTATGTATAGTTTCTTTGCTTTTAGTAGTAATCATAAGACTTTATATAGTTTATTGATTATTATTGGAGGAACCTTAATAATGTGAGGAATTAATGAACTATTATTAAGTACAAAAGGGACTCCTTTTCCCTGACAAAACAATATCAAAAAACCCATTGGTTAATAATTTTAATCAATTGTGTAAATTGTAAATACCAAATCATAAAAAGTTAACTATTAATTTAGTTAACTTTTTTAAGTTAATTTTTAAGTTAATTATAGGAGGTCGAAATTATGCAAATAAAGCAATATTTAATTTTGCGGTCGTTAATAAAAAAGTATGGTAAAGATATTGTTATTAATACTGTCAATAAGATTGCAAATGATATTGAAATTAAAAAGTAAAGAATAAATTATCCCGCGTAATTTACAATTTTCAATTAACTTTCAATTACTTCCAACTGGTGGTTGTTGTGGTTTGGGTTCTGGTTTATTACCCCCCCCGTTTTCACTATTATTTGGTTTTTCGCAACTAATTAATGATGTTGTACTTGTTGTTTTTAATCCGATTGCTCCTAAAATATTTAAAATGTTATAATTTATGTGCAATAATTATAACATTTTAAATATTTTAGGAGGTAAAGTGTGAAAAAATATGAAAGATTAGATTTTAATGAAAGAGTAAATTTGGAAAAATTAAAAGATAATGAATTATTTAAAAAGGAAAATAGCAATAGACTGCACCCAAAAAAGTAAGTAAAGAAAAAAAGTCTTTGCTAAACTTTAGAGGAGGTGCATTTTTATATGGCAAGAAAAGGACAAAAATTTAATAAATATACAGCATATTTTCGAAAAATGATAGTACAAGAGGTTAAAAATAATAGTATAAGTTTTATTGCAAAAAAATATCAAATTAATAAAAAAACTGTTGCTTCATGGTATGAAAATTTTAAGAAAGGAATTTTAAACACCAATAAAGGTCCAAAAGAATCATTTGAAAAAAGAGATTTAAACTATTACAAAGTTAGGTATGAATTACTAAAAAAGCTTCATGACTTTTACAATTAAATAAAAGAAAAATTGTATCTTTTATCAAAGAAAACATTAATAAATATCCACTAAATTTATTACTTGATATAACAGATTTAAAGCGTAGTTATTGAGATAAATATAAAAATTATTCAAGTAATGGTAAGGATAGCGAATCATTAAAAAATATTGTAAAAGTCTATGAAGAAAATTTAAAACAATTTGGTTATCGTCGAATTACCAAATATTTAAAAGAAGATTATGGCATTGTTTATAATGCTAAGAAAGTATTGCGAATTATGAAAGAAAATAATATTAAAGCTGAATATGTAAAGCGTATGCGTAGAAAAATATTAATAAAACAAAATAGAAATAAAAATATAATTAAATATCCTGATTTAGTAAATCGTAATTTTAATGATATTAAAGAAAGATTTTCAATTTTATTTACTGATATAACTTATTTAATTTGAAATGGTAAAAAACATTATCAATCAACAATACTTGATGGATATACTAAAGAAATTATTGATGTAAAATGATCAAAATTTAATAATAACAAACTTGTAATTGATAATTTAAATGATGCAATTAATAAAATTAAAAAAATAAAAAAAGATCTAAATAAAACAATAATTCATTCAGATCATGGATATCAATATACATCTAAAGATTATAATAGTAAATATTTAGATAACAAAATTATAATTTCAATGGGTAAAAATTATCATTGTGCAGACAACATTATTATTGAAAGTTTTCATTCATTACTTAAAAAAGGAACAATCCATAATAAAAATTATAAATCTCATAATGAATATATTAATGATGTTAAAAAATGAAATAAATGATATTCAAACCAAAAATAAAAATATATAATAAATGAAAGTTTGTAAACCTTTTTATTAATACTTACTAAACAGGATGCAGTCTACTTTTAAAGGAGGTGCATTTTTATATGGCAAGAAAAGGACAAAAATTTAATAAATATACAGCATATTTTCGAAAAATGATAGTACACGAGGTTAAAAATAATAGTATAAGTTTTATTGCAAAAAAATATCAAATTAATAAAAAACTGTTGCTTCATGGTATGAAAATTTTAAGAAAGGAATTTTAAACACCAATAAAGGTCCACAAGAATCATTTGAAAAAAGAGATTTAAACTATTACAAAGTTAGGTATGAATTACTAAAAAAGCTTCATGACTTTTACAATTAAATAAAAGAAAAATTGTATCTTTTATCAAAGAAAACATTAATAAATATCCACTAAATTTATTACTTGATATAACAGATTTAAAGCGTAGTTATTGAGATAAATATAAAAATTATTCAAGTAATGGTAAGGATAGCGAATCATTAAAAAATATTGTAAAAGTCTATGAAGAAAATTTAAAACAATTTGGTTATCGTCGAATTACCAAATATTTAAAAAAAGATTATGGCATTGTTTATAATGCTAAGAAAGTATTGCGAATTATGAAAGAAAATAATATTCAAGCTGAATATGTAAAGCGTATGCGTAGAAAAATATTAATAAAACAAAATAGAAATAAAAATATAATTAAATATCCTGATTTAGTAAATCGTAATTTTAATGATATTAAAGAAAGATTTTCAATTTTATTTACTGATATAACTTATTTAATTTGAAATGGTAAAAAACATTATCAATCAACAATACTTGATGGATATACTAAAGAAATTATTGATGTAAAATGATCAAAATTTAATAATAACAAACTTGTAATTAATAATTTAAATGATGCAATTAATAAAATTAAAAAAATAAAAAAAGATTTAAATAAAACAATAATTCATTCAGATCACGGATATCAATATACATCTAAAGATTACAATAGTAAATGTTTAGATAACAAAATTATAATTTCAATGGGTAAAAATTATCATTGTGCAGACAACATTATTATTGAAAGTTTTCATTCATTACTTAAAAAAGGAACAATCCATAATAAAAATTATAAATCTCATAATGAATATATTAATGATGTTAAAAAATGAAATAAATGATATTCAAACCAAAAAGAAAAATATATAATAAATGAAAGTTTGTAAACCTTTTTATTAATACTTACTAAACAGGGTGCAGCCTACAAAAAATATTCGAAAAATTGCTAAGCAAATGAATAGAGATTATAGAACTATTTGGCAAGAGTTAAATATGTTTAATAATATTAATGATTATAATGCTGCAAAAGCACAAAAAATACATGATAAAAATAAAAAACAATGTATAAATATATTAAATTAGGTTATTTTAATTTAAAAAAAAGAAATGTTATATATTAAAAATAAAAAAAGAAAAACAAAAAATAGGGAACAAAATGATAATCGTGGAAAATTACTTAATATTAGAGATTATAAGCAATTTTTAAATGATTATGGAAATGATTTAAGTTTTAGTGGAATTTGAGAAATGGATACTCTTGATTGTGGTAATTTTTATTTGTTAGTTTTAGTAAATCGTAAATCAAAAATACTTTTTTATCATATTTTATTTAGTAAAAAGGCAAGTATTGTATTAACAATTTTAATGAAAATGATTAAACAAATTTGTATTAGTAAATTTAGTTGTATTTTAACCGATAGAGGAAAAGAATTTTATAGATGAAAAACAATAGAAAAACACTTTAAAATAAGAGTTTATTTTTGTGATCCTGGTAAACCTCGTCAGAAAACATTAGTAGAAAGAATAAATAGAGATATAAGACGTTGATTGGCTCAAAATGAGTCATTAATTAATATTCGTAGTAGATTAAAATCTTATTTTAGATATATTAAAAATACCAGAATTAGACCTTGCTTGAAAAACTTTACATCAAGACAATATTTTAAAAAAATTTTTTTTAAATTAAATTAGTGTTTGTTAAGATTAATAAAATTTATTTTTTGTTGTGTTTAATTTTATAATTTTAAAAATAAATATTAAAAACAATATTTTTAATTTAATATTTTTTGTGATTATTGTTTTTTATTTTTAATTTGTTATAATTTTATTAACTTTTTATGATTTAGTTTTATAGTATACAATTTGTTATAATTTTATTAACTTTTTATGATTTAGTTTTATAGTATACAATATATATAATCAAATATATTGTTATAATGTTAACACAATTAAAAGTTATGAGGGATATCGATGATTAAATTAATTACAACAGCGTTGCAAGAATTAACAATTACACCAGAGCAAACAAAAAAATTACAAATATATTATCAATATTTGATAGCGCAAAACCAAGTGATGAATTTAACAACAATCACTAATGAAGAAGAGGTTTATTTTAAGCATTTTCTTGATTCGTTATTGTTATTAAAAGAATTTACTTTTTCTGAAGCAATGAAAGTTAGCGATGTTGGCAGTGGTGCTGGATTTCCGGGGCTAGTTTTAAAAATTTTTTGTCCAACAATTAAATTAACAATTATTGAAGCGTTAGAGAAACGATGTTTATTTTTACAACAATTAGTGACGAAATTACAATTAACAGATGTTGAAATTGTTCATGCGCGAGCTGAAAAATATAGCCGTGATCATTCCGAAACATTTGATGTTGTTGTCTCGCGTGCTGTTGCGAATTTGGGGATGTTATTAGAATTAGTTGTACGGATGGTTAAAGTAAACGGAATGCTGATTTATTATAAAGGACCACATGTTAAGGAAGAATTACAAGCCGTGCAAAAAACATTGCCAGCCTTAAATTTAACATTAACAAAAATTCAAGAGGACAAGATTAACCAACTTGGGGAACGAAATATTTGTTATTTCACTAAGACAGCTGCAACGCCAGCAACCTATCCAAGACGCTTTAATCAAATAAAAAAATTTCCAATTGGATAAAGTGTTATATAATAATAATGTATAAATTTATTAGATGTAACAGAACAGAAAGGAAAATTATGGGAAAAATTATTGCAATCACTAACCAAAAAGGGGGTGTTGGTAAAACAACAACTTCAATTAATTTAGCAGCCGGCTTGGCTCGTACTGGACAGAAAATTTTATTAGTGGATATTGATCCCCAGGGAAATGCAACAACAGGGACCGGAGCTAATAAGGAAGAAATTCATGAGAGTATGTATGATGTCTTAGTTGGGCAAATTCCATTAAAAAATATTATTATTCCTAATATTATGACTAATGTTGATTTAGCATCAGCGACAATTTCATTAGCCGGGGCTGATATTTACTTAATGGAAAGAACAGAAGATAACCAAAGCATTTTATTAGATCGCATTAAACCGGTTCGTGATAAATATGATTTTATTTTAATTGATTGTCCGCCTTCGTTAAGTTTAATTAATCGAAATGCATTAGCTTGTGCTGATTCTATTTTAATTCCAATTCAAGCAGAATATTATGCTTTAGAAGGACTAGCGCAGTTATTAACAACAATTCATTTTGTGAAAAAAATGTTTAATGAAAGTTTAGCAATTGAGGGAATTGTATTAACAATGTTTGATTCACGGACAAAGTTATCTTTTGAAGTAATGACCGAGGTTAAAAAATATTTTAATGAAAAAGTTTATCGGACACACATTCCAAGAAATGTTAAAATTAGTGAATCACCATCCCATGGTTTAAGTATTTTTGAATATGATAAGAGTGGCGCAGGCGCAGTTGCTTATGAAGAATTAGCGAGAGAGATGTTGGCAAATAATGGCAAGTAACAGTAAAAGTCGATTAAGTTCAAAAGGGTTAGATAAAATCTTTGGTGAAGGAATTAATGAAGTAATTAAGGGAATTGAAAGTAACGAAGAATTAAAAGCAACCGCAAATGAAATTACTTTATCAGAAATTTTTCCTAGTCCCCATCAACCCCGAAAAAATTTTAATAAAGAAGAGTTGGCAGAATTAGCACAATCAATTAAAGAATATGGTTTAATTCAACCAATTATTGTTAAAAAAACTAATAATGGTTATTATCTTGTCGCGGGAGAACGTCGTAGTCGTGCGGCAAAAATAGCAGGCTTAACAACAATTCAAGCAATTGTCGTTGATTTTAATGACCAACAAATGAAAGAAGTTGCTTTAATTGAAAATATTCAACGGGTTGATTTAAATTCAATTGAAGAGGCTAATGCTTATAAAGAATTAATTGAATTACTAGGTTTAACGCAAGAAGAGTTAGCCCAACGAATTGGGAAATCACGTAGTCATGTAACAAATACGATGCGATTATTAAATTTACCAACCGAAATTCAAACTTTATTATTGGAAAACAAAGTAACAATGGGGCAAGTTAAACCATTAATTAGTTTAAATATTGATCGCAGTGAATTAACAAGCATTATTAATAAAATTATTAGTTTAAATTTAAATGCCCGCCAGGTAGAAGATTTAGTTAAAGAATATAATCCAAAAGGGTCAAAACCTTTGTTAGAAAATAATGAAAAAGAGAGTTCAAAGCGAGCTGTTAATGAGTTTTTGGAAAATAAAGTAATGCGTAAATTAGGAACAAAAGTCGTAATTGATACGGATAAAATTCTGATTAAGTACTCAGGAATTAAAGATTTAAATCGAATTTTGGAATTATTAGGTTTAATAGATGATTAATTAATAGTAAGGAAGAAAACGATGGCATTAAAAATGGGAATAGTTGGTTTACCAAATGTTGGTAAATCAACTTTATTTAACGCAATTACAAATTCACAAGTTGAAGTTGCCAATTATCCGTTTGCAACAATTAATCCTAATGTTGGAACAGTGGAAGTACCTGACGAACGAATGGATACTTTAATTACTTTATGTGAACCGCACAAAACAATTCATAGTACTTTTGAATTTTACGATATTGCCGGCTTAATTGCTGGTGCTAGCAAGGGTGAAGGCCTAGGGAATGCTTTTTTACAAAATATTCGGGAAACAGATGCCATTTGTATGGTTATTTGTTGTTTTGATAATAAAGATATTACCCATGTTGAAGGAACAATTGATCCAATTCGCGATATTGAAATCATTAATTTAGAATTAATTATTTCTGATCAAGAACAGATTAAAAAACGAATTGATAATGTTATCAAGAAAGCCCAAATTTTCAAACAAAAAGAAGGTGTTTTTGAATACGAATTATTGATAAAGTTAGCAGCAGCCTTAGCTGAAAATAAATTATTAAAAGATGTAACATTATCGGATGATGAACTAAAAGCAGTCAAGAATTTTAATTTATTAACAATTAAGCCATTTATTTATGTTGCGAATGTTGCTGAAGCTGATCTTAATCAACTCGATAATTTGTATGTTAAAATAGTGAAAGAATATGCTAGTCAACAACAAATTGAGGTTGTTGTTATTTGCGCTAAAATTGAAGAGGAGTTATCAGCCTTAGAACCAGCCGATCGTGAGTTACTAATGACTGATTATGGCATTAAAGAAGGTGGCTTAAGTCAGCTAATCAAAAAATCGTATGCTTTATTAGGATTACAAACATTTTTTACAGCTGGTAAGCAAGAAGTACGGGCATGAACTTTTAAAAAAGGCGCAACCGCGCCAATGTGTGCCGGGATTATTCACTCGGATTTTGAACGGGGGTTTATTCGTGCAGAAGTTTATTCATATGCTGATTTAGTGAAATGCGGCAGTGAAAAAGCAGTCAAAGAAAATGGCCACTTACGAAGGGAAGGAAAAACCTATGTCATGCAAGATGGCGATGTTTGTTTTTTTAAATTTAATGTTTAGGGAAAAATAATGCGAGTTGGTAATAGTTATGATTTACATAATTTAACAGCGGGAACTGGTTTTTATTTGGGGGGGGTTTTTATTACCTGTCAATACCAAGTGGAAGCTATTTCAGATGGTGATATTTTGTTGCATACAATTAGTGAAGCAATTATTGGCGCTTTAGGATTAGGCGATTTAGGGGTATGGTTTGATGAAACAAACCAAAAGATTGCTTCGTCAGTAATTTTAGAAAAATCCTTAGCCTTAATGACAGCCCAAAATTATCAAATTGGCAATATTGATGGAACAATAATTGTTGATCAACCTCGTTTACAAGATAATAAAAAAGCAATTAAAGTTAATTTACAGAAATTGTTGCAAATTGATCAGACCAAAATTAATTTAAAAGCAACAACAACGGAACAAAATTTTCCGAATATTATTCAAAGTTATACAACATTATTACTTTTGCCCAAAGTAATGAAACAAAAAGGTAGAGTGAGGGATTAAAATGAATCAAAAAGTTAGGTTACGTTATGCCCCAAGTCCAACGGGATTTTTACATATTGGTAATACGAGAACAGCATTATTTAATTATTTATTTGCGAAGCATTATCAAGGTGCTTTTGTTGTGCGAATTGAAGATACCGATCTTGAACGGAATGTGGAAGGAGCGGTTGCTTCACAATTAGATAATTTACTATGATTAGGAATTGAGTCAGATGAAACAATTGATAGGCCCGGGGCTTATGGTCCATATCGCCAGTTAGAACGGTTAGAACTTTATCAAAAATATGCACAAGAGTTATTAATAGTGAAAAAAGCATATTATTGTTTTTGTACGCCCGAAGAACTTGAAAAAGATCGGGAAGCGCAATTAGCAAAAGGGTGTCTTTCACCACGCTACAATCGGAAATGTTGACAATTAATACCAACCGTGATTGCAGAGAAATTAGCACAGAAAATACCATATAATTTACGTTTTTTTGTTCCTGATGAAGCAACCTATGATTTTAATGATTTAGTGCGGGGGCCTGTTCATTTTGAAGGAAAAGATTTGGGGGACTGGGTCATTTTAAAATCAAATGGGATTCCAACTTATAACTTTGCTGTTGTGATTGATGATATGTTAATGGAAATTAGTCATGTTGTGCGGGGAGAGGAGCATATTTCAAATACGCCAAAACAATTAATGATTTATGAAGCATTTAAGGTCCAACCACCTGTTTTTGCCCACTTAACTTTAATTGTTAATGAACAACATAAGAAGTTATCAAAACGTGATGGTCATTTAATGCAATTTATTAGTCAATATCGGACATTGGGATATTTACCCGCGGCAATCTTTAATTTTATTAGTTTATTAGGTTGATCGCCAACCGGGACAACCGAAATTTTCAGTCACGATGAATTAATTAAAATCTTTGATGAAACCCGTTTTAGTAAATCACCAAGTATGTTTAATATTAAGAAATTAACTTGAATAAATAATTATTATTTGAAACAAATGAGTGATGAAGAATATTTAGCTTTTGTCCGACCATTTTTATCAGCGGAATATGACTTAACAAAAAAAACAGCTGCCTGAATAAATATGTTATTATTAATCTATAAAAAAGAGTTGCAATATGGTGCCGAAATTGTGGTTTTAGCAAAACCATTTTTTGAACCAACAACCAAGTTATCATCAGTGACACAAGCAATGTTAACTGAATTAAGTGGTTATGAAGCAATGATAGCAACTTTTAAAACAGGTTTGACGGAGCTTGTTGATTGAACAGAAACGAATATTAAAGAACTAATTACAAAATTGGGCGATAAATATGCTATGAAAGGAAAGAATTTATTTATGCCAATTCGAATTTTTACTTCTCATCAAGAACATGGACCAGAGCTAGTGAAGGTTATTTATTTATTAGGGAAAGAACAAGTAATTAGTAATATTACTAAATTACAATAATATAACAATGAAACTACCACTAACAATTCGTGATAGTGTTCATGGCGATATTGAAATAAATGAAGAAATTACGGTGAAATTAATTAATACTCCCGAATTTCAGCGATTACGACGCGTTAGCCAATTGGCCGGAGGCCAATTGGTTTTTCCAAGTGCTTCTCATACGCGTTTTTCACATTGTATTGGTGTTTATCATCTTGTTAGTCAAATGTTAGAAACGACAAGTTTTCAAGAAATGTATAGTAAGCATGAACAATTGTTAGTTAAATTGGCGGGCTTATTGCATGATATTGGCCATGGTCCTTTTTCTCACACCTTTGAAATAATTAATAAAGTAACAAAACAACATATTATTCATGAAAATTATTCATCCTTATTAATTAAAAGTCCAATAACCAAGCTTAATCAAATTTTAGCGGCTGAATTTAGTCCAGAGGAAATTGATGAATTATGTATGATTATTGAAGGAAAACATCCTAATGGTGTTTTATCATCCTTAGTTTCTTCCCAATTAGATGCTGATCGGATGGATTACTTATTACGAGATGGGCAAACAAGTGGTGTTGACTATAGTCATGTTGATACACAATGAATTATTCGTCACTTGTTTATTAAGGATAAGAAAATTGTTTTTCCATTAAAAGTCCAATATGCCATTGAATCATTTTTAATTGGTCGTTATCACATGTATAAACAAATTTATTTACATCCATTAGGAATTGGGTTTGATCTAACTTTTGAAATGATGTTTAAACGGTTATATGATTTGTATCACAGTAAACATCAGTTTAAGAACAAAGCAATTATTACTTTGTTAACACCGCTTTTGCAAGGTAAGATGATGAGCCCTGAGCAATATTGTTTGTTAGATGATTATACTTTATTTACTTATTTAAAAATGTTAGAGAGTGAAAATGATTCGATTTTAGTTACTTTAATTAAAATGTTAACCAACCGGACATTTTTCCGAAAAATAAACCCTGAGAAAAGAAATTTAGAAGAAATTAAAAATAATTTGATAAAAAAATATAAAAACCATTATAATTACTTTATGGTTGAATATAACCTAAAACCAGTTAAATTATATGATAGTGATACAAAACCAATTTATATTGATACACTAGGAGGAATCAAATGCATTATGGATGTTTCGGAAGTATTAGCATTTAAAAATAATAGCAATAAAGCAGCAACAACAATTTGATTTTCAATTGGGGAAAAATATGAAAATGATTAATAGGAAAGGTTTAAATTAATGAACGATAGTGTAGAGTTATTAGAATTAGTGTATTCATATTTAAAGAAGAAAAAAAGAAGTGATACTTTTGAAAATATCTGAAATGATATTGCATCAAAAAGTGATGTAACAGTGCATGGGGCAAGTAAGGAAGATGTTATTGCCGAATTATATACTGATTTAGTTTTAGATAATCGATTTGTTTTAACAAGTGAAGGTATGTGAGGATTGCGTGAGTTTTTAAAATACGATGAAATCAAAAAGCAATATGATTATACTGATCAATTTGAAACAACAGAAGAATTTGAAGATATTGATTTAAATGAAGAAGATAAAGAGGAAGAATCATTAATTGATGCTCTTTATTTTGATGATACAGTAGACGAAAAAGATGAAGAGGAAGATGATTTTGTTGAAATAGAAGTTGAAGACGATTTAATTGCCAATGATTATTCGATCAACGACGATGAAACAGCAGCAGTTAAATTGGGTATTACAGAAGAAATTGACTGAAAATATCTTGAAGAAGAAATGGAAGAAAATAATTAATACCAAAGATTAAAGAGTGTTAGAACTGACAATCATGTTAATTTCTAAACTCTTTTTAATTTGGGGATGAAAGGATGATAAAACAATGGCAAAATATATTTTTGTAACTGGCGGAGTTGTAAGTAGCTTAGGGAAAGGCATTACAGCGTCTTCAATCGGTGTTTTATTAAAAGCAAGTGGTCTAAATGTTTTTATGCAAAAATTTGACCCATATTTAAATATTGACCCTGGGACAATGAGTCCTTATCAACACGGAGAAATTTTTGTAACAGCGGATGGGGCTGAAACAGATTTAGATTTAGGGCATTATGAGCGTTTTATTGATGAAAATTTAACAAAAGAATCAAATATTACCTCGGGACGAATTTATAAAAATGTGATTGAAAAAGAACGTCGTGGTGAATATGATGGGGTAACCGTACAAGTAGTGCCTCATGTTACGAATGAAATTAAAAATAAAGTTTATCATGCAGCAGCAACATCAAAAGCGGATATTGTTATTACGGAGATTGGTGGTACTGTTGGTGATATTGAATTATTACCTTTTATTGAAGCAATTCGACAAGTTCAAATGGAACAAGGACGCGAAAATGTTATTTATATGCATGTTTCATTGGTTCCTTATATTGCGGCATCAAAAGAATCAAAAACAAAACCAACCCAACATTCCGTACGGGAATTATTGTCATTGGGAATTCAACCCGATATTGTTGTGGCCCGGGCAGAACAAGTTCTTGATGAAAATGTAATTGAAAAGATTGCTTTATTTTGCAATATTGAAAAAAGTAATGTTTTAGTTGCAAATGATGTTTCTAGTATTTATGAAGTGCCATTAAAGATGTATGAACAAAATGCCCAAACAGTAATTTGCAAATTATTAAATTTAAAAATTACCAAAACGGATATGACTGCCTGAAACCGGTTTGTTGAAAAAATTAACCAGTCAAAACAGACGATTGAAATTAAAATAGTTGGGAAATATATTGAACTTCCCGATGCTTATTTGTCAGTTAGTGAGTCATTACGAATTGCTGGTTATGAAAATAAAGTTCAAATTAAAATTGACTGAATTAAAGCAGAGAAAGTAAATAAAAATAATTATCAACAATTATTACAAAATGCGCAAGGGATTTTAGTTCCGGGTGGTTTTGGTGAGCGTGGCTTTGAAGGTAAAATCTTAGCTTGTCAATTTGCCCGCAAAAATAACATTCCATTCTTTGGGATTTGTTTTGGGATGCAAGCAGCTGTTGTTGAATTTGCACGGAATGTATGTCACATTACAGATGCTAATTCTTCGGAATTAACAGAAACAAAAAATGTTATTATTGATATTATTCGGGGAAAAGATAAAAACGATGAATTAGGGGGCACATTACGCCTTGGGAATTATAAGACAACATTAATGGCAAATACTTTAGCGCAGCAATTGTATCGGAAAAATAATGTGTTAGAACGCCATCGTCATCGTTATGAATTTAATAATGATTATCGTGCGCAATTAGAAGCAGCAGGCTTAGTATTTAGTGGTTTTTACAAGGAGAAAAACTTAGTGGAAGTAATTGAACTTCCCGACCATCCGTTTTATTTGGCGGCACAATATCATCCCGAATTTACTTCCCGTCCGAATAAACCAAATCCATTATTTAATGGTTTTGTGCAAGCAGTAATTAAAAATAAATAAAATAAAAAATTTGAAAAATTAGGTTGATTTATATTAAGATTAAACCGTAGAAAGATTGGAGATAAGTTATGAGTGGGATAAATTATTTAACACTAGCAGTTGTTGGTAGTCAATGAGGAGATGAAGGGAAAGGAAAAGTTACGGATTATTTTGCGCAACAAGCTGATGTGATTGTTCGTTGAGCTGGCGGTGACAATGCTGGTCATACAATTGTTATTACGGGTGTAAAATATAAGTTAAGTATTGTGCCATCAGGTATTTTTAATAGGAAATCAATTAATGTTATTGGAAATGGCTGTGTTGTTAACTTACGAAAATTAGTTAGTGAAATTAATTATTTGCAAGAACATGGTTTTGATTGTAAAAACTTACGAATTAGTGATCGGACCCATTTAATTTTTCCATATCATATGAAAATTGATGAGTTGCAAGAAGAATATCGGCAAAAAGATTCAATTGGGACAACTAAAAAAGGGATTGGGCCATGTTATCAAGATAAAGCCGAACGAATTGGGATTAGATTAGGAGAATTGTTTGATGAGGAAGGCTTTTTACGTAAATTAGAAAATAATTTAAAATTTAAAAATGAAGTTTTAACAAAAGTTTTTAATAGTGAAGGTTTCGATCCAAAAGTAATTTGAAAAGAATATTTAGCCTTATTTCAACAAATTAAAACTTTAGTAACCGATACTTCAATTTTAGTTGATAAGGCAATTAATGCGCATCAAAAAGTGTTATTTGAAGGAGCCCAAGGGGTAATGCTTGATTTAGACCATGGAACTTATCCTTTTGTTACTTCATCAAATCCAACTGCGGCTTCAATTCCTGTTGGAGTTGGGATTGCCCCCCGTTATATTAATAATGTGTTAGGAATTGTTAAAGCATATAATACCCGAGTTGGAACAGGACCCTTTTCATCGGAAATTTTTGGGGAAGTTGAAACATATATTCGTGAAACCGGGCATGAATATGGAACTATCTCGGGACGAGCTCGTCGAATTGGTTGGTTTGACGGGATTTTAATGAAACATTCATTACGCATTAGTGGTTATACTAGCATAGCAATTATGTTGTTAGATGTTTTAAGTACAATTAAAGAATTAAAAATTTGTGTTGGTTATGAATATCACGGTGAAAAAATTGATTATGTTCCAAGTACGATTAAAGAATATGAAATGTGTAAACCAATTTTAATTACGATGCCTGGCTGAGAAGAAGATATTAGTAATATTACCACCTTTGAACAGTTGCCCCCTAATGCGCAACACTATTTAATGAAACTAGAAGAAATTATTGGGGTTCCAATTAGCTTATTTTCTGTTGGCCCTAATCGTGAACAAACTATTTTAATGAATAAGGAGATTTTCTAATGATTGAGCGTTATTTTGTTCCAGAGATTGGTGCAATTTGAAATGATGAGAATAAATATCAGATTTGAGCGAAAGTAGAATTATTAGTTTGTGAAGGATGAGGGCAGGTAGGCTTAATTCCAAGCACTGATATTACTAAAATTAAAGCTAATTTAACAATAAATTTACCCCGGATGGCTGAATTAGAAGCAGAAACAAAACATGATGTTGTTGCTTTTACCCGAATGTTATCCGAAACGTTAGGACCAGAAAAAAAATGAATTCATTATGGTTTAACATCAACTGATATTGTTGATACTAGTCAAAATTATTTAATGAAAGAATCAAATCAAATTGTTGAAAAATATTTATTAGAATTAAAAGCGGCTTTAAAAGAAAAAGCTTTGGCTTATAAAAATCAATTAATTATGGGGCGTACACACGGAATGTTTGCTGAACCAACGTCATTAGGATTGAAATTTTTACTTTGGTATGCGGAATTAGAACGAAATCTGACGCGGTTTCAAGCAGCTGCCGCGGGGATTTCTGTTGCGAAAATATCAGGGTCTGTTGGTAATTTTTCCCATGTTGAAGTGGGAGTAGAAGCATATGTTGCAAAACAATTAGGTTTAAAGATTGATTCAATTACAACGCAAGTAACATCACGAGATTATCATGTCGCATTATTTACTAGTTTTGGACAAATTTCAAGTTTACTAGAGAAAATGGCGCTTGAGTTTCGGCATTTCCAGCGCTCAGAAGTTAGCGAAATTGCCGAAGGATTTAGCAAAAAACAAAAAGGGTCATCATCAATGCCTCATAAAAAGAATCCGATTAGTGCTGAAAACATTGCTGGATTAGGTCGTTTGATTCGTAGTAATATGAATGTTACTTTTGAGAATAATTTATTATGACATGAGCGTGATATTTCCCATAGTAGTAATGAACGAATTATTATTCCTGATACATATCACTTGGTGGTTTATCTCTTGAAACGGATGATTGGAGTTATTAATGATTTAGTTGTTATTCCTGATAAAATTATTGAACATTTACAACAAGTTAATAAAATTTATTTTAGTCAGGTTGTTTTAACAAATATTTTACAAACAACAAATTCTTCTCGCGAAGAAGTCTATGATTTTATTCAAAAATGTACTTTAATTACGCAACAACAACAAACTGATTTTAAAGATGTTTTAATTGAAAATAATGTGGAAAAATATTTACCCTTGCCAAAATTAGAGCAATTATTTAATAACAATTATTTTTTACGGAATGTTGAAAAAATTTATCAACGAGTGTTAAAGTAAAAGGAGCGAAAGTATGAAGTTAATTGTGGGTTTGGGTAATCCAGGTAAGGAATATACTTATACAAGACATAATATTGGTTTTTTGGCAGTTGATAAATTGGTGCATAAATTTAATTTAACAAAACCGAAAAATTCTTTTAATGTTTTTTTATGAGAGACAACAATTAAGAATGAAAAAGTCTTTTTTTGTCAACCACAAACATTTATGAATTTAAGTGGGGTGGCGGTTAGTCAAATTAAACAATTTTATAAATTATCTTATGAGGATATTATTGTGATTTATGATGATAAGGATCTTCCTTTTAATGCTATTAAGTTAAAAAAGAATGGTTCAAGTGCCGGACATAATGGAATTAAAGATTTAATTCAAAAATTAGGTAGTGATAATTTTTACCGGATTCGCTTAGGAATTGGGAAAGATGCCCAAATTCCAACCCGGAACTGGGTTTTAGGGAAGTTTCCTCCTGCCCAATTAACGGTTCTTGAACATGATTTGTTAGAAAGGGTTTATCAAATTCTCGTCCAGTACTTAGTTAAAGACAATAGTTTTGATAAACTAAAGAGTCTTTATAATGGTAAATAAAATTAAACAATATAGCTTTAAAAATAATAATCCAAAACTGTACTTAATTGCAACGCCAATTGGTAATTTACAAGAAATGACCCCGCGGGCAATTGCCGTTATTAAAAATGATGTTCAAAAAATTTATTGTGAAGATACCCGTAATACCCTTAAACTATTGAATTATTTTGATTGTAAAAAGAAATTAGTTTCTTTAAATAAAGAAACTGAAATGCATCGTTTAACCGAAATGTTAGATGATTTAGCTCAAAATTTATCAATTGCAATTATTAGTGATGCGGGTTATCCGTTGATTAGTGATCCGGGATACTATGCTGTTCAACATATTTTAACGCATTATCCCTATGATGTCGTGCCGGTTAGTGGAGCGAACGCGGCGCTAAATGCCATTGTTAGTTCAGGTCTTAATCCCCAACATTTTTTGTTCTTTGGTTTTTTAAATAAAGCAAAAACAAAAAAAGTTCAGGAGTTAGAAGAATTAATGTTATTCCCATATCCAGTTATTTTTTATGAAGCACCACGCCGATTATTAGTAACGCTAACTCTTATGAAAATTGTTTTTGGCGATCGCCAAATTACGGTCGGGAAAGAAATTACCAAAATTCATGAACAATGATATCGTGGTCTTTTAAGCGAGGTTCTTGTTTTTTTACAACAAGAAGAAAATGTTGCTTTTGGAGAATATGTGATTGTTGTTGATGGTTTTATTGCCCCCGTACAAGTAGCAGTTGCAGATGATATTTTAATTGCTGAAATTGAACAATTAATTACCAAACAAAATTATCGGGTTAAACAAGCAATTGATTTGGTTGCCAATAAATATAAAATTAGTAAAAATATTTTATATAATAAGTATCATCAACAGAAGGAGTAAGATGGCACCAACAGAATGCATTAAACATTTAATTTTTTGTAGCATTCTCTTTAGTTTTGAAATAATTATATTGCTGTTAACTTATTTTTATAGTTTATTTTATTATTGTATACTGTAAAACTAATGGATTGGAAACCCTTTTTAGGACACTTTTTATATGGACTGTTGTTTTCTAAATTCAACAGGTGTTAAATAATTTAAACTACCGTGAATTCGAATATTGTTATATCAATCCACAAAGTCAAATAATTTGTATTTTAATTAGGTTAAATTTATAAATTTTTGCCCCTTGATAAATTCTGTTTTAAAACTTTTGTAAGTTGTTTCAGCCACAGCATTGTCATAAGGACAACCTTTATTGCTTAATGATCGTTTGATGTTAAAAGTACTTAAAATATTATCAATGATTTTATTTTTAAATTCATTACCCCAGTCAGTATGAAATAACGTAATTTGCCTTAATGGTCTTGTAATTGAATAAAAGGCTTTTTGCATTAGTTAGCTGTAGACTGCACCCAAAAAAGTAAGTAAAGAAAAAAAGTCTTTGCTAAACTTTAGACTGCACCCAAAAAAGTAAGTAAAGAAAAAAAGTCTTTGCTAAACTTTAGACTGCACCCAAAAAAGTAAGTAAAGAAAAAAAGTCTTTGCTAAACTTTAGAGGAGGTGCATTTTTATATGGCAAGAAAAGGACAAAAATTTAATAAATATACAGCATATTTTCGAAAAATGATAGTACAAGAGGTTAAAAATAATAGTATAAGTTTTATTGCAAAAAAATATCAAATTAATAAAAAAACTGTTGCTTCATGGTATGAAAATTTTAAGAAAGGAATTTTAAACACCAATAAAGGTCCAAAAGAATCATTTGAAAAAAGAGATTTAAACTATTACAAAGTTAGGTATAAATTACTAAAAAAGTTTCATGACTTTTACAATTAAATAAAAGAAAAATTGTATCTTTTATCAAAGAAAACATTAATAAATATCCACTAAATTTATTACTTGATATAACAGATTTAAAGCGTAGTTATTGAGATAAATATAAAAATTATTCAAGTAATGGTAAGGATAGCGAATCATTAAAAAATATTGTAAAAGTCTATGAAGAAAATTTAAAACAATTTGGTTATCGTCGAATTACCAAATATTTAAAAGAAGATTATGGCATTGTTTATAATGCTAAGAAAGTATTGCGAATTATGAAAGAAAATAATATTCAAGCTGAATATGTAAAGCGTATGCGTAGAAAAATATTAATAAAACAAAATAGAAATAAAAATATAATTAAATATCCTGATTTAGTAAATCGTAATTTTAATGATATTAAAGAAAGATTTTCAATTTTATTTACTGATGTAACTTATTTAATTTGAAATGGTAAAAAACATTATCAATCAACAATGCTTGATGGATATACTAAAGAAATTATTGATGTAAAATGATCAAAATTTAATAATAACAAACTTGTAATTGATAATTTAAATGATGCAATTAATAAAATTAAAAAAATAAAAAAAGATTTAAATAAAATAATAATTCATTCAGATCACGGATATCAATATACATCTAAAGATTACAATAGTAAATGTTTAGATAACAAAATTATAATTTCAATGGGTAAAAATTATCATTGTGCAGACAACATTATTATTGAGAGTTTTCATTCATTACTTAAAAAAGGAACAATCCATAATAAAAATTATAAATCTCATAATGAATATATTAATGATGTTAAAAAATGAAATAAATGATATTCAAACCAAAAAGAAAAATATATAATAAATGAAAGTTTGTAAACCTTTTTATTAATACTTACTAAACAGGGTGCAGTCTATAATTATCAGGGTAATACTCCTAATACTGGTAAAGAAGTTTTTGAACAGATGAAAGGTCAAATTGATATTAATAAATTTTTAAAAGTCTTTTTTGCATATGCTTTGGTACCTGTGTTTCAAAATCGTAGTAATTTTATTGAAAGTGGTTATATTGATAATTTACAATATGATACTGTTTTAATTAATTTTTTTGGTTTAAAATTAGTTAATTTTAGAGATGTTTTAATTGATGAAAATAATATTAATAAAAATCGATTTGAAAAATTATTAAATAGTATGTTTACAGTTTCACAAAACTTTTATAAAGATTATTTACGAACAATTTTTGATTTAGAAAATAATACTTATACACAAGGATATAATAAAAAATATGGTTTATTAGCAAATAATGGTTTTAAAATTTATCCTCGTTACTTTTATTTTTCTGATAAATATAAATCATTAGATTTTAAGATGTATTCTGCTTATAAAAATCGATTTTATAACACTAATTATGGAGATGTATTTAATTATGATTTTTCTGTTGCAAATGATTATAATATTAATCAAAATGATGGTTATGTTTTTGAAGGAATTTTAAAAAACAAGTATGGTTTAAAATATAAGAAAATGGAAGAACAAAAAATCGGTTATAATGTTTTTGAATTACAAGCACAAAAAGATAATAATATGTATCGTTATTATGATTTTAATTTTGGTATTTATAACTGACAAGAAATTAATAACGGTGGATTATTTCCTGATAGTCAATGATGACAAGCACAATATGAAAGTTGTAGTTGATATAATTTAGCGTGTCATATCAGAAATGCGGCAATTTGAATAGTTAATAATATCCCTGGTATTAAACAAGTAAACGAACTAGCGAGTGGTGTTGGTAAGATTTTTCAAACAATTTATAGTTTTTTTAGTCAAACATTTGAAGTATGAAAATTTAGTCCTGCATTGTATAGTACAATAACTAATTTATTTTTATTAATTATATTTATGAAATTTGTGCGATTAATTTAAAAAGGAACTTAAAAATAGTTCCTTTTTAACCTTTTCAATCTGTAATTTCACCAATGGTTTTATTAATTGCTGGTATTTGTGGTTCACCATTACCATCTCAACGATAAAGACCTTTTAATTTACTTGCTTCAGCATAAACTTTTATATCACTAGGAATAAAAGGAATACCATCTATTTCTTTAGCAAAATCTGTATCATGTTTAAATTTTAATATTTTTCATTGTTTACCATTGAAAGGTTGAAAAACAAAAAAATAAAATTTATTATCTATATTAAAAACAAATGAATTATAATCATTAACTAATTTTCAATTATTATTTTCTGGTGGTTGTTGTGGATTATATGATGGTTCTGGTTTATTGCCCTCCCCGTTTTCACTATTATTTGGTTTTTCACAACTAATTAATGATGTTGTGCTTGTTCCAGTTAAAATGATTGTTCCTAAAAGACTTAATATTTTTTTCATATTTTTAATTCTATAAAATATTAACCAAAATGATAAGAGTCTGTTGTATCTGCGTAAATGGCTTTTTGTCTTTCATCAGAATTTAAATTTGATCAACCATAAGTATTTCGTGTTACAACAAAAATTGATTTATTGTCAGGATTACCACTTTTAACTAGGTTAATCACCTCGTTATGAAATTCAAAAAATCCTGAGTAAATAATATCTACAATATAATTTATATACCCCGTCTCCATATTTTCGGCTGAAAATCTTATTGGTAATTTTGAAATTAATTTAAATAAATATGATTTAAAATCAGACGTACTTCTTTCAAAGAAAATTTTTTCAATAACGCGAGAAGTATTTAATGATAATTTAACTACGAGTCCATTATGACCATAATTTCAAATTATTTTAAAAAAATCATTTTTAGAATCATAATATGGATTTTCATCACTAATTGGTAAACAAGTTAAACTACCATTATCATTAAAATCACTATCTCTTAGTTTTTTATTTTTAAAAATTTCGGTAAGAACTCAGGCAGAACCATCATTATCAACAGTGATTGATTGAATTGGTTCATTTAGGCCAGATACTTTTTTTACTTCATCACTACCATTGCCTTTTCTATAATAAACACCATTTGTTGTTCCAAAATAAGCTGCGTTTGTTTTTAATTCACCAGCACTATCCTTATGTAATAAAGCCATTGAAGTAACATTGTCTGGAATACTTGGTAGCAAATAAGCATCTCTATCTAAAAGATTATAACCAACCCAATATACTTTACCACTTTGTGTGACCCCACTTGCTTCTCTTATACTTCTAATATTTTCATTTGAACAATAATTTTGTAATGGAAATGTAATACTACTCATTAATCTATAATCACAATCCATTAATTTTTCTAATTTTAAAACATTCCCATTTTTATTACGGATTAAATACAAGTCCTCAGT
Source organism: Spiroplasma endosymbiont of Polydrusus cervinus (assembly GCF_964019755.1). Classification (NCBI taxonomy): domain Bacteria; kingdom Bacillati; phylum Mycoplasmatota; class Mollicutes; order Entomoplasmatales; family Spiroplasmataceae; genus Spiroplasma; species Spiroplasma endosymbiont of Polydrusus cervinus. Next base: position 1,078,256 of record NZ_OZ026469.1, read on the forward strand.
GGTTCTGATATAAGCATCTCCAACCTCTCTATCTACAACCTTAGTATTTTTATCTAAAATTTGGACTGAAATTATATCTCCCTTAATTTTTGCAATATCTGATTCTAAATCACAAAATTTTTGATTTAAATTATCATTTATATCTCTTTTTTGGTTTGATCCATGATGGCATGAATTAAATGCGTAATTAACAGCTATTAAAAATAAGATTCTTATAGTATGACTATTATAAATTTGATCTGTAATTACATTTATTGGAATATTTGGTAAAACATTATTTATAAATCATATTTTTCATTTATTTCTGCTTTGTCTAGGTAATTTTTCATATTGCATTTCCAATTTTGATTGTGTTATACCTCAAAGAGCATTATCTATTCGTGGTTGATTATTTTCATAAAAATAATGACTATAGGGTAAGCTTTGAATTCCCACGCCGTAATTTCTAACGTCATTGTCATTTATTTGTTTTAAAGTACTAACTCCCTGCTCGGGTCACTTCATTGCAATTTGATAATGATTATTAGGATCATTTTTATTCATTCCAAAAGTAATAAAATTATCAGAATTAATAACTTTTTCGTTAATTAAATCATTCATTTTTCTAAATCGTCAATTTTCTGCAACAACTACAGCAATTACTCCTAAAGAATTCCTAATATCACCATTAGTTCCTCCTTGGTAGTTAGATAATGTTTTAAAGGAATTAACAATTGTGCTTCAATTAATATTTAAATTAATTCCATTTCCGTTTCCATCAACAAAAAGATCTCTATAATCAGCTTTAAATTCCAAAGGAGTGGAACTACTAATATTAATATTATCTATAGAATCTATATGTCTTATATCAGCTTCTGAAAAATAATAATATTTATTTTTTACAGCAAACCCCTCCAAATAAAGATCCCTAGTTCTAAAAACTAAATCAATTATTTGAGATTGTGAATTTTCCTCAATAATAACAGGAACAGTAAAACCGTCGTAGGGTGTGCCTACAAACTTATATCTTGGTTTACCTCTTACTGAACCTTTAAATCTATCTCCCATTTTGGGTGTAGTATTATCTTCAACTTTAAATCTATTTAAGACAACAATCTCACTATTATCATTTATAACAGTACTTGTACTAGGCTGATCATTCTCTATATTAAATATAACACGTAGTATGTCAGCTTGTATTAAAGCACGAAAAACTTTATTATGTCAATTTTTAAAAGAATTAGGATTATTTATGTTAATTCTTATATCTTCTAAATTAACATTAAATAAATTATTGTTTTCTCTTTTATTTCTGATTAAATTTTCTAAATTATTTTCTTGCTTTTCATATGTACTTGTAGCAATTGTTGTTTGTATTACAGTTCCATTAATTGTTAATATACTTAATAAATTTAAAAATTTTTTCATTATTTGTATTTTCCCTTTTTTATCTTGAAACTTTTTATCAAGATCTATTGACATTATATATATATATATATATATGTATATATATACAAGCATTTTTAAATATATTTTAGAAACGATACTTACTTATGATTATGATTGTTTAAAAAAGTTTGAAGTTTTATAAAAATTATTTTAAATGATATAACTATACTATATTATTTTTTTTAAAAAATGAGGTGAATTAATGAAATATATTATTAATGATTCTAATTTAAGTGATTTACAAGCAAAATTGCAAGATTTTTTAAGTAAAAATTGTCAAAATAAATATTATAAAAGAATAAAAAAGAAAATATTTGCATATATTAATTTATGTAAGGAGTTTTTTCTTGAAACTAAGTTGTTATTAAAAGATTTAATTAAAAAATATTTTAAAAATAAATTTTCAACTTTTTATTATTGAGCAAATAAAATTTTACTTGCATATGCAAATAATAATTTTGAAGATTTATTATTAAAATCAACAGTTCCTAATAATATTAATTATCAATATGGTGAAGATACTCGAAAAAATATCTGTGATTTATATTTTGAGTATTGTAATAAACACGCTGGCGGTGTTTTATCTTTGTTTTATAATTTAAAAAAAGGAATTCACGGCGAAGAATTAAAAAGTAAAGCACCAAAAAATTTAAAAACATTTTTTCGTTGACTTAAAAAAGATAAACGTTAATTAAAAATAAAAAATAAAATTAAAGAAATTAAAAGACAACACCCAAGATATGAAGTTAAAGAATTAGGATTATTACAAATGGATGCTAAATATTTTATGCCAAGTAAATTTCCAGTTGATAAAAAGTATTATGTTTATGATTTTATTGATGAAAGAATCAGAGGAGTATTCGGTTATATTTATGATAAATTATGCACTGAAAATGCTATTGATGCTGTTAAAAGAGCAATCCGTGATTTTAAAAAAATATTTGGTATTAAAATAACACGAATTAGAACTGATAACGGTTCTGAATTTATTAATAGTCATCGGAATAATCAAAAAATTACTGTTAAAGAAAATAATTTTACTCAATTTTTAACAGATAAAAATATTTTACATCAAACAACACCCGTTCGTTCTCCGCAGTCAAACGGTAAAATTGAAAGATTTCATCAAAATTATACTAAGTTATTTGTATTTAATGAAAAAATATTGGATGCAGTTGGTTTACAAAATAAACTAAATGATTACTATTACTTTTATAATTTTGAAAGAGCACATAAATCTTTAAAATTTCAGACACCATTTGAATTTTTAAATAATTTAACTAAATAATTTAAAGTTTATAAAGTTTTATTTAAACTATTTTTTAGTGTGTCAATTTTAGAATTTTTATTTATATATGTATCATTTTTAATGATGTTTTTATATTTTAAATTATATATTTTATTATTTTTTATTTTTTTCTTGCAATCTCCAAAATGTGTGTGGTATACTACAAGTTAATTTAAAAAGGTCTAATGAAACACACAATACAAAAAATGAAAATGTTGAAGCAGATACTTATTCATTTGAATTTAATTCCTTGCCCAGAGCATAAGATAATATTATTAAAAGTTATATTAGTGAAAATACTAATAAAAATATTTTTAATAGTTGATTTAATGAAGTATATAAAGAAAATAGTGAAATACATTCTGAAATAATTAAAATCAATATTAGTAAAATTAATAAAATAGAGAAACCAATCATTCATGTTACAAACGCAGCAAGTACAACACCAGAAAAGTTAAAACCACAATTTAAAGCTGTTGTTTTAAAAGCAGTAAATAGTTCTTTAACCGAGAGTGATTTTGATTACTTTATTGAAAGTAAAGGTGAAGACTGACCAATTAATATTACAAATGATAAAACTGTAGAAGTTCAAATTGAAGGTAAAAATAACGCTATTGGTCAAACAAATCCGATTGATGTTGTAATTAAAAATTCTTAAAAAATATTTAAGAATTTAAAGGAGTTAAATATGAACAAAAAATTAAAGTTGGGAATGTTGATATAAATATTAATACAAGTGCTTATTTTTTAGTAATTTATGAACAATTAACTGGTAGTGATTTAATTACTGATTTTGAAAAAATGAAGAATGAAAAATTTTCATATAAACAATTACTAGATATGTTATTTTCTTTTGCATATAATTATGATAATAATTTAGATTATAAAGAATTTTTCCAAAGTATCCCATTATCAGAAATTATGAATGAAGCATTTGTAACAAAATTAAATAATTTAATAGCAGAGGTATTTATTTCAAATAATAATATTAATGAAAAAAATTAGTTAATCAAAATTTAAATAAAAATTGAACTCATACTTTTATTTGTTTAATTAAAGAATGTGGTTATTTAGTTAGTGATTTAAAATTATTTACCTTAAAACAATTTTTAAATATTATCGCTTTACATTCAGAAAGATATAAAGATGTTAATAATTTTTCTAAAAAACCAACACAAGAAAAAATAAATAAAATATTTTTTGGAGGTTAAAATTTAATGGCAGAACAAATCAAAGGAATGCATCTTGAAATTAGTACAAATTTATCAAATATAAATACAGAAGTCAAAAAATTAACCGATACTGTTAATCTTTCAAATCGAAAACTTGCTAATCTTGATGCTAATTTAAAATTTAAAAATGGTAAAGAAATTGATATTTTAAGAAATAAAATTGTTGAATATAACAAAAATATTGAAAATACAACAAAACAAAAACAACAATTAATTAATAAAGTAAATGAATTACAAAAAAATAAAAAAGAATATTTAAATCAAATTAAAAAAACTGAAATAGCAATTAAAAATGCAACAGATGAAAAACAAATTAAAAAATTAAATGTTGAATTGTCTCAATTACAAAAGAAATTTAATACAATACCAAGGGAAATTTAATTTACAAATTTAACTATCGATAGAATTGATCGTAATATAATTAAGTTTAATAGCGACTTAAAAGAAACTAACAAACAACTATCTAAAATAAGTGGCGATAAATTTATTAAATTTGGAAACAAATTATCAGATATAGGTAAAAAATTAAGTGCTTATATTACAATACCGTTAATTGGTATTAAGGCTATTTTAGGAAAAATAACAAAAGATACGATTTTATTTGGTGAAGAATTAAATAAAACAGCACAAAAAATTAATATTTCAACTGATAATTTACAAAAATTTAGATTTATTGCTAAAAAGATTGGTTTAGAAACTGAAAATATTGAAATTTTATTTCAAAAACTAAATAAAACAACCTATGAATTGTCACAAGGCATTATTAATGAAAGTGCTGATGCATTTCAACAATTAGGAATTAATATTAAAAATACTAGTGGGGAATTAAAAAATACTGAAACTATTTTTTTAGAAACAAAAAATGCACTATCTAAAATAACAAATGAAACATAAAAAAATAACTTCATTTTTAAAATTTTTGGTTATGAATTAGGTAGTAAAATTGCTCCGTTATTATTAAAAAGTAATGAGGAAATAAAAAATCTAACTAATAATTTTGAAAATTTAACATTAATTTCAAATGAAAATATTAAAAAATCGACAGAATTAAGTAATAAATGAAGTGAATTAACACAAAAACTATCAATAATAAAAATGGAATTATCAATAAGTTTATTCCCTATTTTTAAAAAGTTTGTTAATTTTATTGATAATAATTTAATACCTTCAATTAAAAAAATAACCGATACTTTTAATTCATTAAGTATTAGTCAAAAAGAATTAATATTTAAAATTTTAGGTATATTAACAGTTATGGCGCCGACTGTATTAGTATTTGGAAAATTATTATCTATTGGTGGTTTATTAATAAATAACATTAATTTATTAAAAACAGCTTTTTTAGAGTTATCATCTTCAATGGGTGCAATTGGAATAGGAATAAGTATATTATTGGTGCTTTATTAGTACCCTTATTAGCCCAAAATGGAGATTTTAAAGAGTTATTAAAAGAATTAGGAAATATTTGTAAACAATTATTAATTCCAGTTATTGAATTACTTAAAAATTTATTTCAAGCATTAATGCCAATTTTAAAACCAATTTTTACAATATTTAATGGATTAGCATCTATTTTTGCTAAGATTGGAAAAGCAATTATAACTTTTTTAATACCTCCATTTAATTTTTTAATTAAAATTTTAAATATTATTATATGACTAATAAATAAAGTATTAACAGGACTAAAATATTTAACATTTGGATTAGTAAATATTCAAATTCCATCATTATCAGAAATTCAAAAACCAGCATTACAACAATCAACTCTTAATACAAAAAATATAAATAATAGTAATACATTTAATAATAATTTTAATATTTCAAATAATATCGATATTGAAGAAGCAACAAATCAAATTCTTATACAAATGGGAAATAAAATAAATAGGAGTTAAAATTTTATGATAGTTAGAACATTTAAAATAAAAACAAGTAATAATGAAATTATTGATTTACAAAATACTAGTGACATATTAACCGCTTCTTTTAATAATATTAGTATTGGTTTTAATAATTCTTTTTTAAATGTTAAAAATAACTTTATTTTAGAGTCAAATAAAAAAATATTAAATGAATTATCCTTAAAATTATTATTTATAAACCCTAACGCATATCAAAAATATCGTGATTTTATTGAAAAAATAAAATATGAACTCGCTAACTCTGAATCATTAAAATTAATTTATGGTGTTACATATAATAATAACTATAATGAATATTATTGTGATGTATATATTAAAAATATTGGTAAAAATGAATTAAACCAATTCAATAATTTAGAAGTTGATTTTATTTTAGAACAAGTTTCTAATTGAAAAAAAATTCAAATTAAGTGGGAATTAATTATTAATACAAGCGGCGGAAAAAAATATAATTATAAATTTGGAGCATTTAAATATACAAGTATTTATGATCAAACAAAGAAAATTAAAAATAATAGTGATTTACCAGCAAAAGGCGAAATAATTATAAATGGTGCATCAATAAATCCACACATAAAACTTCTTAAAGATAATAAAGAAATTAGCGAATGTAAAATTTATGAAACAATCAAGGAAAATGAAGCAATTATTATTAATACAACTATCGAAAATCAAAAAATTATAAAAATTATTAAAGATAAAAACAACAAAATTAAACAAGAAATTAATATTTACGAAAAACAAGACTTTAATTTAAATACATTTTTTACAATACCAATAGGAGAATATAAAATTAAATACTTTAATGATTTACCAACATCAAAATTAGCAGGGAGTTTAGAAATAAAATACTATGAAGAATATTTATCAGTCTAATTATTTTAATATTAATATTTTTTCACAAATTGATTTACATTTTAAAGACAATAGTATTGTTGAAAAATATAATATTTATGAAGATATTTATGTTTTACAAGTTTCAAAATTTATATTAAGTAAAAATAATATAAACGCCGTTATTGGTGATTATGTTTATATAACTAATAATGTTAATCAAAAAATATATTTAGGAACAATAACAAATATCGAAAATATTGAAGAAAACAAATCTTGCATAATTAATTGTAAACCAATAATTGAAATATTTGATTTTAAAATATTAGTTAAAAATAGTATAAATGAACTTGCTTGAAATTATTTATATACAATTTCTGATCACTATTTTAATCGAGACAGTTTTTTAAAGGAATTTTTAAAAAATAACTTAATATGAACTAATAAATCAGATAATAGCAAATATACATTTATACAAGGTAATCAATCAGAATTAAGTTTTTTTGATTTTTATAAAATTATTTATGATCAAACAAGAAATTATTTATCTTTTGAATTAGACATCAAAAATAAAAAAATTAATATAACTTATAATTCGCCAAATAACGAAAAATATTATTTAAAAGATAACATTAATGATATTTATAATTTAAAAATAGATGATTTTTACAAACAAGCAATTAATAAATTAGATATTTATGATGAAAATAATAACTTTAAAGAAAATTGATATTTACTTAAAAATAATGAAATTATTAATAATAAAGCATTAGATAATATTTTAAATATCTGAAATAATAAAATTTCTGCAGAAACAATAAAAATTACAGTTGAAAGTAAAAAAATAACATTAGATTTAATTAAAAATATTCCTATCGGTACAAAAACATTCGGAAGAGATAGAACTACATATTTGCAATTAATTGAAAATAATATATGATATTTATATAAAAATAATATTGAAGATGAAAAATCATATTCAAATATTGCAGTTGTTAATTTTCTAAAACAATCTAATAAAATAATTTTTGCTTTTCCAAATAATGAAAATAATTTAAATGAAATAGCAAAATATAATATTTTTAATTGAAATGAATTTTTAGAATTAGAAAAATTTACAACAGAATCGCAAATAGAATTAGAAAATTTAGCAGATGTTAAAAAATATATTGAAAATATTAAAAATAAAAAAGATATTAAAAATAGAATTTTACCCATTATAAATAAAACTGCTAAATTAGATAAAAAAATTAATATATTTGATTATGCTAAACAAGAACTACAACAAAGCAAATATTCACATGCAATAGAATTTGATATTAATAAAAATACAAATATTTTAGATTTAAACAAAATAAAATTAGGCAATAAATTTATTCTATATTTTAATAACAAAGAATATGAAACAATATTATCCGCAATTCAATATGAAAATAACAAAAATACCATTCATTTAGTATTTGGAAAAGCAAGAATTAATTTTATTGATATGTTAAAAACAAAAATATTGGTCGTATGTAAAAAATAAGGGTTTTTGTTTTTAAATGTTATTTGGTTCAATAAAATAAAGACATTTTTTACCTGTTTTTATAAAACCCTTCTTTTTCCATGCGACCATAAATTATAAATCTCATAATGAATATATTAATGATGTTAAAAAATGAAATAAATGATATTCAAACCAAAAAGAAAAATATATAATAAATGAAAGTTTGTAAACCTTTTTATTAATACTTACTAAACAGGGTGCAGTCTAGTGAGTCTAAGTTTGGGCTTTTTTATTTGTTCCAGCACTATAACCAATTATTTCACGATTAAGCAAGTCAATTAATAAACAAATATAATATCATTTAGCACCAAATTGAACATATGTTAAATCACTAACAACAACTTCATTTGGTTGTTTATTATTAAATTCACGGTTTAAAACGTTGCTAATTTCGTCGTTATTAATCACTGACTTATGATTGTGATATTTTAATTTGGTGTATTTAAATATTAACTGATTTTTAATCATAATTTGGCGAATTTTTCGCACGGAATATTTTTCTTTATTATTGTTAATAATTTCTATTTTTTGCCAATTATCAGTGCCGCTTGATTTAAAATGTCGTTTTCCATTCGTAATTGGATTAATTCTTTCCGCAAGGCAATCTAGTTCAGTTTCTTCAACAGTGCGGTTATCTTTTACTTTAAAAGATCCAGAATTATTAAATTTTTCAATTCACTGATATACGGCTGATTTTAACAACTCATATTCCTTAAAAATTTCAAGAATGGTTTTACCATTTTGATAAAGTAAAACAATTTGTTTTTTTTAAATTCATCGGTATGTGAATTTCTTCCCATTTTTATATTTCCATTTTCTTCATAACTATATTTTATTTGAAAGTCCACATAAATATGGTCCAACTTATTGTAACCTATCCATAAATCATAAAAAATTAATAAACTTATAACAAATTAAAAATAAAAAAAATAATCACAAAAAATATTAAATTAAAAATATTGTTTTTAATATTTATTTTTAAAATTATAAAATTAAACACAACAAAAAATAAATTTTACTAATCTTAACAAACACTAATTTAATTTAAAAAAATTTTTTTAAAATATTGTCTTGATGTAAAATTTTCCAAGCAAGGTCTAATTGTGGTATTTAATATATCTAAAATAGATTTTAATCTACTACGAATATTAATTAATGGCTCATTTTAACCCAAATCAACGCCTTATATCTCTATTTATTCTTTCTACTAATGCTTTCTGGCAAAGTTTACCAAGATCACAAAAATAAACTCTTATTTTAAAGTGTTTTTCTATTGTTTTTCATCTGTAAATTGTAAATACCAAATCATAAAAAGTTAACTAAATTAATAGTTAACTTTTTATGATTTGGTATTTACAATTTACAGTGAATAATAACAATTTACAAATAATTTATTTTAAATAATGTTATTATCAATTTAATAAGAGATAAAAATTTGGAGCTTGTATCTACACAATGCCTTTATAAAATTAGGTCATTAAACCAGCCCAGCTTCATATAATAGTTTAAAGCGTCCTTCAACTTGTTTTAATTCATCAAAAGTTCCACTTTGGACAACACCACTTCCTTTTTCTAACACGATAATTTGATCAACATTTTTAATCGTACTTAACCGGTGGGCAATAATAATTGTTGTTCGCCCTTTCATTAACTTATCTAATTCCGTTTGAATTTCTTTTTCAACAATATTATCTAAAGCACTTGTTGCTTCATCAAGAATTAAAATTTCTGGATTGCGTAAAAACATTCGAGCAATTACTAACCGTTGTTTTTGTCCTCCTGATAAAATAAAACCCCGCTCTCCTAAAAGCGTATTAAATCCTTCTGGTAAATTAACAATAAAATTATATAGTTCTGCTTTCTTCGCGGCGGCCTCACACTCCGCATCAGTTGCGGTAAAGGTTCCATAGTGAATATTATCATAAAAAGTCCCATAAATAATTTGTGGCTCTTGTTCCACATAACCAACATGATCTAAGTATGATTTTAAATTAATTTTTTTTAAGTTCTGCTTATTATTAATATAAATGTCTCCTTTGGTTGGATCATAATAACGTAATAATAATTTTGAAATAGTTGACTTCCCAACCCCCGTTTCGCCAACAAAGGCATAACTTTTTCCTTGTTTAAAATGGAAATTAAAGTTTTCTAAAATATATGGTGCTTCTTCATCACTAGGATCGTACTTGAATCACACTTTATCAAAAACAATTTCGCCATTAACATCTTTTAATGGTATTGTTGTTAGATTAATATTGATTTTCGGAGCTTGTTTAAAAATTTCATTCACCCTAGTTGCCGAAGTTGAGGCTGATGCTAAATTAGCTAATAATCGTACAACTTGAATAATTGGAAAAATTAAGGAATTAATACTCATGGTAATTGATAACATTACCGTTGGATCTAACCGATTATCATTAACAAAAACAATTCCAACGATTAAGGCAATAGTATTCATACTCATTAAGGATGTGATGGCAAAAGCAATAGCCCCTGATTGGATTCTAATCGCACGCATACTTACTTTATAATATTCCTGATGAATTTTATTAAAGCGTTCTTTTTCATATTCATTTGTTCCTGATGCTTTAATTAACCGAATAGCATTAATCCGGTCATTAACATCCCCATTAATATTCGATACCACTTGGCGTTGTTTATAAATTAACCGACGAATAAAGGTAAAAAGAAAGGTTGTTAATAATAAAATTATAAATGACACTCCTAAAATAATTCCTGCTAACTCGGCGACTGTTGCACTACCATCAAGATAGACAAAGTTTCCATTCGCATCAAGAACTGGCTGAATCCCGTGGGAACCATCTTTGTATTGTAAAATATGGTTATCTAAAGTAAACATAATCCCAATACTACCAATAAAGGTAAAAAAGGCATTTAAAAAGTTTTGGGGAACTTGGTACGCTTGATCCCCCAGGATTTGCGTATCAGAAATTAGTTTTGTTAAAATATCCCCCATTTTTTTATCATGATAATAATTCATATCTAAATCAACTAGTTTATTTAAAACTTTAATTCGAATATCAATTTCAATTTTACGGGAAATTGAACCCCCAACTAAATTTTGTAAATATAAGAAAATCCCTGAAACAACAAAGGTTGTTCCAAATCCAATTGCTCAATATAGTAATGTTTCTCAAGCCATTGCAGGATCATTAATACTTGTTCGTTTTGACATTCCGGTTGTTAATTCCATCATTATAATATTTGTTAATTTTGGAATGGCAACAGTAATCCCACAAGTAATAATGATAAATAAAATTCAACATAATCAACGCAATCAGAATTGTTTATAATAAATTGATAATAATTTAAAAAAACCCATCGGACTGGCTTTTGGATTTTTAACTGCAAACTGTGCTTGTTGTGCCTGCTTGCTAGTTAAATTTGGCCCATCATTTTTTGCTCTCATAATTAACTCCTTCTTTATGCATTTTTTGTTAAATACTTAACAAAATAATTATACGAATTCTAAGAAATATTACAAGTTATTTTTTTATAATTGTTAATACTGAATATGTAAAGAAAAGTTTACATAAAAAATAAAATTTATTTAGGATTAAGTTATTCTGTATTCAACAGGACTTAATCCTTTTAATTTTCTTTGTGGTCTAATTTCATTATAAAATTTAATATATTGTGGAATCATTTTATATATATTCTTTGTTTCTAAAAATACGTTTTAATGTTTCAAAAAATTAAGTGTATACTGTAAATACTAAATGATAAAAAGTTAACTATTAATTTAGTTAACTTTTTATCATTTAGTATTTACAGTATACATATTTAAGAACATCTCCTTAATAAATTAATAAAATTTTAACATAATTTTCTATTTTTTATATCTACTTTATTTTAGATGCTCATACTTAACATTTTATTTTAATGAGGTCGGCATTTCTTTTTTTAACAATTCAGCAATTGTTGCTAAATCAGTTAGTAATGTTTGATAGCGGGCTGCGGATAAAGTCACCATAATGCTCTGATCTAACTCATTCACTAATTTAAAAACAAGCGGTTTTAATTTTCGTCATTTATCAGTTAAAGTTAAATAAATACTTTTTTTATTATTTTCGGGACGTTTTTTTACAATGTAACCCTTTTGAACGAGTTTTTTGGAAATAATAGTAATATTAGCTCGTGATTGATGAACAACTTGGGCTAATTCGTTCAGCGTATAATCTGGAAAGCGTTCAATTAAAATTAATAGCCAAATGTTTGAAATTTGAAAATCATGATAACCGTGCTTTTGCAATTCATTTTCAATTTGTTGGGAAAAAACTTTATTAATAAAACCCAAGTAACGAAAAAGAGTTCCACCGCATTCTTCATTTTCTGGTCGTATCTTTTCCAAATTAATCTCCTCCTAAATGATTTTTTCCATGATTTATTTTTTCTTATCTTAACATAGAATTTACAATGATCTACTAAAAATGCAAATTTTTATTTTTGTGATATTTTTTTGAAACAATATGTTACAAATTGATTAGCAGATGCATAATCTGTTATTGAAATTGATATTTTATAAAAATATTTTGTTAAATCATAATTTGGAATAGTAAATGTTAATTTTTCATTTTCCTCAGGATGTATACTGTAAAATTAAATCATAAAAAGTTAACTATTAATTTAGTTAACTTTTTTAAGTTAATTTTTAAGTTAATTATAGGAGGTTGAAATTATGCAAATAAAGCAATATTTAATTTTGCGGTCGTTAGTAAAAAAGTATGGTAAAGATATTGTTATTAATACTGTCAATAAGATTGCAAATGATATTGAAATTAAAAAGTAAAGAATAAATTATCCCGCTTAATTTACAATCTTTAATTAACTTTCAATTACTTCCAACTGGTGGTTGTTGTGGTTTGGGTTCTGGTTTATTACTCGCCGTTTTCACTATTATTTGGTATTTACAATTTACAAATTTAAATATTTCTAATTTTGATAAAAATGACGCCATTTTATCTAATCTTCTTTTATGTTATTTTCCAGTAGTTCTTGTGCTGCTAAACGAGCAATCATTGCAGCATTATCCGTACAATATTCTAATTTTGGGATAATTACCTTTAAATTTGGGGTTGCCAAATTTAAAATTGCTGTTCGTAATGCGCTATTAGCTGAAACCCCACCAACTAACGTAACCTTTTGCGGTTGAAAATTTTGAATTGCTAATTTTGTTTTCCGCATAATAATATCAACACATGTTTTTTGAAATGTTGCACAAAAATTAGACAGATTAATTTTAGTATTGCGTTGTTCTTTTTCAATTAAATTAGCGACTGCTGATTTTAATCCACTAAAAGAGAAATTATAACTATGGTCATTTAATGGCAGCGGCAAGTGATATTGTCCTAATTCACCTGCTGCTGCTAACTTATCAATAATCGGGCCGCCAGGGTATCTTAAATCTAGCATCCGGGCAACCTTATCATAACACTCACCAATTGCATCATCCAATGTTGATCCTAAAATTTCAAAATCCAAATTTTTTTTCATTAATATTAACTGAGTATGGCCACCACTAACTAGCACTGCTAAAAGAGGAAATAAGAAATCGTTATCGATCGCGCTAGCATAGATGTGACCATATAAATGGTTTAAAGGTAAAATTGGAAGCTCTAAATAATTAGCTAAAGTTTCAGCTATTATTTTCCCAATATGTAAAGCTCCAATTAAACCTGGTTTTGCTGTGTATGCAATGTATTGTAATTCTGTTATCTTAATATTAGCTTTTTCTAAAGCTTCCAATAAGACATATGAAAAATTTTTTAAATGCAATCGCGAAGCAAGTTCGGGGACAACGCCCCCATATTTCGTATGTTCTTTAATTTGCGATGAAATAATATTTGCTAAAATTTTTCCATTTTTGAAAATAGCAATACTAGTTTCATCACAACTTGTTTCAATTGCAAAAATTACCATTTCATGCACCTCCTGAATATTATATAATAATTGGCTGTATGTATTATTTAAGGATTTTAATTAATATCTTAAAAATTGTGGAATAATATACCATTTACTTACTTAAATTATATTACTTTTAATTTTATTGTCAATATATTTTTCTATTTTTTTAAATTTTTCCACGACAAAAATACATTTTTATTAAAATTGGTAGTCGGAAAAAAGTTGATTTTTTATAAAAATTATAAATAAAGTAATTAAATATAAATTAAAGTAACCGCTTATTAGAGCAATTTTTTTATTTGCATTATTCATCAGATAGTATCTTTAAAATTAAAAATTAATCTATTTTTCCCTACAAATTAGTTAATTTTTATAATTTCCTTTCTGTGATTTATTATATTTTTTCGGTTTAATAACTAATAATATCATTTTTAATAAAGATACTATCTGATGAATAATGCAATCTAAAACTTAATATTTTGATGCTTAAAGATGAATAACTCATCTATGGCACGAAGCTTTAAAGAAAGTATGAAAGCGATTGGATTTACTCTCCTATTTATTTCTTTAATTCTTGGCAAGATTAATCACTTGTGAAATGTCAGAGCGCGTGTTTTTTGCTTGTTTTCATAAAAAGAGTGCTGTTAAACCGAAAAAAACAATATCGGACACTAAAAAAACAATAGGGTTGGAACTCCAAAAGGTTATTTTCTTTATATAAAGTTGTGTATGGATGGATGAAGCGTAATTAATAACTGGGTAAAATTTTTTACTTCCGTGGGGGATAAACTCTGTCTAAATATAAAGTTTTAGTATCGCCACTACTCACCCCCGAAGTGAGGTGGATGGCGAATTAAGATAATTAAATCAAAATATAAATATTTTTACTAAATATCAAAATATTAACCAACAAAGGGATTTTCTTTTTATTTAAAAAGATAAATAAAAAGAAAGGAATAAAATATTATGCAAGAATATAAAAGTAAATATATCAATAAAACTTGAAATGAAATAACAACTTCGTTTGATTGAATTAATTGTAAACCCGTCAATTGTCGTATTTCCCACCATAAAAATCATTATAATTTACAATGTTTAGAATGAGCAAAAATGTACTTAAATTTATTTGAAGATAAATGAGATGTTATTAATTCATATATCCAACATTACAAAATTAATGATATTTTAGACTTGGCTGCGGATGGATGAAAAATATTACAAATTGAGAAAAAATAAAACTGTATACTGTAAAACTAAATCATAAAAAGCTAATAAAATTATAACAAATTAAAAATAAAAAACAATAATCACAAAAAATATTAAATTAAAAATACTGTTTTTAATTTAATATTTTTTGTGATTATTGTTTTTTATTTTTAATTTGTTATAATTTTATTAGCTTTTTATGATTTAGTTTTACAGTATACACAACAACAAAAGAAATTTCATTATTAGTTATTTTAATTTCATATTTACAATTTACACTTTTCTCTTTTAATTATCTACCAGTATTCATATAAAAATATTTTAGATTTATTTTTAAAAAAAGTTAAAAATAATGTATAATTATAATTAAACAATCATATATAAAATAATTCTTAGGAGGAATAGAAATGAAAAAACTGCTTAGCACATTGGCAGTATCAATAATTGTATCAGCATCAACAACAAGCTTAATAGCTTGTTCAGATAGTAATATGGCTTATTATAATGAGTTTATGAATGGTGTAAAAAATAACGAAAGTTTTATTTTTATGGTTTCCGTCCAAAATTGTATTCACTGTGAAAATACAATTAGCACAACAATTGCTGATTTATATAATAAAAATGGTTCTGGAAATGATAAATATGACAAGTATTTAGCTGGTTATTTTGACCAACAATTTTCCTTAAAAACTTATCCTCTTAGCGCGGAAGAACAAGAAAAAATTAAGAATACCCGTTTAATTATTACCGAAAATGTTAAAGATTATAATGGTGTTTGAAAAGAAAAATGAGCAGCCAAAATTGGGGATTGAATTGTTACTCAAGAACGAAATGCCCATAAAATTAATGGCGAAATTGATAAAACCATTACCGCTGATTCATTAGGATTAAGTGGAACACCAACTTATGTTTATGTTAAAAATGGTAAATATGTTGGTTTTGAAAAAGGGGAAATTGGAAACTTACAAACTGGTCCTAATAATGATGAATGAATGACTCGTTTTATTAACCATATGGTCTTAGAAAATTGAGATGTTGACCACAGTAAAGGATAATCTTACCATTAAAAAACACTCAGATAATTGCTGATTATTTTTTAATTAATCATTGTTAAAATTGCATTGAAAATAATAAATAAATGATTATAAATAATTTGGTGGATATACAATTTACAGGGTTAACAACATTAACATCGCTACAATGCAATTAAAACCACTATGTGCAATTATGGTATAGGTCACATTCCCGTTAACAACAAGAAATAACGAACTTAATGCTAATCCTCCCCCAAAATAACCAATAAAGTGTTCTCAATCACCAGTACCTGCAACATGCATTCCCGTAAAGAAAATAATTGAAGCGACATATCCAATTCACTTATTGCCAGTTAAACTAAAAATTCCATGCCGAGTTGCTAACTCTTCAGTAATAGGAGCAAAAATAATTGAAAAAATTAATAAAATAATAATATTTCATGATTTATCCATTCCCTTAACCACGGCATCTTGATTTTTTGATTTCAATGTTGTTATAAATGT
The DNA here is from genome assembly GCF_964019755.1 of Spiroplasma endosymbiont of Polydrusus cervinus. Taxonomy (NCBI): domain Bacteria; kingdom Bacillati; phylum Mycoplasmatota; class Mollicutes; order Entomoplasmatales; family Spiroplasmataceae; genus Spiroplasma; species Spiroplasma endosymbiont of Polydrusus cervinus. Next base: position 1,095,178 of record NZ_OZ026469.1, read on the forward strand.
TTGAATATAAGCAAAAAACAAATAGACGAAAATAACAAAAATAATGGCGATTATTGAAACTAGCAACAGCCTAATATAATCTTTTTTAAAAGTTAGTTTAATTTTTTCAAAAAGTAACGGCGACGTTTTGAAAAGAACTATAATCGTTATAAGTCTTGAAATTATTGCTGTCAATAAATTAATCGTTGTTCTAATGCTATCTGTTGGGTGAAGCTGATTCGTAATCATCCCAATTACTAACCCCACAAGATTGGGAATAAAATAATAATAATAAAAGGCAATGGCTCCTGACCACATAATTTTATTTTGCGCCCCACCAATAACAAAATATGAACCAACTGCCACAATAATTGAACTAATAAAATTCATTCCAGCTAAGACATATTCATTATGAGCAAACAAATATGAAATTAAAATACTAATAAAAAAGGGAGCAAAGATCGCTGTTCCTAAAAATATATAACCAATATTTCTAAGTTTAACTAAATTAAAATCAAAAAATAATGTTTGATCAATTAAGGTTGGCTTTAATTCATATCACTTTCTAGCATTATAAATATTTTTATTACTACGCATTTTCTACCACTCCTTTAAATCATATTTTTCATTTGTATACTGTAAAACTAAATCATAAAAAGTTAATAACATTATAACAAATTAAAAATAAAAAACAATAATCACAAAAAATATTAAATTAAAAACAATGTTTTTAATTTAATATTTTTTGTGATTATTGTTTTTTATTTTTAATTTGTTATAATGTTATTAACTTTTTATGATTTAGTTTTACAGTATACAATATTTATACATTGTTTTAAAACATACACTAAATTTTACATTATATTGTAATTCATGCGAAGTAATAATATTTTGTGACGAACAACCAAAATTATTATATTCATTAGACTGCACCCTGTTTAGTAAGTATTAATAAAAAGGTTTACAAACTTTCATTTATTATATATTTTTCTTTTTGGTTTGAATATCATTTATTTCATTTTTTAACATCATTAATATATTCATTATGAGATTTATAATTTTTATTATGGATTGTTCCTTTTTTAAGTAATGAATGAAAACTTTCAATAATAATGTTGTCTGCACAATGATAATTTTTACCCATTGAAATTATAATTTTGTTATCTAAACATTTACTATTGTAATCTTTAGATGTATATTGATATCCGTGATCTGAATGAATTATTATTTTATTTAAATATTTTTTTATTTTTTTAATTTTATTAATTGCATCATTTAAATTATCAAGTACAAGTTTGTTATTATTAAATTTTGATCATTTTACATCAATAATTTCTTTAGTATATCCATCAAGTATTGTTGATTGATAATGTTTTTTACCATTTCAAATTAAATAAGTTACATCAGTAAATAAAATTGAAAATCTTTCTTTAATATCATTAAAATTACTATTTACTAAATCAGGATATTTAATTATATTTTTATTTCTATTTTGTTTTATTAATATTTTTCTACGCATACGCTTTATATATTCACCTTGAATATTATTTTCTTTCATAATTCGCAATACTTTCTTAGCATTATAAACAATGCCATAATCTTCTTTTAAATATTTGGTAATTCGACGATAACCAAATTGTTTTAAATTTTCTTCATAGACTTTTACAATATTTTTTAATGATTCGCTATCCTTACCATTACTTGAATAATTTTTATATTTATCTCAATAACTACGCTTTAAATCTGTTATATCAAGTAATAAACTTAGTGGATATTTATTAATGTTTTCTTTGATAAAAGATACAATTTTTCTTTTATTTAATTGTAAAAGTCATGAAGCTTTTTTAGTAATTCATACCTAACTTTGTAATAGTTTAAATCTCTTTTTTCAAATGATTCTTTTGAACCTTTATTGGTGTTTAAAATTCCTTTCTTAAAATTTTCATACCATGAAGCAACAGTTTTTTATTAATTTGATATTTTTTTGCAATAAAACTTATACTATTATTTTTAACCTCTTGTACTATCATTTTTTGAAAATATGCTGTATATTTATTAAATTTTTGTCATTTTCTTGCCATATAAAAATGCACCTCCTTTAAAGTTTAGCAAAGACTTTTTTTCTTTACTTACTTTTTTGGGTGCAGTCTACATTAGAAAAATGACTTAATTCTTGTGAATTTAACATTGAATATTTACGACATTGTTTTTTATTTTTATTGTAAATTGTAAATACCAAAATATTATTTGCCAAAATATTCCAAAAATTTTCGGAGATTTTCAACAAGTTTTTTATTATGTAATATTTGGTACAGTTCATCAGAACTTGCTTTTTGCATTGCCCCTATACTTTCAAAATGCCGGTTTAATAATGTAATCCGCCGCTTGCCTAACCCCGGAACTGTTTCTAAAATGCTTGTTGTTAAAGCTTTTGTTTGGCGGCGACGAAAACTAATAATAGCATAATGATGAACATCATCTTGTATTCTTGTTAAAAACAAGAATAACCGGCTACTTTTATCTAACGATACTTTTTCTTTCTTTAAATTTAATAAATGGTCCGTTTTATGCTGATTATTTTTAACTAAACCAATAACGGGGACTGTTAAATTTAACGCTGCTAATTCTTTTAAACAAGCATTAACTTGTTGAATTCCACCATCCATAATAATTAAATTAGGCAGGGGTTGTTCTTCTTCAATAATTTTTCGATAACGTCGCGCCACAACTGCCGCAATCCGATGGGTATCATCTTGATAAGAAATGTTTAAATTATATTTCCGATAATCATTCCGAGATGGGCAACCATTTTTATAAACAATTACACCCCCAGTGACAAATTCATCATTAATGTTTGCAATATCAATCATTTCAATCAAATATGGTAATTCTTTTAATCCTAAGAGGATTTGTAATTCTTTTAAAACTTCTGCATTATTTAATTCACGTTGCGCTGTTGTTTGATATTGTAAATAAGACTCATAACTATTGGTGGTTGCTAATTGCATAATCGCTTTTTCAACTGGTTTTTTTGGATGAGAAACACGATTATCAAATAATAAATTTAACTCTGGTAAAGCAATCGTTTCATTAACAATAATTTTTGTTGGCAAAATATTTTTTTGATAAATATTTTGTAAATATAACCGATATAATTCTTGACAATCTTCGGGAAGATCAAGGTGATAATATTCATAATCTTTATAGTTTAATTTACCCGCTCGATAAAATAAGGTTGTTAAAACTAAGTGTTTTTCCGTTTGATACAAACTAATCACGTCTAAATCATCCCTTTGATTTAACATTTCCACTGTTTGTGATGATAAGGTTCAATTTAAATTACGAATTAACACTTTTAACTTTTGCGCTTCTTCAAATTGTAAATTATCTGCCGCTTGTAACATTCGTTTTTCTAACAATATTTTTGTTTCGGTAAAATTACCATTAAAAAAAGTATGAACTTTTTTTATCATCTTGGTGTAATATTCCAGCGGAACTACTTTAAAACAAGCACCAGAACATTGATTAATATGATAATAAAGACAAGGTTTCCCCAGGTTCCCTTTACAACGGCGTAACGGATATAATCGCTCTAAAACTTTAATAATTTCCCGGGCATGGCTGCCTTCTGGGAATGGTCCATAAGAACGAGCATACTTTTGATGAACATTACGGACATATAAATATTGGGGATCTTTTTCTTTCATAATAACAATGTATGGGTAGTGTTTATCATCATTTAACAAAATATTATATTTTGGTTTATATTGTTTAATTAAGTTATGTTCTAAAATTAACGCTTCTTTTTCAGTTTTGGTAATGATTGTTTCTAAACGCACAGTTTCTTGCACTAGGCGAGTTGTTTTGTAATTATAAACTTTATTAAAATAAGAACTAACCCGACTTCGTAAATTTTTTGCTTTGCCAACATATAATACTTGATGATAACTATTGTAAAATAAATAGCACCCTGGTTTGGTTGGTAAAATTTTAACTTGTTCTTTTAAAGATAATTTTGTTGCCATTTTTCATTCTTCCCCTTATGTTTGTTAAAATTTTATGCTTAATTATCATAATTAGCAGCTTATCCTAATTAATAGCGAATAGTTTCCCTAATTTTGTAATAAAAAACTACTTTGTAAAAAGTAGTTTTGTTAATTTTTTAACGCTTGTTTTGATTTTTCCACTAGCATTTTAAATTCACCCGGGTTATTAATTGCTAATTCTGATAACATCTTACGGTTTACTTCGATGTTTGTTTTATTTAAACCATTCATAAATTGTGAATATGACATATCATGTTCGCGCACTGCCGCATTAATTCTTTGAATTCATAATGAACGAAAATCTCTTTTACGTTGTTTACGATCACGGAAGGCATATGCTCATGATTTCATCACTTGTTCCTTTGCTTTTTTGTAGTGAGTTGATTTTGTACCAAAATATCCTTTTGCTTCTTTAATAATTTTTTTACGACGCTTTCTTGTTGTTGGTCCACCTTTTACTCTTGCCATTTGTTAATACTCCCTTCTTTTCTTTTTCTTACCCCTGTAATAAATTTTTTAAGCGGCTTTGATCAGTGTGATCGATTAAGCCAGCTTTTCGTAAATGACGTTTTTGTTTTGTTGACTTATTTTGCGCTAAATGCGAAGTATACGCATGCGCAATTTTTCATTTCCCTGTCCCAGTTATTTTTACTCTTTTTGCTAAAGATTTTTTTGTTTTCATTTTTGGCATAAATTTCCCTCCTTATCTTTCCTCTTAAAAGTTAATTTAATTAATTATTTTTTTGGTACGACATACATATCTAAAAACAAGCCGTTTAATTGTGGTTCTTTTTCAATCTTTCCTAAATCCTCAATATAACTAAAAAACTTATCTAATGTTTCTTTTCCATATTCTGGTCTAGCAACTTCTCGCCCTCGAAACTTTAATGAAATTTTAATCCGGTTCCCATCAAGCAAGAATTCACGCACTTTTTTTGCTTTAAATTCTAAATCATGATCACCAATCCCAGTTCGCAAACGCATTTCTTTATTTTCAGTTACATGTTGATTTTTCTTGTTTTGTTTATCTTTTTTCTTTTGTTCATATTTATATTTTCCATAATCAACCAATTTTGCTACCGGTGGATTTGAAGTCGCTGATACTAACAATAAATCTAAATCTTTTTCTTCTGCAATCCGAATTGCTTCATTTCGCCTTAAAGGACCAATTTTGCTACCATCATCTAAAATAATTAAAACTTCACGCGCTCTAATATCATAATTTACTTGCTCGATATTCTTATTGTTTTTAGTGGGTTGATTCATCCAATACCTCCATTTTAATTAATTAAAAAAACGCTCAAAAGTAGCGCTTTAATTAACAAGAATTATTTTCTTAAATGATTAATTTAATCATTAAAAACTTTAATTTTATCTTGTAAAACCTATTAGCCACACTTAAGGGCATAGGTGAGCATTAGCTACTTTAACATTTTTCAATATTAATTATATGATTTTTTTAAAATTTAGTCAATAAAATTATTAATTTATTTTTGGAAAAAAATATATATTAAATATTAAAAAATCAACTTTTTATTTTATATGTTTGACATCATGTACGATGAAGCTCCAAAAAACAACTCTTTTTATTTAACAAGAGTTGTTTTTTATTTATAAAACAAAAATTATTAATTGATTCAGAGAAAGGACAGCATCTTAATTTCTTAAAATAAAAACTTTTTATCACAACTTTTGGTTACCTTCTTTAAGTTGTGTTACACATTTACTAAATATCTCAGAAATCTTTACAAAATGTACCTGTTTTTCTCCTAATTTAAGATGTTGTCCTTTCTCTGTTTCAGTTAATTATTTTATTAAAAATAAAACTTAATATTTTATAAAACAGGCGGTCTATCCCAATGGTAATCAGTCCGGAAATAATAGACGCTTTAGCAAGCGATAGTCGTGATAAGTGCAAGGTCAACATCAAACGACAATAAATATTGAGATGATCACTTTATAAATAAATTTGCGATAGATATTACTTCTTAGAAGTGCAGCGGTTTTAAAACCACAAAGCCAGCACTTGGCTCTTCAAGGTGCAAGTGAATTTATTTTAAAAACTGAACGCTTTGACCTGAAATGGTGCGGAAGAAGAGAGAATTCTCTGGCTTTACCTTATAAAAACAACTGTCTATTATTTAATAATAAACAAATATTAAATATATTATCGCCACCGCTCACCCCCCCAGTGAAGCGGATGGCGTAGTAAATAAATAGATAAATACTTATATAACTAATTCTCGCTTTGGCACTTTCACTTGGGAGTGAGTGCCAGCGAATTAAAAATAGGAGAAAATATAATGACAGAATATAAAAGTTTGTATATTAATAAAACTTGAAATGAAATAGCAACATCATTTGATTGAGTTAATTGTCAACCTGTTAATTGTCGTATTTCCCATCATAAAAATCATTATGATTTGCAATGTTTAGAATGAGCAAAAATGTATTTAAATTTATTTGAAGATAAATAAGATGTTATTAATTCATATATGCAACATTACAAAATTAACGATATTTTAGATTTAGCATCAGATGGATGAAAAATATTACAAATTGATAAAAAATAAATCAAATAATTTAGGAGATTTATATGAAAAAGAAAATTTGTCTTAAACAAAGATATTGAGGTTATTGTTTTAAATGCAATAAAGAAAACAAATTACAAAAACTAATGCTTAGAAGTTATCCAATATCACAAAATGATATTGTGGATGAACATTGAGCATTAAACACTAAAAAGAATTAGGAGGAATAAAAATGTCATATTGTATTAATGATTATTTAAATGAAAAATGAATTAATAATAAAGCATTAAAAATTGCAAATAAAGATATTATTTATGCACAAATTGATAGTGATTATGATATGAGTTGAGAATTAAATTTATATCTTAAATTTGGTAATGAAAAACGGCATGTAGATTATGTTTCCTTACCAACAGATTTTGACTTAAATTTAAAATGATATGAAATTGATGAGGTTAAAGGTTTAATAGATGATTATTTAGAATATGAAGAAGCAGATTATGAGGTGATAAATTATGAATAATATGTGAAAAGATGAAAATGGTTCTGTTTATACAGAAGATGATTTGTTTAATATAGCACTTGAAGAATGTCATTCAGAAGAAAGTACATATGAATATATTGATAATTTAATTGAAGAAATGGAATTAGAGGAAATTTAATAATGAATAAATTTATTGGAATTGGTAGAATAACAAAAGATATTGAAATTAAAAAAACAAATAATGGTAAAGAATATGCCATATTTCAATTAGCAGTAACTCGCCCATATTCAACACAAAAAGAAATTGATTTTATTCCTTGTCAAGTTTGAAATAAAAAAGCCGTAGTTTTACAAAAATATTGTCAAAAAGGTAGTCAAATTGCAATTACTGGTATTTTACAATCTTTTAAAAATAAAGATAATAAAGTACAATAAATAGTTCAAGTATCTAATTATGAATTTTTACATACAAATACTGACTTGAAAAGAGAGATATCTGAAAAATCAAATGAAATTATTATAGAAGAACAAATAAATTATAGTTCAGAAGATATTAAAGAATTATTTGGTGATAATTATGCAATTAAATGCGGTTAAACCATTATATATTTATAATGATAAATTACATAAATATAGTATTTTAATACCTAGTGTTAGTCAAATTGTTAATATTTTAGTACCAAAAGATTTTTCACAAATTGATAAGAATATTTTAAAATTAGCACAAAATCGTGGAATATGTTTACACAATATGATTGATTGTTGAATAAAAAATAATTTTGATGATGAATTAATTGAGTTTATTGATTTTGATATAAAATTACATCGTGAATTATTTAAAAATTTTACAAAACTATATCAAGAAACTTTTAAAGATATTAAATTTAAGTGTTATGAAACTGAAAAAATACTTTATCACCCTTTAATGTGTGGTACAACTGATTTTATTGGAATAACAAATGATAATGAATATATAATATGTGATTGAAAAATTACTAGTTCTAATGCAGAAAGTGATATCGAACGTTATATTTGACAATTAAAACTTTATTATTTATTAGAAAAAGATTTTTGTATAGATAATAAAAAAATATTAATGATAATTATTAATCCAAAATTAAAAATAGTAATTAAAGAAAAAGTTAATATTACTAAACAAGATTTAGAACAAATTAAAAATGCCATTTTAATATGACAAGAAAGAGAGGAGTGAGAAAATGCCACAAGAAACTAAAAAAACATTAATAGCAAGTATTGATGAAATACAACAAGATTTATCATTATATTTAGAAAAAAACCAAACAATGCAAATGAATGATAGAGCAATATATAATTATTTTGGTGAAGCACAAGTCTTAGAATTAGTTAAAAAAGAATTTAAAAAACATAGTATTACATATATTTAAAGTTATGTAAAAGATACTTTAAAAGTAATTAATGATATACCATATTTTGAAATGGAATTAACTTTATGTAAAAAAACAGAAGAAATTAAAACTTATTGACCTTTTACAGGGAAAAATACTGACCCTGCTAAAAGTATTGGGTCAGCATTAACATATGGAGTTAAATATGTTTTAAGTAAATTATTAGGTTTACCAACCGAAGAATTAGACCCTGATAATACAGAAGTAAGTAAAATTAATTTTAAGCAAGAAAAAGAACAAAAAGAAATTATTAATAATTCAAATCCAAATTGAATGAGTGAACAGCATTTTAATAATATTAAAGATTTTATTACAAATACAAAAATAGAACATGATATTATTTCTGCTGGTAAAAATTGATTAAAAGAAGAATTAAATGTTGAAAAATTATCACCAGTTATAATTAGAAAACAAAGTGAAGATTTTTATCATAAATTTAAAGAAAGGTTTTTACTATAATGATAAAAATAGGTATTGAGCCATCAGGGACTGGAACTACCGCTATTGTTATTTTTGAAAATAATATCTTATTAGATAAACAAGAGTTTAAAAATAAAGATTGAAAAAAATCACTCTAAATTTATTATAAATTATTTGAAAAATGAAAAACCATTTGAGGAAATATTATCAAATAATCATAAACTAGAATATTCAATTTTTATAGAAAATTGTTTATATACAAATGCCAGTGGTTCAAAAGATAGAGATAATTTATTAAGACTCTTAGGTTCATTAGAAACACACGGATATATTGCTACTATTTCGCCAAAATACACTAAATCCGTTGTTAAAAATATGGAAAATTTAAGTAAATATAATGACAGTTGTATATGAGAGTTTGATAAAGATAGTAATTTAATTTATCAATATGGTAAAGGTTGAAAATATAATAATGAGAAAATAAGTAATCATTTACGAGATGCAATTATTATTGCTAATTATGAGGTTTAATATTATGAAAGAATCATATAATCAAAAAACAGGAAAATATTATTCTTGTAAAATTCGAAATGTTAATATTTACTTAAATAAAAATGAAGAAAAAGTTTGAAATCAATTATCTAACTTTGATACCTATTCTCAACGAATAGAATATCTTATTAATTTTTATAAAATAGACTGCACCCAAAAAAGTAAGTAAAGAAAAAAAGTCTTTGCTAAACTTTAAAGGGATAGACTGCACCCCGTTTAGTACGTATTAATAAAAAGGTTTACAAACTTTCATTTATTATATATTTTTCTTTTTGGTTTGAATATCATTTATTTCATTTTTTAACATCATTAATATATTCATTATGAGATTTATAATTTTTATTATGGATTGTTCCTTTTTTAAGTAATGAATGAAAACTTTCAATAATAATGTTGTCTGCACAATGATAATTTTTACCCATTGAAATTATAATTTTGTTATCTAAACATTTACTATTGTAATCTTTAGATGTATATTGATATCCGTGATCTGAATGAATTATTATTTTATTTAAATCTTTTTTTATTTTTTTAATTTTATTAATTGCATCATTTAAATTATCAATTACAAGTTTGTTATTATTAAATTTTGATCATTTTATATCAATAATTTCTTTAGTATATCCATCAAGTATTGTTGATTGATAATGTTTTTTACCATTTCAAATTAAATAAGTTACATCAGTAAATAAAATTGAAAATCTTTCTTTAATATCATTAAAATTACGATTTACTAAATCAGGATATTTAATTATATTTTTATTTCTATTTTGTTTTATTAATATTTTTCTACGCATACGCTTTACATATTCAGCTTGAATATTATTTTCTTTCATAATTCGCAATACTTTCTTAGCATTATAAACAATGCCATAATCTTCTTTTAAATATTTGGTAATTCGACGATAACCAAATTGTTTTAAATTTTCTTCATATACTTTTACAATATTTTTTAATGATTCGCTATCCTTACCATTACTTGAATAATTTTTATATTTATCTCAATAACTACGCTTTAAATCTGTTATATCAAGTAATAAATTTAGTGGATATTTATTAATGTTTTCTTTGATAAAAGATACAATTTTTCTTTTATTTAATTGTAAAAGTCATGAAGCTTTTTTAGTAATTCATACCTAACTTTGTAATAGTTTAAATCTCTTTTTTCAAATGATTCTTTTGAACCTTTATTGGTGTTTAAAATTCCTTTCTTAAAATTTTCATACCATGAAGCAACAGTTTTTTATTAATTTGATATTTTTTTGCAATAAAACTTATACTATTATTTTTAACCTCTTGTACTATCATTTTTCGAAAATATGCTGTATATTTATTAAATTTTTGTCCTTTTCTTGCCATATAAAAATGCACCTCCTTTAAAGTTTAGCAAAGACTTTTTTTCTTTACTTACTTTTTTGGGTGCAGTCTACAGTCTAGTCTTCATTAATCATTTCTCAAAAAAGCACTATTCCCAATTTATTTTTAAATTCTTGAACTAAAACAGGTCTAACATCATCTTTAATTTGTGTTTTGCTTTGTCCAACAACTACCTCATTATTTTTATGCCAACCTTTAATAATTATTTTATCTTTGGTACAAATTAAATTTAAAATAAATCCACTGTCTAATTGATGATAATTTAATCAAATATCAGCACCTTGTATACTGTAAAACTAAATCATAAAAAGTTAATAAAATTATAACAAATTAAAAATAAAAAACAATAATTTTATTAACTTTTTATGATTTAGTTTTACAGTATACATACTTTGCCGCCCGCTCACCACCAAAGTGAAGCGGGCGGCGGTAAGGTTATTTAGACAGAGTTTACCCCCCCAACGGAAGTAAAAAAATAGTTTACCCAGTTATTAATTAGCCTTCATCCATCCCTACACACAACTTTATATAAAGAAAATAACATTTTGGAGATCCAACCCTCTTTTTTTAGCGTCCGATATTATTTTTTTCGATTTAACAGTACTCTTTTTATGAAAACAAGCAACAACAAGTACTCTGACATTTCGTAAGCGATTAATCTTGCCGAGAATTAAAAAAATAAATAGGAGTAGTAAATCCAATCGCTTTCACACTTTCTTTAAGGCTTCGTGCCATAGATGAGTTATTCATCTTTAAGCATCAAAATATTAAGTTTTAAGAGTTGCATTATTGATCGGATAATACCTTTATTTGAAAGGATTTATAAAAATAAATTTTATTTTGTGGAGGGAAAACAGAACTTAATTTGTTTTATAATAAAAGTTCTAAATTTAAAGATACTATCCGATCAATAATGCAAATAAATTTATGTTTTTTAATATAAAAATAAAAAAATATCACAAGAATTGTTTTTTGCCGGTTCATCGTACAGGACGCCATTTATTTTTACAGTATACAAACGTAAAAAATTGTTACGGAATAATATACTTATTTTTAATTTTTTTGATATAATAAATGAGCATATTTTAAAGGAGGAAATTTAATGGCATCATTTAAAGCTGTTATCGCTGATCCAGTTGGAATGCATGCGCGTCCAGCGGCATTAATTGTCGGAGAAGCAGGAAAATACCAATCAGATATTACTATTTTCTCAGGAGGAAAGACTGGTAATTTAAAATCAATCATGACTATTATTGCATTAGGAATTCATGAAAGAGCAGAAGTAGAAATTGTTGCAACTGGTGAAGATGAAGACGCGGCAATTGCCGGGATTGAAAAAGTAATGAAGGACAACAAGGTTATTTAGGTTATTTTATTAAATATACAAAAATTGAAAAATAATAGATATATCTATTATTTTTCAATTTTTGTATATTTTTGATATTGTTGGTTTCTTGTTATTTTAGGCAAAAAATATTTGGTCGCATGGAAAAAAGAAGGGTTTTAAGAAAATATATTGAAATCTTATTGACAGTATTAATAACAATATCTTTACCATACTTTTTCACTAACGACCGCAAAATTAAATATTGCTTTATTTGCATAATTTCAACCTCCTATAATTAACTTATAAAAAGTTAACTATTAATTTAGTTAACTTTTTTATGATTTGGTATTTACAATTTACACATAAAAAGATTTACTTTTCGTAAATCTATAATCATCTTTTAAAAATTTTAATATACAAATCTTTAACGCCTTGGCTCATCAAACAATAACCAATAACCAGGGCAGCAAAGAAGGTAAAGTACATTGCTGGTAACGGTGCTAAACTTAAGTGTGATCCTAAAGATATAAACGGTAAGGCAATTCCAATCAAAATCACAACGATGCTTGATATCAATAATTCTCAAGATGGCATTGATTGAATGAAAGGAATTTTTCTTGTTCGATACATTTGAATAATTAAGGTTTGTGTTACTAATCCTTCCATAAATCAACCTGTTTGGAATAACGTAATTTGTTCAGCAGTAATATGTTGTCGATTGGCAAGAACAGCGAAATAATAGTCCATTACAACAAAGGTTAAAATATCAAAAATTGAGGAGACCGGTCCATTAACAAAAACAAACGGTAAAATATCCTTTGTCGTCCAACTTTGTGGTTTTGATAAAAAGTCAATATCAACTTTATCAAAAGCAACTGCTAATTGGGAAATATCGTATAATAAATTTTGAAATAAAATTTGAATTGGCATCATTGGTTGAAATGGTAATCACGCCGAAGCAATTAAAATACTCAAAACATTTCCAAAGTTAGAAGCAATTGTAATTTTAATATATTTTAAAATATTACCAAAAATTTGCCGCCCTTGAATAATTCCTTTTTCCATAACTAACAAAGACTTCTCTAATAAAATAATATCTGATGCTTCTTTTGCAATATCGGTCGCATTATCAACTGATATTGCAACATCACTTTGCCGTAAAACAGGGGCATCATTAATTCCATCCCCCATAAAACCAACTACATGTTGATTTTGTTTTAAAGCTATAATAATTCTTGCCTTTTGTAATGGATTTAATTTAACAAAAATATTATTTTGTTCAACAACATCCCGGAGTTCAAATTCACTTAATTTTTCAATATAATCCCCACTAATAACACCGCGAATTTTCAAATGAACACGGTCACAAATTGCCCGTGTTACTTGTTCATTATCTCCGGTTAAAATTTTTAACTGCACCCCATTTTTTCGTAATAATTGGATCATTTTGGCAGCAGAAGGTTTTGGTTTATCAAGAAATGAAACAAAGCCATAAAAAATTAAATTTTTTTCATCTTTTGTTGAATAATAAGCATCATTATCATGCCCATGATTATAAGCTAACCCAATCACTCTTAATCCTTCACTGTTCATTCGTTCAGCTGTTGCCGCAATCATTCGTAAATGTTCCTCTGTTAATTTTTCAACTTTTCCTTTATATTCAATTCATGTACAATTTTTAATAATTTCTTCAATTGCTCCCTTACAAATTAAAGTATGATGTTGATCTTTCCCTGAGACAACAACAGTTAATTTGCGGCGATTAAAATCAAACGGAATTTCATCAATTTTTTGATAATCATTTTTAAACTTAGATAAAAAATGATTATCATCAATATAGTGAATAATTGCTTTATCTAACGGATTTTTTAGTCCTGTTTGAAAATAACTATTTAAATATAGATATGTTAATAACCGATTATCTTTTTTATTATCTAACAACTGATAATCAACTAATTCAATCTTATCATTTGTTAATGTTCCGGTTTTATCAGTACATAATACATCAATTGCCCCTAAATTTTGAATTGCTTCTAATTTTTTAACAACAACCTTAGCTTTACTCATCCGGCTTGCTCCTCGGGCAAGGTTAGAAGTTACAATCATTGGTAACATTTCTGGTGTTAAACCAACCGCAACAGAAATGGAAAATAATAACGCCGATAATCAATCATTTTTTGTAATCCCATTAATTACAAAAACAATTGGCACCATCACAAACATAAATGATAATAATAACCATTTTGTTTTTCTAATTCCTCGATTAAAACTATTTTCTGGTGGTTTAGCCTGCAATGTTTTTGAAATTGTGGCATAATATGTCTCTGTTCCTACGCCAATAACAACCGCAATGGCGCTACCTGATACAACACTTGTTCCGGTATAACAAATATTTTCTAATTCTAACAAGCTGGCTTTATGACGATTATAGTTAGCATGTTTTTCAATTGGCACTGATTCACCAGTTAAACTTGATTGGTTAATAAAAAGTTCATTACTTCATAATATTCGAACATCAGCTGGAACCAAATCCCCACTTGATAAATAAAGCAAGTCACCAGGAACTAATTCATGAATTTCTAATTCTTTTGCTTCCCGAATTAGGGTAGTATTATTTTTAACTGATACTTCAGAAACTTTCTCATCAGCTGCCAACCGAATCACTGTAATTGTATTACTAACTAAATCAGTTAATTTTTTTGTGACAAAAAAACTACGAATATCTTGGACATACGCAATTGTCGTACTAATAAAAATCATAATAGCAATAATAATAACACCAATAATTTCGAAACTATCGCCACCTAAAGCAAAGTAACTAATTATGTTATAGGTTCCAATTAAAGCTAAAACAATGTTAAAAGGATTTAATAATACTTTTAAAAAATGCTTAAATCAGTGAAATTTTGTTTTCTCTTGTGAATTATCGCCATACTTTTTGCCCATTTCTTCTGCTTCATCATAAGTTAAACCAAAATTTTTAAGTTCAAAATGTTCTAAGATTTCACTTTGTGAAAACTGAGAAATTTTTTTAATTTCATCAGTTTTTAAAAAACCAATTTCTTTTTTTCGATCTTTAAACTCTTTATTATTTCCCTTAAATTTAGTTATTATTTTTGCCATTCCAAGACCCCTTTCTTCAAAATATCCCCTACCTAAATTTATAATTTAGGACTTTTAACACATATAATATTAGTAATTTGTAAATAATAATTTGTAAACCAAAATGATATTAAAGTAATAAAATTCCTAAATCAATAATATTCTTACCCTTTTTAAATAATTTAATCACTACCTCTCATAATTTTATTCTTATTTAATTATAACGAAAATAATTTAAATAAAACAAAATTAATATAAATAAAAAAATAAGAGGAACATTCCTTTCAGCTTCTCTTATTTTTTAATAAACTAAGTGTATACTGTAAAAATAAATCATAAAAAGTTAATAAAATTAAACACAACAAAAAATAAATTTTACTAATCTTAACAAACACTAATTTAATTTAAAAAAACTTTTTTAAAATATTGTCTTGATGTAAAATTTTCCAAGCAAGGTATTTACAATTTACACATAAATCAACTCCTTTCTCATTTGATTTATTGCACTTCATATTACAATTTACATAATAAAAAATAAGTTGTTAATAAAGAATCATATTTTATAAAAAATATTGATATGATTTAAGATTATTTTAAATCATATCAACTTAAGCCGGTTTTCATATCAACTGTTAACTTTACATCTAATTGGGTTGAATCTTCCATTAATGTTTTAACAATCTTTTGAACTTGCGTTAATTCGTTTTGTGGTATTTCAAAAATTAGTTCATCATGAATTTGGGAAATAATTTTTGCTTTTAAATTTAATTTTAAAAATTCTTGGTCAATATTTTTTAAAGCAATTTTAATAATATCCGCAGCGCTCCCTTGAATTGGCATATTCATCGCAATTCGTTTCCCAAATTCACGTTGCATATAATTACGATCATTAATTTCTGGGACATAGCGTTTCCGATTAAAAATTGTTGTAACATAACCATTTTGTTTACAAAATTTAATTTGGCTTTCAATAAAAGCCTTAATTGTCAGAAATTGTTGATAATAATTACTAATAATTGCTTTTGCTTTCGCAACAGAAATATTTAAATCAGTTGCCAAACCAAAATCACTAATTCCGTAAATAATCCCAAAATTAACTGTTTTGGCACTACGGCGAATATTTGGCGTAATTTCATCTTTTGTTAAATTAAAAATTTTCATTGCCGTATTAGTATGAATATCTTCATTGTTATTAAAAGCAGTAATTAAATCTTGATCTTTTGACATATGCGCTAAAATCCGTAATTCAATTTGCGAATAATCGCATGATAATAAAACATTATTACTTGATGAAACAACAAAAATTTTACGAACCTCTTTTTGGATTTCATCGCGAATGCTAATATTTTGCATATTAGGTTCCACTGAAGAAAGACGCCCAGTATTTGTTAAAGTTTGCTTATAAATCGTATGAACTTTCCCATTGGAAAAAATATATTTTTCCATCCCTTTTAAATACGTTGAATATAATTTTTGATATTTTCGATAATCTAATATTTTAAGAATAATGCTATGATTAGCTTTAATTTCTTCTAAGGTTTCTTGCGCCGTTGACCCCTTTTTCCGGTCAGGTAATGCCAAGTCTTGATATAATAACTCTGAAATTTGTTTCGGTGAATTAGGATTAATTTCTTTTTGGGCAAGATGATTAATTTCATCATTTAATTCTTGAACAATTTTTTCAATCCGTACTGTTTGCGTTGTTAACTCATGTTGGTCAACTTTAACCCCATTAATTTCCATTCGAGCCAAGGCAAAAGCAGTTGGTAATTCAATATTATGATATAAATCATACTGTTGATTGCTTTTCAATAACTCAATAATTTTTGGTCTTAACTTATGAATATATGATGCTTTTTCACCAATAAACTGACTCAATTTAATTACATCAGTAGGAATTTGTTTTTTTACCCCTTTGCCATAAAATAATTCATCAGTTAAAATTTGTTTTTTATCAAATAAATTAATATAAGTATCTAAACTATTTTTAACATTTGAATTATAAACATAACTGGCAAGCATCATATCATAAGTAATATTTTTCACAAAAATATTATCCCGCGCTAAAACCACAATTAAACTCTTGGCATGATAAGTTAGCTTCTGATATTTGTTGTCACTTAAAAATTGGTGTCATAACTTATCATGCTTTGCATCAATATAATCAAAATAAAAAACACCTTTTGAATTAACAATTCCAAAGCCAATAATTTCTGAATTATGATAGTTTTCATCTAATAATTCTAAATAAACCGTCGTGTTATCTTCATTAAATTCAGATTGCCATGCTTTAATAATTTTAACTTTTAAACTAGTATTTTGAACATCATTTTCCTTATTATTAAATAATCTTGTTACAAATGAGTTCATATTATATTTTAAATAAAACTGCATTAGAACTTCTTGCTTTGGTTCGAATGGAATAAAAGAAAATTGTTCCAAATTAACATCACAAAAAATAGTAGCTACCTTTTTACATAATAAAGCACTATCTTTATGCTTTATTATTTTTTTTTGTACCGCACCTTTAATTTGGTCAATATTATCATATAAATTTTCAATTGAATCATACTTCTTAATTAATTTTACGGCTGTTTTTTCGCCAACACCAGGAACACCCTTTAAATTATCAGAAGAATCACCCATTAATCCTTTTAAATCAGGAACTTGAGAAGACTTGATTCCTCACTTTGCTGCTAAAGCAGCTTGGTCAATAACATCGGCACTATCCCCTTGTCGAGGAACTAAAATATTTGTTTTGTCAGTAATTAATTGATATAAATCCTTATCACTTGAAAAAATATCAACATAGTAATTCTCTTGCTCAGCAACTTTTGCTAAACACCCTAATAAATCATCTGCTTCATATCCTTCTTGTTCTAAATATGGAATTTGGTAACTATCTAAAAATTCTTTAACAATCGGAAATTGGACAATTAATTCATTTGGCGTTTTGCTCCGACCATCTTTATAGTTCTCTAATAAATCATGCCGAAAATTCTTTTTGCCTTTATCAAAAGCAACAACAACACTATTGTAATTATTTACCTTTAAGATTTTATTCAACATATTAGCAAAAGTATAAACAGCATTTGTTGGTGTTCCATCTAAACTTTTTAACATTTCGCCATTATAAGCTGTGGCATAAAATGCCCTAAAAAGCAAAGAATTTCCATCAATTAACAATACTTTTTTCATTTTACAATCTCCTCATTTATGTCCAATTATAGCCTAATTTAATTTTAAAGTGTACTTTAAAATTAAATTATCAGACAATAAAAGCGCCCCCGCTTCCAGATAACATGGCATATTGATATTCTTTTTTTAAAGCAATATAAAATTTTTTTAATTTTGGACTAATTTTAAAAGCTGGTTGTTGTAACATATTAAAGTAAAGATTATTAATTATTTTCTTTGTTTTATAGTATTGATAATTATGATCAAATTCATGATAAACATCTTTAGTAATTGATGAGATTTTTGAATCAATAATTTTAAGATTTATAATCTGATATTTATTAATTTGATTCGTTATTAAATACTTAATTTTATTACCATATCCTGATATTATTGCTGGTTTTTCAAGATAAAAAAATAATGCATCGGAACTAAGATTTCGAATTAATTTTTTAATTTTTCTAGAAAAATAATTAATTTTAAAAAAATTACAAATAAGTTTAATCAGTGCCACGGCATTACTTGCAGAATAGCCGAGCCCTGACCCAATTGTTGTATTTTTAATTAAATGAATATGAATTGGCGTTGATTTAAATTTTGGAAACATATCAATAAATTTATGATAAGCATCTAAAATAGTATTATTATGTCAATCAAGTTCTTTCTTATTACAAGTAAAAATTGTCTGTTGACCTTGATACGGTAACACCTCAACAAAATCATATTCTTCCTGATAAGGGAAAATAATACTCTGACTACGGTGCATTTTTTTTAACTTATTTTTGTAGAAAACTTCTAAGGTTAAATTAAACTTACCATATGACTTTATCTTCATTTTATAATTCTCCCTTAATTTAGTTTTACAGTATACAAACTTTTTTAATTGCTTGACTATCCGCTGAAATAATTTTGACATTAAACGGACTTGGAAAAACAATTTGAACATTTTGGGCAATAATTTTAATAACAAACCCAATCCCAAATAATTCATGATTAACCGTATCATCTACTTTTCACCGGTTAGTTTTAAAAGATGGTTCAACATTTTTATTAAGATGAAAAGTTGTTCGGGCCTGTTTATCATTGTGGTTGTTATGAAAAATAGGACTTGGTTTTACCTTCATTAATAATCATTCACTATTAACTTTTTCATAAAAATCATCATTTAATTCTTTAATAAAACGCGATTCAAACCGTTCATTTCCGGTGACAAATGAATATCCATCAGCATAACTTAAAAACAACAATTCTTTTGTTCTTGTAATCGCGACATATAAGGCTCGGCGTTCTTCTTCTAACGGTTCATGCCCCCCTTTGATGGCTTGCATGGTTGGAAAAATTCCTTCATTTAACCCAACAATAAAGACAACTTTTTTCTCTAATCCTTTGGAATTATGAATTGTCATTAAAGAAACAGCATTATCCGTTAAATTATCACTATCACTATCCGTTTGTAATGAAACCAGTTGTAAAAATTTGCTTAATAATTCAACACCGTTTAAATTCTTATTTTGATTATCAAATTTAGTAACTGAAGCAATTAATTCTAAAATATTTTCTTCGCGTTCTTCTTCAAAATTATCCCGTAAGCGTTGTAAATAACCTGTTTTATCCAAGAGCAAGGTTAAAAGACTTCCCACTGTTTTAACTGTTGGTAATTCAGCAAGAGCATTTAAAAAGGCTACTTGTAATTTACTTAAACTATGTTGGAATGTTACTGGTAACAAAGCAAATTGTTCAGTTAATAAGGTTGTAAACGTTATTTTCTGCTCTTTTAAAATTTGCATAATTTGTTCAATTGCTTTTGGGCCAATTTTTGGTGTCAATGATAAAGCCCGTTCGATTGCTAACGGATCATTATTTATAATTATCTTTAAAAATGCAAGGGCATCTTTAATTTCTTTTCGTTCATAAAACTTAAAAGCTCCAAAAATAAGATATGAAACCCCATAGTCCGCCAGAGCAATTTCTAAATCCCGTGATAAATAATTAGCCCGATATAAAATTAAGACATCATTATAACGATAATCTTCCGTTTTAATTAAATCCTTAATTTTCCGCGCAATAAAATCACTTTCATCACTACTATTAATCCCATGATATAAAATTGGTAATTGCCCGGTTGCTTGAACAGTAAACAAATCCTTTTTAATCCGCTTTTTACTATGTTCAATCAATTTATTAGCTAAAGATAGAATATTTTGTGTTGAACGATAATTTTGGTCTAACACAATAGTTTGAGTAGGACTAAAATACTTATCAAAATTTAAAATTAAATCAATTTTTGCTCCACGTCATGAATAAATTGTTTGATCTGGATCCCCAACAACAGTAATATTATGGTTATCCCCAATTAATCATTTAATAATATCAAATTGTAATTCATTGGTATCTTGAAACTCATCAACTAAAAAATAATCAAATCGCTTTTGTCATTTTTGTAACACTTCTAAATTATTTTTAAATAACTTATGCATTAATAAAATTAAATCATTAAAGTCAACACTATTTATTTCCCGCAAACGGTTTTCATAAAGTTGATAAACGGCTGCTCACCGTTTTTCATCACCAACAGCCGTAACTTTGGCATTCATCGGACTAATAAAATCATTTTTTCAATTAGAAATAAAGTTCTTAACTTTTTTTGCTTCTTGGGCATCATATTTAATATTCAATATTTTATAAATATTACGTAAAATACTTTCTTGATCTGCCATATCAATAATATTAAACTGGCGATCATAATTTAAATGAATAATATCTTCGCGTAAAATCCGCACACATAAGGCATGATAAGTTGCAATCATACAACGTTGCCCACTATCGCCAATTAAATCAACAATTCGTTCTTTCATTTCATTCGTTGCTTTGTTAGTAAATGTCACAGCGCAAATCCGTCTTGGTTCTAAATTAGCATAGCGGATTAAATATGCAATTTTATTAATAATAACCCCAGTTTTACCAGTACCAGCTCCCGCAATAATCCGCACTGGGCCACTAATTGCTAAAACAGCTTCGCGTTGATTCGGATTTAAACTTTCAATAAATTCATTTGTCATAATATTCTGCCTCTCTCTACAAACAATTCTATTTTACCTTATAATTCATCAATTTCTTTTAAAATTTCATCCGCAATATTCCCCGGTTGGTTCTCTGTTAAATGAACATGTTTGATTTTTCTTGTAATTAATTCTTTGGGGGCTTTGGGGTGTTTTTTCACAGTGGGTTTTCTCTTCACATTAAATAAATGAAAATGTTGATCAAATAAAATTTGATGATTCGGATTTAAGACTAAACCAAAAATTAACCCCAAATATCATAAAAAATAAATGGTTGTAACGATACGAATAATAATTAATGCAATTGGATTTTTACTACTTGTTCCAAACAGATTACTTAAACTAACTTTAAAAATTAGATTTAAAGTTAAATTTGTCAGTAAAACAACAAATCATGGTAAAAAAATAATAAATAATTCACGGGTGAAAATAACCACTAATTTTAATTTCGCGGCATTCGTAACTAATTTAATTTGACAACAAAACTTTCCAACTGTCTTCCCATCTCAAAAATAAGGAATAATAACAAAATATACGAAAAAAAGTAAAAAAGTAATACTAATAATTCCTATCGGCACTCAAATTGTCTGCTTTTGATCTCAATATTTCATGGTCAAAGTTAACGTTAAAGGAATTAAACTCGCTAAAATAATATCTAAAAAACGAGCAAAAATAACCCGCATTGGCCGGGCTAATTGATGAATTTGATAGTCGTCTTCCTCCTCTTTATTTTTTATCATCGTCACAGCTAAACCATTCTTATCAACTTTTGAATAATTTTTGTTATTTTCTAATGTTTGCATAATTTATTTTGTATTTTCCAATTTTCAATTTTTAATATATCCTTTAATATCCGCAACAATTATTTTAAAATGAGGATCTTTGATATCTTTAATATATTTATTTTTTAAAAAACTCTTATAACGACGCTCTAATTTATTCTCAGCACTATGAATAGCTTTAATTGACAATTTTTTATTCTTTTGTAAACTAACAATCTCTAAAAATGTTACTAAACAAAAACGAAGAAATACATACTCTAATTCCTCTTGATATTCCCGGTATAAGTTTAAATCACGATATAAATTAAAAATATAAATTCATTGTTTAATTAAATCAAAAACACTATAGGTAATAACGCCTAAATCATAATCAACCAAAACATCTTTAATTGCTAAAAAACCACTCGTATAAACCAAGACATTATAAATAAAGTAAGCATCAGTACGACGATAATCCAGTAAGGTTATATTTTTTTGTAAAATAAGTTTACGCCGAAAGATCTTGCTAAAAATAGTACAATCAGTATATGCTAACACTTCCTTATTTGTTTTGGGAGATAATAAAACATCACATTTATTTCAAATTTCACTTGTTTCTTTGGAATTAGAATAATGAATACGAAATTCAACCATATCAATTTTTTTATGTTCCACTTGATATGTTGCAACCTTTTTTTTTAAAACGGCGGTTGCCGTTTTATGAATTATTTGTCCTTCGTCAATAATCATGAAAAATTCCCCTTTGGAAGCAGCAATGGCGGTATTAATGCCATATGAAAAGCCTTGACTGCGCAAATTTATAATTACTTGGATTTGTTTCCCCAATTTATAGAAACATTCATTCATAAATTCTAAGAGTGGTGATTTTGATTGAAAGCCACTATCGTCAACAAGAATAATTTCATAATCATTACTGGTTTGTTCATTAATTGAAATTAAAGTCTTCATTAACTTTGTTTGATTATTTTGTGCTATGATCAGAAATGATAAAAACATGGTAATCCCCTTTCTCTTAATTCGGTACTTATAATCATTATAACATTTTAATTCCTTTTATTGTATACTGTAAAACTAAATCATAAAAAGTTAATAAAATTAAACACAACAAAAAATAAATTTTACTAATCTTAACAAACACTAATTTAATTTAAAAAAATTTTTTAAATTATTGTCTTGATGTAAAATTTTCCAAGCAAGGTCTAATTGTGGTATTTAATATATAGACTGCACCCCGTTTAGTAAGTATTAATAAAAAGGTTTACAAACTTTCATTTATTATATATTTTTCTTTTTTGGTTTGAATATCATTTATTTCATTTTTTAACATCATTAATATATTCATTATGAGATTTATAATTTTTATTATGGATTGTTCCTTTTTTAAGTAATGAATGAAAACTCTCAATAATAATGTTGTCTGCACAATGATAATTTTTACCCATTGAAATTATAATTTTGTTATCTAAACATTTACTATTATAATCTTTAGATGTATATTGATATCCGTGATCTGAATGAATTATTGTTTTATTTAGATCTTTTTTTATTTTTTTAATTTTATTAATTGCATCATTTAAATTATCAATTACAAGTTTGTTATTATTAAATTTTGATCATTTTACATCAATAATTTCTTTAGTATATCCATCAAGTATTGTTGATTGATAATGTTTTTTACCATTTCAAATTAAATAAGTTACATCAGTAAATAAAATTGAAAATCTTTCTTTAATATCATTAAAATTACGATTTACTAAATCAGGATATTTAATTATATTTTTATTTCTATTTTGTTTTATTAATATTTTTCTACGCATACGCTTTACATATTCAGCTTGAATATTATTTTCTTTCATAATTCGCAATACTTTCTTAGCATTATAAACAATGCCATAATCTTCTTTTAAATATTTGGTAATTCGACGATAACCAAATTGTTTTAAATTTTCTTCATAGACTTTTACAATATTTTTTAATGATTCGCTATCCTTACCATTACTTGAATAATTTTTATATTTATCTCAATAACTACGCTTTAAATCTGTTATATCAAGTAATAAATTTAGTGGATATTTATTAATGTTTTCTTTGATAAAAGATACAATTTTTCTTTTATTTAATTGTAAAAGTCATGAAACTTTTTTAGTAATTCATACCTAACTTTGTAATAGTTTAAATCTCTTTTTTCAAATGATTCTTTTGGACCTTTATTGGTGTTTAAAATTCCTTTCTTAAAATTTTCATACCATGAAGCAACAGTTTTTTTTATTAATTTGATATTTTTTTGCAATAAAACTTATACTATTATTTTTAACCTCTTGTACTATCATTTTTCGAAAATATGCTGTATATTTATTAAATTTTTGTCCTTTTCTTGCCATATAAAAATACACCTCCTTTAAAGTTTAGCAAAGACTTTTTTTTACTTACTCTTTTGGGTGCAGTCTATATCTTATCGCGAAGAAAAATTCGCCAAATTATGATTAAAAATCAGTTAATATCTAAATACACCAAATTAAAATATCGCAATCATAAGTCAGTGGTTAATAACGACGAAATTAGCAATGTTTTAAACCGTGAATTTAATAATAAACAACCAAATGAAGTTGTTGTTAGTGATTTAACATATGTTCAAGTTGGTGTTAAATGACATTATATTTGTTTATTAATTGACTTGTTTAATCGTGAAATAATTGGCTATAGTGCCGGGAGAAATAAAACAGCCCAACTAGTGCAAAAAGCCTTTTATTCAATTACAAGACCATTAAAACAAATTACGTTATTTCATACTGACCGGGGTAATGAATTTAAAAATAAAATCATTGATAATATCTTAAGTACTTTTAACATCAAACGATCATTAAGCAATAAAGGTTGTCCTTATGACAATGCTGTGGCTGAAACAACTTACAAAAGTTTTAAAATAGAATTTATCAAGGGGCAAAAATTTATAAATTTAACCCAATTAAAATACAAATTATTTGACTTTGTGCATTGATATAACAATATTCGAATTCACGGTAGTTTAAATTATTTAACACCTGTTGAATTTAGAAAACAACAGTCCATATAAAAAGTATCCTAAAAAGGGTTGCCAATCCATTTTATGATTTAGTTTTACAATATACAATATTAATTATAGCAAAAAAATAATTTGCACCATAAAATGTTAATAATGTGGAAAAGCATGGAAATAATCAATAAATACAATGATTTTAAGCATAAAAAAAATATTTAATGTGGAAAACTCTTAATTTTTATTAATTTTAATCATTTTTTAATACTTTTCCACATCTTTTATTTATAATTAATAACGGTAACATTATTGGAGATGAAGTTAA